>NZ_JBEZFX010000005.1:282511-518136 GCF_040649675.1 Micromonospora parva | reverse complement strand
CGGCAAGGCGCGGTTTCGTCCGGATACCGGTGTCGTATCCGGACGAAACCGCAACGCCGCCGGTCGTCGTCCGGGCCCGCCGCAGGCCGGCCAGTCCTTATGAAACAGGCCCTAAGCCGTCGACGGTGCCGTGCGGTCAGCCGATGGCCATGTCGACGAAGCGGGACAGGTGCAGCTGGGCCGCGACGGTCACCGTGTCGGTGGGGCCATTCCGATGCTTGGCAACAATAAAATCCGCCTCCCCGGCCCGCGGCGACTCCTTGTCGTAGTAGTCGTCGCGGTGCAGCAGGATGACAACGTCGGCATCTTGCTCGATCGAGTTGTGGGTGGCGATGCCGTTGGCGATGAAGTTGTGCTTCCCGAGCACAGTCGCGTCGAACACTTCCTGCTCACCGAGCGACTCGATGGACACTATCGAGTCCCAGAAGATGTCGTTCGTCGCGTGCAGGTCGAGGTCGGCCGCGTCGAGGACGGTGGCGATCGCCGCCAGTCGGGAACGGCTGGGCGCGCGCTTCCAGAGGGCGCTGCCACAGAACTGGGTGCCGATGGCGGCGGCGAACTCACGGTGGGTCATCCCCTGCTCGACCAAGATCTCCTTCACCCTGGTCCACACCTCGCGCGGCACGGTGTCAACGTTGGTGTTGCTCTCCGTCGACTCCAGAGCAGCAAGCAGAGCGGCGCAGCCCTCCGAGCGCTCCCCATGGACGCCAATCTCGCGCAGGAACCTCAACTGGTCGTCCCGACCGGAGATGTCGAGCGTGTACTGAGGGCGGTGTCCCACGACTGGTACGACCCGCAGCCGGGCTGTAATGCCGTACCTGAGGAGCAGTCGAGAGATGTCTTCGAGCATTCGTCGGCTCGTGGACGCGAAATAGACGCGCCCTCCGCGGCCGGTGTTACTGACGGTCACCGAACCGTCCGTAGCCCAGAGGTGCCGCAGGAAGCTGGTGATCTGCTCCTTCGGCAGGCTGAAAACGCCAGCAGGGATGAATTTCTCGTGTGACCTCAGACCGAAGAGGCCCAGCTCGTCCAACCAAGCCGCGATCGGGTTGCGCCGACCGCGAGCCAGGCGGTACGGCGCCGGCAGGCGGAGGGTTGTGACCCTCGCGGCCGCGTAGTCGTCGCGGACGGCGGAAATCCCGAAGTGCTTCGCTGCTTCCGTCACGGCCTGCAGGTTCAGCTCATCACGACTTGCGTACCGGATGGGTTGGCGGCGCACGAACGAGCCGTCGCCCAACAGGTGAGCCAGCATGACCACCTCGGCATCGACCCACGGGCGGGTGACCATTGGAGGCGGTAGGTGTCGCGGCGTGGCGATGCGATCTCCGGGCGACAGCTCACCGAGCGGCACCCACCCGGTGAACGCGAGGAAGGGGTGGTTCGCTGTGGCATCGATCTGCTTGCCCGATGCGAGGGTCAGCCGGAACACCTCGCGGGTGCCGCTGGGGAAGACGTGGGTCATGGTGCGGGGCGTATAGCGAAGGCTCTCGTCCAACGCCCAGACCGGGATTTCTTTAGCGTTGCTTGACAACAACTCACCGAGCGTGATCTCGGTGTTGTCATCCGCTCGAACCACCCGGGTCTCCGCCGTGAGGCAGCCCGATTCCCGCAAGTCGGACAATTGGGGTCGCTTGTCGGTGCGCTGCTCGGGACCACGGTTCAGCTGACTGACCGCGATGACAGGGCACTCGACCTCCTTGGCCAGCAGCTTCAAGCCACGGGACAGGTCGGCGACCTCCTGCTGGCGACTCTCGGTGCGCTTCGGCGAGGTCATCAGCTGGAGATAGTCGACCACGATCATCTTGAGGTCGTGCCGCTGCTTGAGCCGCCGGGCCTTGGCCCGGATCTCCATCAGGTTCATGCTCGGCGTGTCGTCGACGAAGAGCGGCGCCTCGCTGATCTCGCCCATGCAGCGGGCCAGCTTGGTCCAGTCGTCGTCGGAGAGTTGGCCGCTGCGCAGCACGTGCAGCGGCACCCGCGCCTCGGCGGAGAGCAGCCGCATGACGATCTCGACCTTGCTCATTTCCAGCGAGAAGATGGCCGCAGCCTGGTTGGCGCGAATAGCTGCATTTCGGGCAAAATCCATGCTGGCGGTGCTGTTGTGCGTAGGGATCATCGCCCGGCTGGCCAGGTACAGGTGCTCGTCGTTATCGACAGTCACGCACCGGACCGGAACACTCGGGACCGGCCGGACGTCGACGATGAACCGCGAGGTCGTTCGAACATCGGAGGTGGTGCGGCGACGTTCGGCGTGCGCATCCTGCTTCCGCTTGAGCCGGAAGACGACATCCGGGGTGGAGAAGTTCAAGGTATATGCCGTTGACGACTCGGGGGTACGGCCGCGCACCGGCTTTGCGTTGACCGTGCAGCGGTAGCCGAGGCTGACGATCAGTTCGCGTACGTCATCAGCCAACTGCTTGGAGGTCGACGTGTACTGGAGGTTACCGGCGGGGGCCACGGTCCCATCGGTGTCCATCAGGCCGGCGAGCAACGCTCTGCGCTGAGCCTCGGAGGCCCGCAGGTATGTGACCGGGATGTGTTTGTTGGCAGCCACCCCGACCTGACGCAACAACCCGAGGAACGAGCCGTTCCGGTGACGGCAGTCAGCACACTTCCTGGTCGCCGGGTTCTCTCGCAACGCCCTGGTGGAAACGCCACAGTCCGCGCAGACACCGTTGCCCGGAGCAGCGGACGCGGGCCGCAGCAGGATGGTGTAGACCATTGGCCCGCTGGGCCGCACGACGAAGCCGTCCGCCTCGACGTGCGTGACCATCTCTGGATCTGCCGTGGTGAAGCGGCTGGCGTCGCTGTGCCCGTCACCGAGCCAGGCTCCCAACGTGTAGGGCGGGATCAGCAGTTCCCGATCCGGAAGTTGGATGGGAGCGCAGTTCCGTACGGCATGGTTGAGCCGCCGCGGGGTGGTGTCGGTACGCAGCGTGGCTGCGATTTGAGCGGTGGTGACGACGCCGTCGTGGTCGGCCCGGCTACCGGCCTTGACCTCCCGCTCGGCTCGTTGAAGAAGCGTGCTCAGAAGCGGACCGGCTGGGTAGCCCGGCGCAGTCCAGTTCTGTGGCTTGCCGCTGCGGACGATGGGACGGCTGATCCGGCCGACCGACCCCACCTCGCGGGCGACGGTGTGCAGGACATGCCGAAACTCCGGCCCAACCTGCTCAAGCGTGTCGAAGAGCGTGATCGGCTGGTTCCCCAGGAGGCTCAGCCGCTCGTGTACCGCACGGACATTGGCCAGCGACGATTCGGGCCAGTACCGCCTCTGCCGCGCCGGTTCCTGCCGCCGGCTCGCCCGGGTGGTCGTCTTCCACAGATGCTCCGCGTCCGCCACGATCACGGTGCCGTCCGAGAACTCGACCTCGTAGCAGGGGCGATCGTGCATCACGTCGAAAGCGTGCGTGACAGTGGTCGGGGAGCCGTCGGCAGCCAGTAGTTGGTCGCCTGCCTTGACCTCGCCCATCGTGGTCCAGCCGTCCGGGGTCGGCAGTGGGGTGTCGAGCGCGAGCGCCTTTCCCAGACCAGGTCGACCCGCCACGATAATCAACTGCCCAGCGTGCAGACCGTTGAGCAGCCGGTCCAGGTCGCTGAAGCCGGTGGGCACGCCGGTCATCACACCGCCCTGCGCGCCCACCGCCTCGATCTCGTCAAGCGTCGGCTGCAACATGTCGGCCAGGACCGCGAAGTCCTCACTGACCCGGCGTTCGGTGACGTCGTAGACGGCCTGCTGAGCGAGGTCGACGACGTCGTCCACGTCGCGGCTGCCGCCGCTGGCGGTGCCGTAGCCCAGCTGCACGATCTTGGTGCCGGCCTCGACCAGTCGACGCAGCACCGCCCGCTCACTGACGATGCGGGCGTAGTACGCGGCGTTCGCGGCGGTGGGCACGCTGGCGATGAGCGTGTGCAGGTACGGCGCGCCGCCGATG
The DNA here is from genome assembly GCF_040649675.1 of Micromonospora parva. Lineage (NCBI taxonomy): Bacteria > Bacillati > Actinomycetota > Actinomycetes > Micromonosporales > Micromonosporaceae > Micromonospora > Micromonospora parva. The sequence goes on along the minus strand of NZ_JBEZFX010000005.1, from coordinate 514,204 downwards.
CGTACGAGATCCCCCGAGTCGGCCAGCGCCGCCGCGACCGTGATCGAGTCGGCCGGCTCACCGCGCCCGTAGATCTCGAGGATGATGTCGAAGATGGTGGCGTGCACCGGCCGGTAGAAGTCGTTGGTCTTGAGGATCTCGACGACGTCGGCGATGGCGTCCTTGGAGAGCAGCATGCCGCCGAGGACGCACTGCTCGGCGGCGACGTCCTGGGGCGGGGTCTTGTCGAACTGGCCATCCCGCTGCGAAGGTGGCTGGCCTCCGCCGGAGCGTGGCTCTGCCCGCATGTCGTCGGTGACCGACACGGGTCCCCCCTCCACTGCGCCGGATCCAACCCCAGCTCTACCGCTGGGGTACGACACTTCTCGTCCGACCGGGCCGGTCGATCGGGGGCCATCGCCGGCGGTCGAGGGCCAACCATACGGACCCCGAGGTCAGAGACTCAACAACGCCGGTGGACGAGCCTCGGGACAACCTGTGGATCCCGGTGGACAGCATGTGCGCAGCGTGTGCACAGCCTGTGGAAAACCATTGGGGAATTCTCGGCCATAGCTCGCTGACCTGCGGGGACATGCTCCCCAGCCTGTGGAGGAGAATATTTCGGTCGGGCCTGTGACACGATCGTCCCGTACTATCTCCAGCGAACGGCTACACCTGGACAGCGGATTCCGCTTTCGGTTCAGAAGGGTCACACTCCGGCCGTGAATTACCGGGACTGGGGACGCGGCGATGGCAGCCCGCGCGAGCGCCAGCCAACCGCCTCGTGGCGTGAGCCCGCGGCGTCTGTTCCGGTTGATCCGTACGACGAGGACGGGCGCTACCGCACCTCCAGCCGGCGCCGTGCGTTGGACCGCGGCCAGGACGAGCCTGTCGACGCCTACCTGCCCCGGTGGGCGCTGGAGTCAGGGGTCCGGCACGCGGACGGCGGCGGTCGTCACGCGGCACCGGACGAGGACGATGACGAGCTCGACCCGCCGCCCTCCGGTGCGGGCCGGCGGTCCGCCGAGTCGGCGACTTCGCAGTGGCGGGGCGGCGACACGCGTCGGCGGGAGCAGCCGGCGATCGGCCCCGCGCCAGACTCGGACCACACCCGGGAGTGGACGCTCGACCGACCGCAGGATCAGGGGTACGCCGGCCGTCGACGGGCCGACGCCGGTGGGGACGAGCCGGTCTCCGGTGCGGTCTCGGACCGTCGTCCCCGCCGCGCGCCCGCCGGCCGTCCGCAGGTGATCTGGTCGGGCGGGGATGTCGAGTCCGCCCCGACCGAGCAGGTGCCGGACGAGGCGCCGAGCCGCCGACCCAGCCGGCGTAGCCGTCGTGCGGCGGAGGAGTCCTGGACCCGTCCGGCGGCCGACCCGTGGGTGCGCGGATCGGACCGGGTGGCGGAGCCTGAACCGTCGTACCCCCCGGCGGTGGACCCGTGGGACGCCTCGGGCGTGCACGCGTGGCCGCCTGCGGCGGGAGCGGACGGCGGGGACCTGAGCGGGCAGTGGTCGGCGGTGGAGAGCGTCGGTGGTTGGGAGCGGTCGGACCGCACCGGCCAGTGGGAGCGGTCCGCGATCGAGGATGACCAGTGGGACCGTACGCTGCCGCCGCGCTCGGATCGTTCGGTGGCGGCCGAGGGTTGGCCGAGCCGTGAGGACGGTTTCTGGTCTGGCACCCGGCTGGCCGACGACGACCCGCGGTGGATAGATCCTCCGACGTCTGCGCCACGGTCTCCGGTGGTGGGTTACACCGCTCCTCGACCGCGCAGCTCGCCTGCACCACGGGCCGGTGTGCCGGGCGCGGGTGCGCCCCGGCGTCGGGCGGACCGGCCGGCGGTGGGCTCGGCGTCGGTGCGCCAGCGCGTCGAGTCGGCGGCCACTGGTGCCTGGGCGCGGCGTCTGGAGGACGACCTGCTGGACCCGGACCCGGGCGGGTCGGTCCGGCCCCTGTTGTACACGGCGGCCTGTTACCTGGTGCCGGCGATGCTGATCTTCGTCTGGTTGTTGACGTTGGACAGCCAGGCACCGGCGGGTTGTGTGACAGACATCAGCGGGGGCGGGTGTGACTCGGCGCGGTCCCGCGCGTTGGAGTCACTGCTCGCCGGTTCGCCGCGCTTCGGGTTGGCGCTGGTGAGCAGTCTGGTGGTGGCGGCGCTGCTGCGTCGGGTCGGTACGACGTGGCGGTCGGCGACCATCGCGGTTGCCGCCGCGGTGGTGGGCGGCGGCCTTTCCACGGTGCTGATCAGCGCGGTGACGGGCCAGCCCATCGGGTGACCCGTCGGCCGGGCTGCGGGCCGGGCCGCGCTGGCGGTGTGCGGACCGGGGCCGCGCGGGCCATCCGGGTCCGGGCAGCGTCGGATCGGATGACGTACGCACGAGGGCCCGCACCGATTACTCGGTGCGGGCCCTCGTGGTGGTGTTGCGGACGTCAGCCCTGAACGACGTTCAGGTTGAACGACGCGGTCACCTCGGGGTGCAGCTTGATCTTCACCGGGTAGGTGCCGGTCGACTTGATGTGACCGGGCACCTCCAGCCGACGCCGGTCGAGGACCGGGCCGCTGGCCGCCTTGACGGCGTCGACGATCTCGGCCGGGGTGACCGAGCCGAAGAGCCGCCCGCCGTCGCCGGCGCGGACCTTCAGGTTGACCTTGAGACCCTCGAGCTGAGCCTTGACCTCGTTGGCGTGGTCGAGGTCGCGGATCTCGCGGGCCGAACGGGCCCGCTTGATGACCGTGACCTGCTTTTCCGCGCCCTTGGTCCAGGCGATCGCGAAGCCCTGCGGCAGCAGGTAGTTACGGCCGTAGCCGTTCTTGACCTCGACGATGTCGCCCGGGGCACCGAGGCCGGACACTTCCTGAGTCAGGATGATCTTCATATCGGTGCCTCCTCTCAGCGGGTGGTGGCCGTGTACGGCAGGAGCGCCATCTCACGGGCGTTCTTGACCGCGCGGGCGATCTGCCGCTGCTGCTGCGAGGTAACGCCGGTCACCCGTCGAGCGCGGATCTTGCCGCGGTCGGAGATGAACTTCCGCAGCAGCGCGGTGTCCTTGTAATCGATATAGGTGATCCCGTCCTTGTCGAGCGGGTTCACCTTCTTCTTCGGCTTGCGAAGTGCCGCAGCCTTGGCCATTGCACGTGCTCCTGGTTTGCGATCGCGGGCGCTCGGCGCCATTAGAACGGTGGCTCCTCGTCAAAATTGGCGCCCGAACCGGCACGCGCGGGAGAGGGAGCGGCCGAAGCCCAGGGGTCGTCGAAGTTGCCTCCGCCGCCACCCTGGTTGCCACCACCACCGCCACCGAAGCCGCCGCCACCGCCGCCGGAGCGGGACATCTTCTGCACCTTCGCCGTGGCGTAGCGCAGCGACGGGCCGATCTCGTCGACCTCGAGCTCGATGACGGTGCGCTTCTCACCCTCGCGGGTCTCGTACGACCGCTGACGCAGCCGGCCCGACACGATCACCCGAGCGCCACGCTGCAGCGACTCGGCGACGTGCTCGGCGGCCTGCCGCCACACGGTGCAAGCGAGGAACAGCGGCTCGCCGTCCTTCCACTCGTTCGACGCCTTGTCCATGAAACGGGGCGTCGAAGCGACTCGGAACTTGGCGACCGCAGCCCCGGAGGGGGTGAACCGCAACTCGGGGTCATCGGTCAGATTGCCGATGACCGTGATGGTGGTGTCTCCTGCCATGACCATCTCCTCGCGCACTCAGCGTCTCGTCGTACAGGCTCCCAGAGCCCTACGACAGAGTCGCGGAGGCTGATCCGGACGAACCGGGGGTTTGAAGGCTTAGCGCATTTCCGGTCGGAGGACCTTGGTGCGCAGCACGGACTCGTTGAGTCGCAGCTGACGGTCCAGCTCGGCGACCGCAGCAGGCGTGGCCTGCAGGTCGACGACGGCGTAGATGCCCTCTGCCTTTTTGTTGATCTCGTACGCGAGGCGCCGGCGGCCCCACACGTCGGTCTTCTCAACCGAGCCACCCGCGGTCCGAATCACGTTCAGGTACGTGTCGAGCGACGGGGCGACGGTGCGTTCCTCGAGGCTGGGGTCGAGGATCACCATGATCTCGTAATGACGCAAGACGTGCTCACCTCCTGTGGGCTAAGCGGCCACGGTCCTTCCGTGGCAGGAGGTCTTGTGTCGTGGTCCGCACGCGCCGAGGGAACCCGGCCGGACGCGGACAACCTGACCAGGATACCCGGTCCGAACGATCATGCCCGGGGTGGTCGGGCCGGCACCCGGACATGCCGACGGGGGCCCACCGTCCGGCCGTCAATCGGCCGGTGGTGGACCCCCGTCTACGAGGCCGCGGGGCGTCCGGTCCGCATTCCTTGGGTGGGACCTGGGGAGGAACGACCACACCGATGAGGTTGGACCGAAGACGCCCCGCGGAGCTTTATCGTGTTGTTATCTGACGATACAACAGCACTCGCACCTTGTCGGGGGAAAAAGCACAATTTTCCGAGATCGTCGTCGCTCGGTGGCCGCTGTGCGATGGGGTCGCCCCCGCTGCGCCGGGCCGCGCAGCGGGGGTGACCTCGCTGTCGGCCGGCGACCGCCGATCACCGGGTGCGGCGCTCGCGCCACAGGCGGCACCGGAATGCTGGTCGCCGGTTCACACCCATCAACGATCGTCGGTCCGTCCGGTGACGCGACACCGCCCCGGCCGTCGCCCCGGCCGTCGGGGTCGCGACGTAGGCTCGCTCGCATGCGTATCGGAGCCCACGTCGACTCGACCGACCCGCTGGCGGAGGCGGCCGCCCGGTCCGCCGACACCGTGCAGTTCTTCCTCTCCGACCCACAGGGTTGGAAGGCACCCAAGCCGCGCGAAGACGCCGAGCGGCTGCGCGCCGCCGAGGTCGACCTGTACGTGCACGCGCCGTACGTCATCAACGTGGCCACGCTCAACAACCGCATCCGGATCCCGAGCCGAAAGCTGCTGCTCGGGCACGCCACCGCGGCCGCCGCGATCGGCGCCAAGGGCCTGATCGTCCACGGTGGGCACGTCAACGCGGGCGACGACCTGGCCGTCGGCTTCGACAACTGGCGCAAGACCTTCGCGTACGCGGCAGACTCCGGCGGCTTCGGCGTGCCGGTCCTGATCGAGAACACCGCCGGCGGCGACAACGCCTGCGCCCGACGGCTGGACGCGCTCGCCCGACTCTGGGACGCCATCGGTGACCACGAGGTCGGCTTCTGCCTGGACACCTGCCACGCGTACGCCGGCGGCGAGGAGCTGCTCGGCCTGGTCGACCGGGTAAAGGCGATCACCGGGCGGATCGACCTGGTGCACGCCAACAACTCCAAGGGTGCGTTCAACTCCGGCCAGGACCGACACGACAACCTCGGCGGCGGGACTATCGACCCGGAGCTGGTGGTGGCGGTGATCCGGGCGGCCGGCGCGCCGGTGGTCGTCGAGACACCGGGCGGCGTGGCCGGCCAGGCCGCCGACATCGACTTTCTGCGTGAGCAACTCGGAGCGGAGAGCCCGGCGGCATGACGAGCGGACAGCCCGGGACCGGCAACACCCCGCCCACCCCCACCGGCGCGGACACCGAGAGTCGACCCGCCACCACGGCCGCGCCGGGCACGCCCACCCAGCCGGCTCGCCCCTCCGACCCGGCTCGTACCTCCGACAACGCCGCCACCGAGACCACCGCGGGCTCGCCGCCGGACGTCGGTGCAGGCAGTGGAGCCGCCCCGAGTGGCGACCCCGAGGCCGCCCCCGCGACGAGCGGTCCCGCCAGCGACACGGCCCGGCGCGGCGACACGAAGGCCGCCACCAAGCAGGACGCCGCCCAGGGCGGCAGCACCGCCAGCGCCAGCACCGCCAAGGACAGCACCACGACCAAGGACACCGGCGCGACCAAGGACAGCACCAGCACCAAGGACAGCACTGCCGCCAAGGACAGCGGCGCGACCAAGTGCGGTGACGCAGGCAAGGGCGGTGACGCAGGCAAGGGCGCGAAGGGTGACGACGCCGACGGTCCGGACAAGGCCGACGGCGAGGCGAAGCCCGTCGGCCCGGAGCGTTGGGAGGCGTTCGCCTCCGCGCCGGAGCCACGGCCCTCCATCTTCACTAGGGCCGGCCGCGCCGTCGGTCGGTTCCTGATCCACGAGTGGACCCTGGCCACCCTCGCCGCCACGGCACTGGCCGTGCTGATGACCTGGCCGACGCTGCGCTATCCGCGCTACACCCTCCCGCAGGACTACTGGGACCCCAGCCTGCAGGCCTGGCAGATGGCCTGGTCCGGGCACATCCTGCTGGCCGACCCGGCGCGCCTGTGGCAGTCCAACACGTTCTTCCCGGAGCTGTGGAGCTTCGCGTTCTCCGACACCCTGCTCGGGTACGCCCCGGCCGGCATGCTCGGCAGCGGTCCCGAGGACGCCATCCTGCGCTACAACATCATGTTCGTGTTGGCGCACGCGCTCGCCACGCTCGGGGCGTACGCGTTGGCCCGACAGCTCGGGGCCGGCCGGATCGGTGCCGCCGTCGCCGGTGTGAGTTACACCTACGCGCCGTGGCTGCTGGCCCAGGCCGGGCACCTGCACGTGCTCTCCAACGGGGGCATCCCGCTGGCGCTGGCGATGTTGGCGCGCGGGCACGGTTGGTCCCTCCGACACGGTTACCGGCCGGAGCGACGGCATGACGGCTGGGTCTACGCCGGTTGGCTGGTGGCGGCGTGGCAGCTCAGCCTCGGCTTCGGCATCGGGTTGCCGTTCGCGTACTTCCTGGCCGGCACGGTGCTGGTCGCTGCCGTCCTCTTCTTCGCGCGGCGGCTGCGCACCAGGCAGGCCGTTCCGTTCGGTCGCCGGCTGTTCACCGCCGATCTGCTCGGCGGGGTGTTGTTCGCCGGTATCGGCCTGTTGATGGCGTTCCCGTTCTACAAGGTGACCGAGCTGCACCCGTACGCCGAGCGCACCATCGCCGACATCAGCATCTTCTCGCCGCCGGCGTCGGGCTTCGTGACGGCGCCCGCGGAGTCGCGGATCTGGGGTGGGCTGCACGAGGGGGCCCGGGCGGCACTGCCGTGGCACCCGGAGATGACCCTCCTGCCGGGCTTCGTGCTCTACGCGCTCGCCGCGGGTGGGTTGTTCTTCTCGGTCTGGCGGCTGCGGCAGCGACTGCTGCTGCTGGTCGGGGTGCTGGTGACGATGGCCTTCGCGATGGGCACCCGCTTCTTCGACGGCACCTTCACCTACGTGCCACTCTTCGAGCACCTGCCGGGCTGGAGCGGGTTGCGTACCCCTGGGCGGTTGATGCTCTGGACCACGTTGTTGCTCGCCCTGCTCGCGGCGGGCGCGGTCACCGCGCTCACCGACCGGGTCCGCGAGTTGACCGCGCAACGGATCCCGTCCTGGCCGGGGCCGTGGCTGCGGATGGCCACCCTGCTGCCGCTGCTGCTGGTCACCGTCGAGGGGCTGAACACCACCCCGCATCCGGTGGTGCCGACCCAGCCGGCGGCGATGCGTTCGGCGGAAGGGCCGATGCTGGTGCTGCCCAGCAATCAGAGCCTGGACCAGCACGTGATGCTCTGGTCGACCAGCGGGTTCCCCGACGTGGTCAACGGTGGTAGCGGCTTCACGCCGCGCCAGCTCGACGACGTCCGTCGGGTGAGCCAGTCGTTCCCGGACCAGACGAGCGTCGACTACCTGCGCACGCTCGGCGTCCGCACTGTGGTGCTGCTGCGCGGCCAGGTCGCCGGCACACCGTGGGAGATCACCATTGACGCCCCGGTCGAGTCGCTCGGCATCAGCCGGCAGGAGGTCGGGGACGCCGTCGTCTATCGGCTCTGAAGCTCTTCATGGGCGGGGTTTGCGGGGGGATCCCGCCCGGCTCCGGGCGGTCAGGCTTGATCCCTGCGCCGGGCGGGCTCCCCCGCAAACCCTGGCGTGGTTCCGGCCGTAGTAGACCTTCAGGCTCTGGGTCAGGTGGTTGGGACGGGCTCGGGTTGCGGTTCGCTGCTCGTCTCTCTGCGGCGCCACCGGTCTATCCAGGGCGCGTCTGGTGCGCCGTCGAGAACGCCGCCGTCCGGGTCGTCCGGGTAGGTGGCCCGCACCGCGTCCTGCTCGGGGTGCAGGATCTCCCGCACCACAAACCCGCAGAGCACCACCACAGTGGCCAGCCGCAACGTCGAGGCCAGCACGAACACACCCTCCGGGAAGACCGGACGGCTGGTCGCCGCGCCGAGCAGTTCGCCGTAGAAGGCGACGAAGTAGCAGACCTCGGCGATCTGCCAGGCCAGGAACGCTCCCCACTTCGGCCGGGCCAGCACCACCAGCGGGAGCAGCCAGAGGACGAACTGCTGCGACCAGACCTTGCTGAAGATGAGGAACGCCGCCACCACCAGGAAGCCGAGCTGAGCCAGCCGCGGTCGACGTGGTGCCCGCAGTGCCAGCACTGCCACGCCGAGGCAGGCCAGCCCGAACAGCGCGTACGACAGGGTGTTGAGGGTGGGGATGTTGGCGTTCAGCCACTCGAACGGACCGAGCTGGGCGGGGTCGTTGCCGACCTTGCCGTCCAGGTAGCGCCCGATGTACCAGAGCGTGCCCCAGTCGATCGGCCGGGTGGTGTTCAGCTCGAAGAACCGGTCCCAGTTCTCCGGGTACGCCCGGGCGGCCGGCAGGTTCACCAGCACCACGGCGGCGATCGCCGTACCGATGGCGGTGAGCGCGGCGCGGACCCGGTCGGCCCGTAGCGCCAGGATGAGGATCGGCCCGAGCAGGAACAGCGGCCAGAGTTTCGCGGCGCCGGCCAGCCCGAGCAGTACGCCGGCCACCGCCGGTCGTTTCCGGGCCCAGGCCAGCAGGCCGAAGGCGGCCAACCCGATGGCGAGCAGGTCCCAGTTGACGGTGGCGGTGAGCACCAGCGCCGGGGCCAGTGCGAACAGCGCCGCGTCCCAGGGTCGTCGGCGGCGCAGTGCCAGGATCACCGCCACCGTGGCCACCGCGAGCGCGCCCAGCACCAGCGCGTTGAGGTTGTAGAACCACTGCCCCTGGTTGATGCTCGGGTCGCCGTCACCGATCGCGTGCACCGGCAGGCCCAGTGCCCCCATGAAGTAGCCGGTCAGCACCGGGTACTCCACCGGGTGGTCACGGTAGGGCACCTTGCCCTCGTTGAGACCTTCGGCGTAGTAGAGGGCGAGGACGTCGGTGTAGCAGAACCGGGTGTACTGGACGTTGTTCTGCCAGGCGCCGTCCTGACACGGCGACTTCTGCACCCAGTGCAGCGCGAGCGTCAGGCAGGTCAGGGCCAGCACGATCCGGACGGCGGTCCAGAAGCGGCGCTCCCGACCGGCTGGCCGGTTCAGCGCGGTCGCGTGGTCGCCCAGTGGGCCGCCGATCGCGGCGGAGATGCCGCGGACGAACCCATCGGAGCGGGACGGGTGGTCGATGGTTCCGGCTTCGTCGATACCGGGCGTCGACTGGGTGCTCATGAAGAGGCATCCTGCCGTACGACAGGGGTGCCCGTCCCGTCCCGGCGCGGAGTTCCGGGTACGAAAACGCCGCCGCCGGCCGGGACAGGTCGTCCGGCCGGCGGCGGCGTCGTGCGCTGGAGTGGGTCAGTCCCGGTTGGGTGGCAGGCTGGGTAACAGGCCACCGCCGGCGCCACCGGGATTGCCCCCGGGGTTGCCGCCCCCGCCGGGTGTACCGCCGCCCCCGGGGTTGCCGCCCCCGCCGGGGTTACCACCGCCCCCGGGGTTGTTGTTGCAGAACAGGTCGATCAGCGGGTTACACGGCTGGTTGGGTTGATTCGACGGCGGCGGCGGTGGGGGCGGAGGCGGAGGCGCTTCGCCGTTTCCGGAGTCCGGATCGCCGACGTTCGCCGCCGGCGGGAAGTCGAGCTTCGGTTTGCCCTTCAGCGCCTCGTTCATGAACCGCTCCCAGATGTCGCCTGGGAGGTTTCCACCACTGACCTTGCGGCCGTCCTTGAGGATGAGTGGCTTGCGGTCCCGCACGTTGCCCACCCACACCGCGGTGGCCAGCTGTGGCGTGTAACCGATCATCCAGGCGTCGCCGTTGTCCTCGCTGCCGCCCTTGAGTTCCCAGGTACCGGTCTTGGAGGCCGCCTTGCGACCGTCATCGAGCCGATGGTTGACAGCGGCCGGGTAGTCCTTCAGCACTGACGTCACGTCGTCCACGACGCTCTTGTCGATTCTGCGCTTCGAGTCGAGCTTCTCGCTGTAGACCTTGTCCCACTTACCGGTGTTCGGGTTCTGCTTCTCCACCGAGTAGAGGAAGTGGGCCTTGTTGTAGACGCCGCCGTTGGCGAAGGTGGCGACGCCGTTGGCGTGGTCCAGCACCGTGATCGGGTACTGGCCGTAGCCGACCACGTTGAAGAACGGCTCCGGCGTGACGTCCTTCGCGTCGGTCTTGGTCAGGTCGTAGGCCTTCGCCGGGTTGGTGTCAGTACGCCACATGGTGGTGACACCGGCCTGCTTGGCCATGTCGACGACCTTGTCCGCGCCGATCTCCTCCGTGACGTAGTAGAACGGCACGTTGAGGGACTTCAGCGTGGACACCCTGAGGGTGCAGGAGTTGCCGCAGGAGGGGTTGTCGGTGCCGGCGTTGCTGACCTTGAAGGTGCCTGTCGGCTTGAAAGCCTTGCCCTTCCACCGGGACTCGAGCGACTTCTTCTCCTTGAGCGCCGCCGCCAGGGTGTAGATCTTGAAGCTTGATCCGGGGGAGTGACCACCACTGATCGCCCCGGTGGAGTCGGTGTTCTTGCCGGCGTAGTCGGTGCCGGTGCCGTTGTCACCGCCGTAGTACGCGACGACCCGACCGTTGGTGGGGTCGATCGCCACCACCGCGGCCATGATGTTGCTCCGCTCACCGGCCAACTCGGAGCCCTTGGACTTGCGCTGAGCCGTCTCGACCGCCGCGGCCTGCATCTTGGTGTCCACCGTGGTGCGGATCCGGTAACCGCCGGCCATCAGCGCCTGGGAGCACAGCGGCTTGGCGTCGGTCACCTCCGCGTCCTTCTCGACGCAGATGCCCCTGTCCCGCATCTCCTGCCGGACATAGTTGATGACGTTGCCGTACGGGGTGTCGACGCCGAAGTCGACGCCGATGCCGCCCTTCTTCGGGGCCTTCAGGGTCTTCGTCGGGTAGGCGGCCGGCCGCGGCTCCTTGCCCGGCACACCGAGCCAACCCTCCTTGACCATGCCGTCGATCACGTAGTTCCAGCGATCCTGGGCGTCGGTCGGGTTGATCGCCGGGTCGTACCCCTGGTGGGTGGAGCTGGGTTCCGGTTGCTTGATCAGGGCGGCGAGCACAGCGCCCTCGGCCGGGTCGAGCTTGCTCACCGACTTGCCGAAGTAGGTCTGCGACGCCGCCTCGATGCCGTACGCGCCCCGGCCGAAGTAGATCACGTTGAGGTAGTGCTGCATGATCTGCGGCTTCGTGTACTCGTCGTTGAGCTTGGAGGCGAGGATCGCCTCCTTCACCTTCCGGGCGTACGTGTCGTCCTTCAGGTTGTCGTAGGCGTTACGCGCGTACTGCTGGGTGATGGTGGAGGCGCCCTGCTTGTCGCCGCCGGAGAGGTTGTTCCAGCCGGCACGGGCGATGCCCTTGTAGTCCACACCGGAGTGCCGGTAGAAGTTCCGGTCCTCGGCGGCGGCCACCGCGTCCTGCACGTACTGCGGAATCTGGTCGATGGTGACCAGGGTGCGGTTCTGATCCCCCACCTTGGCGATGATCGTCTTGTTGTCGAAGGCGTACAGCGTGGTCGCCTGCGGCGGGGTGATCTCGTCCGGGAGCACCACGTTCGTCGAGTAGTAGGTGAACCCGACCACGCCGATGCCGGCGAGCATGATGAAGACGGCGAACCCGGCGATCAGCAGGTTCATCCGCTTGCGCTTCTTGGCCCGCGCCGCGGCACCCGGGTCACCCGGACCACGACCGCCCCGACCGGGACCGCCCGGGCCTCCCGGCCCATTGGGCCCGCCCGGCCCACCGGAGACCGGTGAGACGCTCGCCCGAGCGACCGCCGCACGACCGCCGACCGACGCGGAGCCGACGCTGGCCCGGCCCGCCGAGGCGGTGCCGACCGAGGCGGCCCCGACGGCCGCGGCGCCGACCGCCGCCCGTCCTGCCGGTGCGCCCGGCGCCGGGGAGACGGGCACCGAGGCCCGACCGGCGCCAGCGCGACCGGTGGCGGCCACACCCGGTGCCGGCGATACCGGCACCGAGGCCCGTCCGGCCCGGCCCGGCGATGCCGAACCCACCGAGGCGGATCCGGCGGCCGCGCCGCCACGCGGCGGCACCGAGGCGGAGCCGCCAACCGTGGCGCGACCACCGGCAGCCCGTGGTGTCACCGAGGCCCGGCCTGGGGTTGCCGTGCCTCGGTCGGAGGCTGACCAGCCGCTCCCGCCGGAGTCACCGCCGGGTCTGCGGTACGCGTCGTCCGCGCCCGGTCCGGGGTCACCGTCGGGACCCGAGTGCTGGGTCCGTCCGCGCGCAGAACTGGGATCGCCGTACGAGTTCATTCCTCACACCCTGCCGGTCGCGGTGGGGCGCTGCTGCGCCGCCACCGGGTTGCCGTGAGTTGCTTCACCCGGGGCGCCGGCACGGGGGTGCCGGCCGACCGGGGTCATTGCCGTATCAATCGGGCCAATCGGACCACCATCCAGTCGACCGTCCCGGGTTACGTCCGCGGCCCCGGGGCCGGTACAACCAGCTGAGATCACCGTTGCGCCTCTCGCCTCCGCCGGCCGGCGCCTTCGGCGCCCGCCGCGTCCTGCTCGCTGGTGCCGTCGCTGTCGGCGGCCAGACCGTCCCGGCCGAGCAGGTACTGCTCGACGAGATGGTTCCAGTCACAACCGAGGCACACCTCCACCACGAAGACCTGGAACTCACGCAGCGTCATCGCCAGCACTGGCAACTCGGCAAGTGTCCGGGCCTGCCCGGCGGACTGCTTGAGTTCGTCACCGTAAATGTAGTGGACGAGGGTCAGGTTTTCGCTGCGGCAGATCGGGCAGCGCCGGTCGGTCGGCTCACCATGGAACCGAGCGGCGTTCTTCAGGTACGGCGACGCGTCGCAGACGTCGTACGTGCCGACTCGGCCGGCCAGGAGCTCACGCAGCACCGCTCGCTTCTGAAGCGAGTAGTCGACGACCTGGCGCTGCGTACGCATGCGGAGAAGGGTACGCGGTCCGGCCCGAGCAGGCGACCGCGCTCACATTCCGTGACGACGACATCTCGGAACGGGGGTTTGCCCCGACCCCCGCGACCCGCTAACGTGCGATGTATCGGTCCGATACATCGCGGCGGTTATCACTCCACGCCGGAGGGTAAAGAGAGGGTGGCCCCGTGCTCGAGTTCGCCATCCTCGGCCTCCTGCAGGAGTCTCCGATGCACGGCTATGAGCTGCGCAAGGAGCTGACCGCCAAACTCGGCGCGATCCGGGCGGCGATCAGCTACGGCTCGCTCTACCCCACGCTACGCAGACTGCAGGCGGCGGGATGGATCACCGAAGCTGCTGAGACGCCCGCCACTGCCGAGGAGGTTCCCGCGCTGACCAGCCGACGAGGTCGGGTGGTCTACAAAATCACCGCGGAAGGCAAGGAACGCTTCGCCCAGCTGATCGCACAGGCCGGGCCCGAGACGTACGACGACACGGGCTTCGGGGTGCACTTCGCGTTCTTCGCCCGGACCGACCAGGCGACCCGACTGCGCATTCTGGAGGGTCGCCGCCGCAAGATCGAGGAGCGTCGCGAAGGGCTTCGTGACGTGCTGGGCCGGGCGGCCGAGCGCCTCGACGCTTACACGCTGGAACTGCAGCGCCACGGTCTTGATGCCTGTGAGCGCGAGGTCCGCTGGCTGGAGGAGCTCATCGCCAACGAGCGCTCCGGCCGAGCCCCGACGGTCCCGAACATCGGGACAGCCGGCGGCCGACGAGAAGACAACAGCCCGCCTCCGCCTGGAGAGACCAGGAATGAGCGGCCGTGACAGAAAAGAAGGAGGCAGACGCTATGGGCTCCGTCCGCGTCGCCATCGTCGGTGTGGGTAACTGCGCCTCGTCCCTGGTTCAGGGCGTCGAGTACTACCGGAACGCCAACCCGAACGACCGCGTCCCGGGTCTCATGCACGTCGCCTTCGGCGACTACCACGTCAACGCCGTGGAGTTCGTCGCGGCATTCGACGTGGACGCCAAGAAGGTGGGCATGGACCTCGCGGAGGCGATCGTCGCCAGCGAGAACAACACCATCAAGCTCTGCGACGTGCCGCCGACCGGCGTGACGGTGCAGCGCGGTCCGACCTTCGACGGTCTGGGCCAGTACTACCGCGAGATCGTCGAGGAGTCGGACGCCACCCCGGTCGACGTGGCGCAGGCGCTGCGTGACGCGCAGGTCGACGTCGTCGTCTGCTACCTCCCGGTCGGCTCCGAGCAGGCCGCCAAGTTCTACGCCCAGGCCGCGATCGACGCCGGCTGCGCGTTCGTCAACGCCCTGCCGGTCTTCATCGCCTCCGACCCCGAGTGGGCCCAGAAGTTCACCGACGCCGGCCTGCCGATCGTCGGTGACGACATCAAGAGCCAGGTCGGCGCCACCATCGTGCACCGCGCCCTCGCGAAGCTCTTCGAGGACCGTGGCGTCGAGCTGCTGCGCACGTACCAGCTCAACTTCGGCGGCAACATGGACTTCATGAACATGCTGGAGCGCAAGCGCCTGGTCTCGAAGAAGATCTCGAAGACCCAGTCGGTGACCTCGCAGATCCCGCACGAGATGAGCAAGAGCGACGTGCACATCGGCCCGTCGGACCACGTGCCGTGGCTGGACGACCGCAAGTGGGCGTACATCCGCCTCGAGGGCCGTTCGTTCGGTGACACCCCGCTCAACGCCGAGCTCAAGCTCGAGGTGTGGGACTCCCCGAACTCGGCCGGCGTCATCATCGACGCGGTCCGGGCCGCGAAGATCGCCCTGGACCGGAAGATCGGCGGCCCGATCCTGTCGGCCTCGTCGTACTTCATGAAGTCCCCGCCGGTGCAGTACGCCGACCACGACGCCCACCAGGCCGTCGAGGAGTTCATCGCCGGTGAGGTCGCGCGCTGACGCGCTGAGTCACCAAGCAGGTCGAAGGGCCGGGTCCGCGTGGACCCGGCCCTTCGCCGTGGGTCCGCCGCCATCGCGGGTACGAGGGCGGTCCCGTGATTCACGGCACCTCTTCCGGAACCACAGGTGACCGGGCGGCTGGGCGCGCCGGTGGCGATCCTCGTCGCGGTGGTCCTGCTGGCCCTGCCCCGGCCAACGCCTTCTTCCGGTCACGGACCCCGGTCGACCCGCCGTGGCCCGGCGCAACGACACCCGGCACCGGCCGGGAGGGGTCGCCCAGCACCGGCTGAGGCCCGCCGAGGTGGTTCAGGACCAGGCGCGTCGCAGCGCGACCCCGGCCTCCAACTCCAGCAGCTTGACCTTGCGGGGCAGGCCCCCACCGAAGCCGACCAGCTTGCCGCCCGCGCCGACGATCCGGTGACACGGCACGATCACCGGGATCGGATTGCGGTTGCAGGCCACCCCGACCGCCCGTGCCGCCCCAGGATCGCCGACCAGGCGCGCCACCTCCCCGTACGTCAGCGTCTGCCCGTACGGAATCCGCGTCATCTCACGCCACACGGCGCGCTCGAAGTCGGAGCCGCGTGGCGGCGACACCGGGACGGTGAACCCGGTCAGCTCACCGGCGAAGTACGCCCGCAGCTCGTCGACGGCCTGCCGGGACAGCGCGTCGTCGGGCGCCTCGGCGGCTGCCTCGACCCGCCCGAAATGCGCACCGCAGACGCTGGTGCCGTCGGTGGCGACGGAGAACTCACCGATCGGTGCGTCGAGCACGGTCCAGCGCATCCACCCATTCTCCCTGTCCCGGACTCCTTCGCCGGCGCGGCTACCAGCGCCGGGCCGAGTCCCACTACTCGGCGGACCGGATCGCCTCCGCCGCCCGCTCGGCGAGGGTGGGCGCTGCCCTTTTCCGATCACCGTCAGCGACTCGGCAGCGGTAGATCATATTGCCCTCTCGCCGGCCCGTTCGGCGTTGCGCGGCGTCGATACCGTCAAGGTCGTGGCATCGGGGACGCTCATCTTTCTGATCATCGGCGGGGCGGGGATCGGTGTGCTCGCACTCGCCCTGCTCGGCACCGAGCTGCTCCAGTTCGGGCACCCCGACGTGGACGGGCCGATCTCGGTCGAGACGGTCGCCGGCTTCGCCGGGGCGTTCGGGTTCGGCGGCGCCATCGTCAACGAACTGCTCGGTGCGCGTACCCCAGGCATGGTCGTCGGGGCGGTGGTCGGTGGGGTGCTCGCGGCCGTGCCCACCGGCTGGTTGGCGTCCCGGCTGAGCCGGGCGGCGCGCAACATGCGCACCGACGCCACGCCCACCCGTGACGACCTGGTCGGCGCGCTCGGCCTGGTCGTCACCCCGGTGCCGGCCGACGGGTACGGCGAGGTCCGCGTTCGCCTCGCCGGCCAACCGGTCAAGCTCAGCGCCCGCGCGGACCAACCGATCCCGATCGGCGCCCAGGTCTTCGTCGTGCAGGCGCTCAGCGAGACCAGCGTGCACGTCGAGACCTACTGATCAACCCCTCGTAGACGGGACTGCTCATATGGCACTACTCATCGCCATCGGCGGCGCGGTTCTCCTCGCGCTCATCCTGGTGCTCTTCGTGCTCTCCCGGATCAAGGTGGCCGGGCCGAACGAGGCGTTCATCGTCACCGGCCGCAAGGGCCGCACCACGCAGACCGCCGACGGTGGGCGGTCCACCGACACCTCCGGGCAGAAGGTCGTGCTCGGCGCTTCGGTCTTCGTGCTGCCGGTGGTGCAGAAGCTCCAGTCCCTGGACCTGTCCAGCCGACGGATCGACGTCGGCATCCGGGGCGCGGTGAGCAAGCAGGGCATCCGCGCCGACCTGCACGGGGTGGCGATCGTCAAGGTCGGCGGCACCGAGGACGCGATCCGGGCCGCCGCCCAACGGTTCCTGCACCAGCAGGACGAGATCGACAACTTCACCCGGGAGGTGCTGGCCGGCGCGCTGCGCTCGATCGTCGGCCGGCTCACCGTCGAGGAGGTCATCCGGGACCGGGCGGCGTTCGCCAGCGCGGTGGCCGAGGAGGCCGAGCACTCGATGACCAACCAGGGTCTGGTGCTGGACACCTTCCAGCTCCAGGACATCCTCGCCGAGGGCTCCTACCTGCAGGACCTGGGCCGGCCCGAGGCCGCCCGGGTGCTCAAGGACGCGGCGATCGCCGAGGCGCGGGCCCGGCAGCAGGCCGAGCAGGAGCGGCTGCTCGCCGAGGAGGCCATCGCCGAGGCGAACCGGAACCTGGCCCTCAAGCAGGCCGGCATCCAGGCCGAGATCGACGCCGCGAAGGCGAAGTCCGCGGCGGCCGGGCCGCTCGCCCAGGCCGAGCGGGACCAGGCGATCCTCTCCGAGCAGCAGAAGGTGGCCGAGCGCAACGCCGAACTCAAGCAGCGCCAACTCGACACCGAGGTGCGCAAGCCGGCCGACGCCGCCCGGTACAAGGTGGAACAGGAGGCCGAGGCGGCCCGCAACGCTGCGGTGCTGCACGCCGACGCGCAGCGCCAGTCCGTCATCGCCGCCGCGCAGGCCTCCGCCGAACAGGCCCGCCTCACCGGTGAGGGTGAGCGGGCACGGCGGGCCGCGCTCGCCGAGGCGAACGCCATCGAGGGCGCCAAGGAGGGTGAGGCCGAGCAGCGTCGGCGCTCCGCGATCGCCGAGGCGGTGGAGCGGGAGGGTCAGGCCGAGGCCGCGGCCATCCTGGCGAAGGGTGAGGCCGAAGCGGACGCGATGGCGCGCAAGGCCGAGGCGTTCGCCGCGTACGGCGAGGCGGCCGTGCTGGACCTGCTGGTCAAGGTGCTGCCGCAGGTCGTCGAGGCGGCCAGTGCGCCGATCGGGGCGATCGACAAGATGACGGTCATCTCCACCGACGGCGCGTCGTCGCTGACGAAGTCGGTGGCCGGCAACGTGGCCCAGGGCCTCCAGCTCGGCAGCGACCTCACCGGGATCGACCTGCCCGGCCTGCTGGCGCGGCTCGGCTCGGCGTCGACCCCGGCCGGCAACGGTGCCGCATCCGTCGACGGGAAGGCCGTCGAGAGCCGCTGACGCCATCGTGGTCGGTCAACCGCATCGACCAGAAGACGGCTCCCGCCACCGGTGAGGTGACGGGAGCCGTCGGCTCAGGAAACGTGACCGAATCAGGCGGGAGGCGCCGGAACGGTGTGACCGGCGAACTCTCCGGCCGATGCGACTGACACACCACCTGGCGGAACCTGACGCTGGTACACCCGCGTGGCGTCGCTGAAGTTCCGGTAGACGATCATCCACCCGTTGCCGCTGCTGTTGACGATCGGGCTGACAGTCGGATCGGTTGCGGCCGGGTCGCTGTAGTCCGGATTGACGCGCGCCCAGTCACCCCAGCTACCCGAGCCGGCGGATGCCTCGAAGACCCGGTAGATCTCGTTGTCCGAACCCCGCACCACCACCGCCGTCCGTCCGAGTGCCGGATCGAGGATCACAGCGGGTGGTCCGGCGGCGATCTGGGCGCCGATGCCGTTCCAGTTGGAGGACCATGTACCGCTGAGGTCCTGCTGCTTCACCACCACGGAGCCGTCAGCGGCACGGGCGAAGATGGCCGTACGGTAACCGGGGTGGACGAGCGCGGCAGGAGCACCGGTAACGGTGCCCCCGAGATCTGTCCAGGACGACGACAAGGACCCGTCGTTGGCGTAGACAGTGGTCTTGACCGAACCGGCAGCGGTGGTGCCGATGATCCGCAGGCCAGTGTCGATGTTCACCGCCGTGACCGAACCCACCAGGCCGGCGCTGCCCAGGCTCGCCCACCGAGGGCTGCTGTCCGACTGCCGGTAGTGCCAGAGCCGGCCATCGACGTCGACGCCGAAGATGACACTCGTGCCGTCGGTGAGCATGGCTGCCGTCGGCGGGCCGGCCATCGATCCACCGATGGTGGCGATCGGTCCCCAGGTCG
This sequence comes from Micromonospora parva, assembly GCF_040649675.1. Taxonomy (NCBI): domain Bacteria; kingdom Bacillati; phylum Actinomycetota; class Actinomycetes; order Micromonosporales; family Micromonosporaceae; genus Micromonospora; species Micromonospora parva. Next base: position 495,229 of record NZ_JBEZFX010000005.1, on the reverse strand, counting down.
CCGCGCCCTCGGCGGTCTGGCTGCCGGCCCAGATGGTGGCGTTGGTGTGCCGGACGGTCACCTGGACGGGCTTGCCGCCGGGCTGATTCAGCGCCGGTTGCCCGGTAAGAGCCTCCAAACCGGAAGCGGGGTTCCACTGGATGCTGGAGAAGTCGTCCGGGTTGTTCTGGTGACCGATCCGCAGTCGCCCAGAGTTGTCCACGAAGGCGTACTCGATGGTTCCGACGGCGGTACCGGCCGGCTTGGCCTGGAGCACCGAAGTTCGGGAGTACGTGGCAATCGGCAGGGGGGTCACCGGGTCGGCGAACCAGCCCTGGAGATCGACCACCAGATGCACGGTGCCGCTTGAGGTGTTGCGGAAGCGCACCTTCCCCTCGGAGTTGACCTGTGCTACTACGAGGCTGGATCGCGCCGACTCACCAGAGTTGAATCGAAGTACCGGGCCGAGAATAGGGGGATCCGTCCCAAAGGAACCCTCTGCGACGCTAAAGGCCCCGCTTGCGGCAGGCCGGACAGCTGTGGCGTTCAGGACAACGCCAGCAACACCTCGGACCGGCAGCCCATTAGTGCCGCCGACAGCGACATCAACACTGGCACCGGCCGCGATCGGCGCCCCATTACCGATGCTGCGGGTGTCGATCAGCCGGCTGGCATCCACCGCGCGCAGGCCGGCCCCCGTCGTCGGGCTGTCGGTGAAGTATCCCTGCACCGTGATGACGACATCGATCGCCGAACCAGCGTTGACGAGCTGAACGACGTGGCTGCCGTCTCCCTTGAGCTTCACACTCACTGCCATCGAGGTGTTGCCGGCCCGATAATCAATGCCAGTGGCGGAAAGACTGTCCGAACCGATGGTCAACCAGCCGCCAGACGTCGCGCCGATGACGGCCACGTCCACCAGCACCGCCTTGGCAGTGCTCGGCAGCGCGAATGACCCCCCGCTGGGCTTGCGTTGCCCCAAGGTGACACTCCGAGTTTCGCCGCTCGCCAGTTTCCGCGGTAGCCCCCAGAACCTGTGGCGGGTATCGGTCATCACAATGTGATCCATCGCCACGAAGCCGGAACCGATTCCGCCGGTGTTGGTCGTGAAATAGCCCTGCACGTCCAACTTCAGGTTGACCTTGCCGGCTTGGTTGTGTAGGGCGATCTTGCCGTTCGCCCCGACCTTCACCACCACCGAATTCGAGATGACCTCACCGGTTGAGGCGTTCAGCGATGAGGCGGCTGGCCTCGTGGCCTGGTCCGGGTAGACAGTCACAAAAGTGTTGACCGTCGGGCTGATCGCCGTCACGTCGACCAGGAGCGCGCTGACCCCGTTGGCTGGCACACCGCCGACTCCGAGGGCACTGACAGTGGCCACGGTATCTGCGTCCCGAGGGCCGGTGTAGCCCCCAGTACCACTGCGGGTGTCCAGCAGCACGGTTTGGTTGATCGGGACGTAGTCGCCGCCCTTACCTGCGGCGTCGGCATGGACCGCCCCAGCCGGAACGACTACTGTTCCGACGGCCATAAGGAGAAGGACTGCCAGTAGCCTTACCACTGCCGTTCGATTACTGACCCGATAATGCAACGGTACCGCCTCTCGTAAGTTTGGATCGAACTTCCACCCCCGTCGTTGGAACAGGGTGGGGTCGAACGGCATGAAGTCGTGAATTGCCACCTCAATGCCTGAACATTGGCCCCGCCCAGCCAGGTGTGAGCAACGGCAGGACAGGGAGCAGCACGCCGAATGATTGGCGCAGAACAGCAGTTCCGGCACCCGACGGTGCGGCAAGACAAACGGAACTGGGGAAAGAGGGGTTAGGCGAAACCCCCGCCGACGATCACGGCTTCAGCGTGATGCGCGATCGCAAACAGACCAGGAAGGCAAGAGATTCGAGATGAACCCCGCGCATACTCCGTGGCAGCGGCCAGATGATTGCCCTCGCGATTGGGCCGGCCAGCAAGATTCCAGCGCGTAGATGGTCATGCGTCACACCCCCGTGTGCTGCTCATCATCAATGTGCCGCTGTACATTCGCAGCGCAGACGACTCACTGTCAAGAGGTGGTTCCAGGGTGTAGGCAATGCCCGAAATGACCTGGGGTAGTTACGGTGGGTCACCGATAGCTGGAGCGACGCCACAAGGCGCATCTGAGTCGATCAACCCGAGCCCGACCAGCGGCTCAACCGATGATGCCCTCGGCGCGGGCCCAGCGCAGCAGTTCCGCCTCGGCGGCGTCGCGGTCCAGCGGGCCGCGTTCGAGGCGCTGCTCCTTGAGGTGTTTCCACGCCCGGCCGACCACCGGCCCCGGCGGTACGCCGAGCAGCTCCATGATCGCGTTGCCGTCCAGGTCGGGTCGGACCCGCGCCAGGTCCTCCTCGGCGGCGATCCGGGCGATCCGGTCCTCCAGCGCGTCGTAGTCGGCCGCGAGCTGGGCGGCCTTGCGCCGGTTGCGGGTGGTGCAGTCCGAGCGGGTCAGCTTGTGCAGGCGGGGAAGCAGGTCACCGGCATCGGCGACGTAGCGGCGCACCGCCGAGTCGGTCCACTCGCCCCGCCCGTACCCGTAGAAGCGCAGGTGCAGCGCGACAAGCGCGGTCACCTTCGCGGTGACCTCCTTCGGGTACCGCATCGCCTTCATCCGGGCCTTGGTCAGCCGCGCGCCGACCACCTCGTGGTGGTGGAAGCTGACCCGGCCGTCGGACCCGACCGCCTTCGTCGCCGGCTTGCCGACGTCGTGCAGGAGGGCGGCCATCCGCAGGATGAAGTCGCAGCCCTCCTCCTCGTAGGAGACCGCGTTCTCGACGACCGTCAACGTGTGCTCGTAGACGTCCTTGTGCTGCGCGTGCTCGTCGATCTCCAGCTTCAGACCGGTCAGCTCCGGCAGGAACCGCTCGGCCAGCCCGGTGTCCACCAGCAGCCGCAGCCCGGTGATCGGGTCCGCGCCGCAGAGCAGCTTGGTGAACTCGTCGCGGACCCGCTCGGCGGTGATCCGGTCCAGGTCGGCGGCCATCTCGGTCATCGCCAGATGCACGTCCGGGTGCACCGCGAACCGCAACTGGGCGGCGAACCGGGCGGCCCGCAGCATCCGCAGCGGGTCGTCGCCGAACGACTCACCCGGCGTGCTCGGGGTACGGATCACCTTGGCCGAGAGGTCGGCCAGCCCGCCGTGCGGGTCGGTGAACCGGTGGTCCGGCAGGCTGACCGCCATCGCGTTGATCGTGAAGTCGCGCCGCTTCAGGTCCTCGTCGAGGCTGGTGCCGTATACCACCACCGGGTTGCGGCTGACCTGGTCGTACGACTCCGCGCGGAACGTGGTGATCTCCAGCCGGAGGCCGTCGCGCTGAGCACCGATGGTGCCGAACTCCCGACCGGTCTCCCAGATCGACTCGGCCCAGCCCTTGATGATCCGCAGGGTCTCGTCCGGGTGCGCGTCGGTGCAGAAGTCGAGGTCGTCCCCGAGTCGACCGAGGAGGGCATCCCGCACCGAACCCCCCACCAGGTGCAGTTCGTGACCGGCGCGGACGAAGCGGCGGCCCAACTCGTCGGCGACCGGGGACACCCGGAGCAGTTCGGCGACGGCGTTGCGCTGCGCGGCGGTGAGTTCGCGGCGGTCGGCGGCATGAGGAGCGGAGGCTTCGGACATGGGATCGCCAGCTTATCGGGCCGGGGTGTGATCCGATCCGCCGGGCGCGGGTAACGGGTGGGGGTTGACTATGGTCTGTGGCGTGCGGGTCGGTGTCCGACCCGACGTACCCCTGGGAGGCTGGAGATGAGCGGCGGGCTCTACCGCAGCGCCAACGCCGCGAACGACGGCGGGGCCGGAACCCGTCCCGGGGACGGTGCCACCTTCATCTCCGCCGAACCGCTGAACCAACCGGCCATGGAGTCGACAGCGCCGCCGCAGGAGCAGGTGGGCGAGGCGAGCGCCGCGACCAACAGCGCGGTGATGGCGATCGGCAGCCTGGTCAGCCGGGGTACTGGTTTCCTACGCACGTTGGCGTTGACCGCCGCGCTGGGTGGGGCGCTGGTCGGAGACGCGTACACCACCGCGCAGATCCTGCCCGGCATGGTCTACGAGTTCCTGCTCGGCGGCATCCTCACCAGCGTGCTGATCCCGGTGCTGGTCCGTCGGCGCAAGGTCGACACCGACGGTGGTCAGGCGTACGCCCAACGGCTGCTCACCCTGGCGGTGCTGACCCTGGCGGGAGCAGCCCTGCTGGCCGTGCTGTCGGCGGGCTTGCTGACCAAGCTCTACGCCGGCGACAACACGGGCGACGAATTCCGGAGCCTGGTCAAGGCACTGTCGTACCTGATGCTGCCGATGATCTTCTTCACCGGCCTCAGCGCGCTGATCAGCGCGGTGCTCAACACCCGGGGGCACTTCGCCGCGCCGATGTGGGCGCCGATCCTCAACAACATCGTGGTGATCGCCACCGCCGGGCTGTACATAGCGATCTTCGGGGCCGAGATCGTCAAGCCGGAGGAGATGACCACCGACCGGATCCTGCTGATCGGTGGCGGCACCCTGCTCGGTGTCGCGATCCAGGCCGCCGGCCTGCTGCCGGCGCTGCGCAAGGTCGGCTTCCGGTGGAAGTTCCGGTTCGACTTCCGGGCCCTCGGACTGCGGGAGCTGGGGCGTCTCGGCGGCTGGATGTTCTGTTACGTCGCGGTGAGCCAGGTCGGCCTGATCGTGCTGTTCAACCTGCTGAACCGTGCCGGCAAGGAAAACGCCGCCGGTCCGCTGATCTACAACAACGTGTTCCTGCTGCTGATGATGGCGCACGGCATCATCGCCGTCTCGATCATCACCGCACTGATGCCCCGAATGAGCGCGGCGGCGGCCGACGGTCGGTACTCCGACGTCGCCGCCGACCTGTCCCGTGGCACCCGCACGGTCTCGGCGGTGCTCGCCCCGATCGCGGTCTGCTACGCGGTGCTGGCGACTCCCCTGGCCGTGACGCTGTTCCGCTACGGCGCGTTCACCGACGAGAACGCGGCGGACACCTCGCTGGTGCTGCTCCTGGCGGCGCTGGCATTGGTGCCGTTCGCAATCAGTCAGCTCTTCACCTTCGCGTTCTACGCCCTGCCGGACACCCGCACCCCGGCGCTGATCAACATCCCGGTGGTGGCCCTGCGCATCGGCGTGCAGGTGGTGCTCTACGTCGCCTTCGCCGCCCATTTCGCCGCGGCCGGGATGATGATCGGCAACACGGTGTCGTACCTGGCGGCGGCCTTCGCCTCGGCCTGGTTGCTGCGGCCCCGGGTGGGCCGGATCGGGATGGGCGCCATTCTGCGCACCCTCGGCCGGGTGGCGGTCGCCGCGTTGGGGGCCGCCCTGGTCGGCCTCCTCGTCGTGAACCTCCTGCCCGGTGGCGACCGGCCAAGTTGGATGCAGGCTGTCGTCCAGCTCGTGATCGGTGGCGCGGTGATCGGCGGGACCTACCTGGGTCTGGCCATGGTGCTGCGGATCGGGGAGATCACCGAGGTGGTCGGGATGGTTCGCCGCCGCCTCGGTCGCTGAATGCCAGCAGCTGATTACAACAAGTTGGCATTCATACGGACCGTGACCGCGGATCACCAGGCTGGGGACGCTTCTGTGGATAACTCCGCGATTCGCCGGTCAACCACCGCTTCAGCCTGTGGATAACCAACCGTACGGCTGAGCGTGGCGAACCGATCGGTGGGAACGTACGAGGCAGCGCGAGCGCCAGGCCGGCCCAGCCCCGGCTTCGGTCACTTGCGGTGAAGCCGTAGATTAGCTAGTACATGTGCCAGCAACGTGGCTGACAACGGTCGTAACCGGACGACTTCTCCGACTGCCGGAACCCCGCCAGTTACAGCGGGAAGATGACATGTCGGAGAGACGGGCAACCCGGGTAAGGTCGCTCTCGACGGGTACGGCAGGGGCCGACGCTGGGCGTCGACACCGGTCGGCCGGTTCCTTCAACGGCAGAGCGGGAAGCCACATGCCCAGCAGTTCGGGTTCATCGATCGACACGATCACCGAGGGAGGACGGGTGACCCAGGTCGGCGAGGGTCAGGAGGCGGACGAAAGCGCTCCTCCGGTCATGACCTTCGGTGCTCCCACGGCCGGTGAAGTCCTCGCCGAGCGGTACGAACTGGTTGAGCACATCAACAACGACAGTGCGGGTCGGCTGGTCTGGCGCGGGGTCGACGTCATCCTGCGCCGTCCCGTTGCCGTGGTGCTGCGCTACCCGGGCGGTGACTCCGCCACCGAGATGCTTCAGGCCGCCGTCGCAGCCAGCCGGGTCATCCACCCCAACCTGGTCGGCGTCTACGACGCGATCGACGAGGCCGACCGGGCGTACGTGGTGCGCGAGTGGGTCGACGGGCAGTCCCTGCGGGATCTGACCACCGACGGCCCCCTGGATCCGGCTCGGGCCACCGCCATCGGCAACGCCGTCGCGAGCGCGCTCGCCGCTGTGCACGCCACCGGCATGGTGCACGGCAACGTCCACCCCGGCACCGTCATGATCAGTGACGAGGGCCGCGTGGTCCTGGCCGATGCCCGCACCGACGGCGCCGACAGCCAGGAGAACGACATTCGGGCGGTCGGCGGCATCCTCTACTTCGCACTGACCGGCTCCTGGCCGCACACCGAGGCACCGCTGCGGGGCGCCACCGCCGGCCACGGCCGCGCCGCGATCCCGGACGCTGTCCGAGACGCCTCGGGTGCCATCGCGGCACCCCGCCAGGTCCGGGCGGGCGTCCCGGCGTACCTGGACGACCTGACCATGGATCTGCTCGACGCCGAGATCGCGCCGCCGTCCTCCGACGTGCTGGCCGCCGAGTTGGCGCGACTGGACGTGCCGGCCGAGGATGAGCACTACCTCGACAACAGCGGGCCGCTGCGGTTCGCCGCCGAAACCGGAGAAGAGCCATCGCCGCTGGCCGCGGCGGGGGGTCGCAAGGTCGCCGTCGGCATCGCCGGCCTGTTGGCCGTCGCCCTGGTCGGTCTGCTGATCGGAATCATCGCGTTGGGCGGCGACGACGACGACCCGAAGTCGAACCCGGTCGCCGCACCGACCTCCAGTGCCCCGGCCGGTGACGCCACCCCGGCCGCCGCGACGGCGCGCAAGTTGACGGTCAAGGATGTCCGGATCATCGACCCGGACAGCAAGAACCGCAGTGAGGTCCGAGGCGCCGAAAAGGTCATCGACGGTGACGAGGACAAGGGCTGGGAGACCGAGACCTACGTGAACAGGCCCAACTTCGGCAACCTGAAGAAGGGCATGGGCGTCTGGATCGACCTCGGCGAGCCGCACACCGTCAAGTCGGTGCAGGCGGTGCTGTCAGCCACCGGTGCGTCCGCCCAGCTTCTCGCCGGCACCACCAACCCGCCGTCCAGCACCAACGGTGACAAGCAGTTGGTGGCGAGCTACAAGACCGCCATCGGCCAGCCGTTCGAGGACCACGACGGCACCACAATGACGTTCAACGGCTTCGACGCCGACCAGAAATACCAGTACCTGCTGTTCTGGATCACCGAGCTGCCGCCGTCGGAGGGCGGGTTCAAGCTGGGGGTGCAGGAGATTACGGTCCAGGGGTCGTGAGCCGGGCGCCACGATCCGGGCACCGCACTCGCTGGACGCGGTGATGGACGGGCGTGCCGCCGCACCGGACCTGGAGCTGCTGCGCGCGCACGTCGCCGGCGACCGGGACGCCTTCGCCGAACTGTTCCACCGGCACCGCGACCGGTTGTGGGCGGTGGCCCTGCGGACGCTCGGCGACCGTGAGGAGGCAGCCGACGCACTCCAGGACGCCCTGCTGTCGGCGCATCGGGCGGCGGCCCGGTTCCGCGGTGACTCCGCCGTCACCACCTGGCTGCACCGGATCGTGGTCAACGCCTGCCTGGACCGGATCCGCCGCCGGCAGGCGCACCCCACAGTGCCGCTGCCGGACGGCAACCGCTCCGAGGACGGATCGGGCACCGGCCGGCTGGAGCCGGCCGCACCGGCAACGGACCACGACACCGTGCTGGTTGTCCGCGAGGCGCTCGCCGCGCTGCCCGTCGAGCAACGCGCCGCGCTGGTACTGGTCGACGTGCAGGGCTATCCGGTCGCCGAGGTCGCCCGCATCCTCGGCGTCGCCGAGGGGACGGTGAAGAGCCGGTGTGCCCGGGGCCGGGCACGGCTGGCCGTGCTGCTCGGGCATCTCCGCCCCGCTGCCGCCGCGACGTCTTCGGCCCGACCGGACCCGACCGCCCCGGGCGTGCCCGGCGTCACGCCGGGGAACCCCAGCCCGGTGGAGGGCGTCGGATCGAGGTCAGGCCGGTACCGGCGGGACGCCAACCAGGAGGACACGTGACGACCGAGGGGTTCCGGGAGGTCGACGCCGACCTCCTCGCCGACTACCTCGGCGGGGCGTTGGACGGCACCCCGCAGCAGGACGAGGTCGCCCAGCTGGTCTCCGCGGACCCGTCCTGGGCCGAGGCGTACGCGCTGCTGGCCCCTGCCGTGACCGAGGTCCGGGCGGACCTGACTCGCTGGGCCGAGCCGTCCCCGCAGATGCCACCGGCGATCACCGACCGGCTGCTGGCCGCGTTGGCCTCCGCGCATCCGACGAACGACACCTCGACCGGGGACGCGCGCACCGCCGCGTCGAGCGTCGATCCGGCGACACCAGTGGTCGTACCGACGCAGGGCGGTGCCGGTCGACGGCCGGCTCTCCCCACACCCGCCGGGGGGCCGGGGCGCGGGGTGTCCACCGGCCCGGGCCGCCGCCGGCGCGGCTGGGCCAGCCGTGGCGCACCCGTGGCCGCTGCCGCGATCGCCGTCATCGCCGTCGCCCTGGGCCTCAACCAGCTGTCGATGCCCGCGTCGGACGACTCCGGCAGCGCCCCCGCCATGGATCGGCCGGCCAGCGCGCCCGAGGGCGCCGCGGGGGCCGGGACGGTCCGGACCACCGGGCCGGCGCTGCGCAGTGGTACGAACTACACCCCGCAGGCCCTCGGCAATGCCTACGACACGCGCTCGCCGAGGACACCCGCCACCAGCCGGGCGACCGGCAGCGCCCCGGGCGGGCAGCCGGGGGTGGATGCCGAGGGCGAACGCCGGCCCTCTCCCGACGGGTCGGACCAGTTGGCCCGGCTGACCGACGAGACGGCCCTGACCAGTTGTCTGGCGAGCGTCGCGGCGGAGCACGGATCGGTGCCACTGGTGGTCGAGGTGATCGACTACGCCCGCTTCCAGGGTGACCAGGCGCTGGTCATTCGCTTCACCGATGCCACCGGAGGCCGGTGGGCCTGGGTGAGCGGCCCGGAGTGCGGAGTGCCCGGGTCCGGCTCGGACAGCAGGTATTCGGCGCGGGTAGGGTGAATCCACGGTCGATGGCACGATGACCGCTCACGTGACCTGACCCACCGGATGCCCGGCTCGGGAATCCCCGGTTCGTACGATGACGTTCTGGAAGTCAGCTGCCGGCCTCACCCAGGCGTCGGCAACTCGGATCGGCATCGGTGCTCGCGCCGACGCCGAACACACACAACTCGGGAGACGGCAGTGGACGAGGTCCGCAACCTGATCATCATCGGCTCCGGGCCGGCCGGCTACACAGCGGCGGTCTACGCCGCACGCGCCAATCTGAAGCCGCTGATCATCGAGGGCGTGCAGTCCGGTGGCGCGCTGATGACCACGACCGAGGTGGAAAACTTCCCCGGCTTCGCCGACGGCATCCTCGGCCCCGAGCTGATGGACAACATGCGCAAGCAGGCCGAGCGGTTCGGCGCCGAGTTCCTCACCGACGACGTGACCCGCGTCGAGCTGGTGGACACCGGCGACGCCGGCTCCGGCGCGGTGAGCACCGTCTGGGTTGGCGAGACCGCCTACCGGGCCCGATCCATCATCCTCTCCACCGGTTCGGCGTGGCGTCCGCTGGGCGTGCCCGGTGAGCAGGAATACCTGGGCCACGGCGTCTCCGCGTGTGCCACCTGTGACGGCTTCTTCTTCCGTAACCAGCACATCGTGGTGGTCGGCGGCGGCGACTCGGCGATGGAGGAGGCCACCTTCCTCACCCGTTTCGCCGATTCGGTGACGATCATCCACCGCCGCGACTCGTTCCGGGCCAGCAAGATCATGGCCGACCGGGCGCTGAGCAACGAGAAGATCAAGGTGGAGTGGAACAGCACCGTCGAGGAGATCCTCGGCGACGACGGCAAGGTCACCGGCGTCCGCGTTCGCAACGTGCACACCGGCGAGACCAAGGTGATGGACGTGACCGGCGTCTTCGTCGCCATCGGTCACGACCCTCGCAGCGAGCTGTTCCAGGGCCAGGTCGAGCTGGACGACGAGGGCTACGTGAAGGTCGACGCCCCGAGCACCCGCACCAACGTGCCCGGTGTCTTCGCCGCCGGTGACGTGGTCGACCACACCTACCGTCAGGCGATCACCGCGGCCGGCACCGGGTGTGCCGCCGCGCTCGACGCCGAGCGGTTCATCGCGACGCTCAGCTGAAACAACGAACACATCCCGGAGGAGGGGCATAGTGGGAACAACCAAGGCGGTCACGGACAAGAGCTTCGTCGCTGACGTGCTACAGGCCGACAAGCCGGTGCTGGTGGACTTCTGGGCGGAGTGGTGCGGGCCGTGCCGCAAGGTGTCGCCGCTGCTCGAGGAGATCGCCCGGGAGATGGGTGACCAGGTCACCATCGTCAAGCTCAACATCGACGAGAACCCGGAGACCGCCCGGGCCTACCGGGTGATGTCGGTGCCGACGCTGACCGTCTTCAAGAACGGCCAGCCGGTGCAGTCGATCGCCGGTGCCAAGCCGAAGGGCGAGCTGGTCCGGCTCATCGAATCGGCCCTCTGACCAGCAGAAACTCACCCGAACCCCGTACCCGCTCGCCGGGTGCGGGGTTCGTCGTCTTCCCGGCCGCAGCGACGACGTATTTCGCCGCCCCAGCCACCTCGCCGTCCCGGAGCGCATAGCCTCAAGCCTGGGCCGCCCGGCCAGCCAGTGTCGTGCAGAGGGGGTCGTGCGTGCGTCCGATCCGACCCGGTGACCGGGGACCCGCGGTCACGGAGATCCGTACCATCCTGACCGGCCTCGACCTGCTCGCCGCCGCCGGCCCGCACACCGACGAGTTCGACCTCGACACCGAGCGGGCGGTCCGCGCGTTCCAGCAGTCGCGAGGGCTCAGCGTGGACGGCCGGGTCGGAGCCGAGACCTGGCGCGCCCTGGACGCCGCCCGCTGGCGGCTCGGCGCCCGCACCCTCTACCACGCGGTCCCCGAGCCGCTCACCGGCGAGGATGTCCGGTCCCTGCAGGAGCGACTGCTGGAAATGGGGTACGACGTGGGCCGCGCGGACGCCATCTACGGTGTCCGGACGTCGCGGGCGGTGGCCCAGTTCCAACGCGAGGTCGGGCTCACCCCCGACGGCTCCTGCGGCCCACACACCATGAACGCGCTGCGCCGGATCGGCCGCAAGGTGGTCGGTGGCCGCCCGCAGTGGCTCCGCGAATCCGACGCGATCCGACAGTCCGGGCCGGCGCTGGTGGGTAAGACGGTCGTCATCGACCCGGGGCACGGGGGCACCGACCCCGGCATGGTGGTGCCCGACGGCTCGCTGCGCTGGACGGAGTCGGACCTGGTGCACGACCTGGCCAGCCGCCTGGAAGGGCGGCTCGCCGCCTCCGGGGTGCGGGTGCAGCTCACCCGGGGCCCGTCGCCCGACAGTTGCCTGCCGGACGCCGAGCGGGCGCTGCTCGCCAACTCCCTCGGCGCCGACGTGTTCATCTCCCTGCACCTGGACGGCCACGCCAACCCGGACGCGGAGGGCGTGGCGACCTACCACTACGGCACCGACAACGGGGTGACCTCGGCGACCGGTGAACGCCTGGCCGGGCTGGTGCAGCGGGAGATCGTCGCCCGCACCGGGCTGCGGGACTGCCGTACCCACGCCAAGACGTGGGAACTGCTGCGACTGACGCGGATGCCCGCCGTCCGGGTCGAGGTCGGCTACCTCACCTCGCCGACGGACCGCGCCCGCCTTGTCGACCCCCGGTTCCGGGACCGGGTGGTGGAGGCGATCGTGGCGGCGGTCCAGCGGATGTACTACCCCATCGAACGAGACGTCCCGACCGGATCGCTCGACGTCAGCGAACTGCGTGCCGTGGTGACCGCCGGCACCGTGGTCGACTGATCGGCCCCGGGTCAGCCGTTGGTGGAGCGGGTGGCCGGGGCGGGACGGACCGGCCGGAGCAGCGTCTCCGGACTCATCGAGCCGAGCAGCTTCTCCAGCGCGTACTCGACGTCGGACTTCCAGCTCAACGCCGTCCGCAGCTCAAGGCGCAACCGAGGAAAACGCGGATGCGGACGTACGGTCTTGAAGCCCACGGAGAGGAAGAAGTCGACCGGTGCCACGCAACCCCCGGCCGGGTCGTCCGCGTCGCCGAACTTGGCGTCGCCGAACGCCTCGATGGCCTTGATCCCCCGCTTCGTCAGATCCCGGGCGACACCCTGCACCAGCATCCGGCCCAACCCGCCGCCGGCGAACGCGGCGACCACGTTCGCGGTCATCAACAGTGCCGCGTCCGCGGAGACCGGTGAGGTCGGGAACGCCATCGAACGGGGCACGTAGGCGGGCGGGGCGTACATCACGAAGCCGGCCGGCATGCCGTCGACGTACGCGAGCTTGCCGCAGGAGCCCCACTCCAGCAGCGTCTGGGAGACCCACGCCTCCTTCTCCAGGCCCGGGTCGCCGGCAGCGCAGGCCCGCTCCGCGGAGACCGGGTCGAGCTCCCAGTAGACGCACTGCCGGCACGGGCGCGGAAGGTCTTCCAACGTGTCGAGGGTCAGGCTGACCAGACGTCGCGACATATGGCGCATCCCCACAATAGGCTCGGTGGTGAGACCGGCATGGAACGACAGCGCCGCCTTCCTGCCCCCGACGAGCGATCGTACGCCGCCGATCGGCGGTACGGGAGGGGACGCGCAGATGCCCACCCCCGAGGGGGACGCTGACGAGGTCCGCCATGTGGTCGGTCTGCCTCTGCCCGACCGCTGCTGGGCTCCGGCGGACTACGATCGACAATCGGTGTGCCCTCCGCCATGGTCAGCGGTGTGCGGGGTACCCGGGGCGGGAGCCACCCGAGCAGCGATCGAGGTGAGGTCATGACCGGCACGACACTCGACGACTACACCGACCGGTACGCCCGGCGGGTACGCGGGATGACCGCCTCCGAGATCCGAGCATTGTTCGCGGTGGCCAGTCGCCCGGAGGTCGTCTCGCTTGCCGGCGGCGCTCCGTACATCGCCGCCCTTCCGCTGGACGCGGTCGGCGAGATGCTCGGCCGGCTCGGCTCCGAGCACGGCGTGACCACCCTCCAGTACGGCATCGGTCAGGGCACCCTTGAGCTGCGCGAGCGGATCTGCGAGGTGATGTCGCTCTCCGGCATCGACGCCGGGTGCGGCGCGTCCCCGGAGGACGTCGTGGTCACCGTGGGCGGGCAGCAGGCACTGGACCTGGTGGCCCGGCTCTTCCTCGACCCCGGTGACGTGGTGCTCGCCGAGGGGCCGACGTACGTCGGTGCGCTCGGCGTGTTCCAGGCCGCCCAGGCGCAGGTCGTCCACGTACCGATGGACGCGGACGGGCTGATCCCGGAGGCGCTGGAGACCGCCATCGCCGACCTGGCGCGGGCCGGCCAGCGGGTCAAGTTCCTCTACACGATCCCCACCTACCAGAACCCGACCGGCGTGACGCTCAGCGAGGAGCGCCGGGAACGGGTGCTCGACATCTGCGAGCGCACCGGCCTGCTCGTCGTCGAGGACGACCCGTACGGTCAGCTGGGGTTCGAGGGTGAAGCCCCGGCCCCGTTGCGGGCCCGCCGCCGGGACGGCGTCTTCTACCTCAGCACGTTCTCCAAGACCTTCGCCCCGGGGCTGCGGGTCGGCTGGATCCTGGCGCCGCACGCGGTCCGCGACAAGCTGGTCATCGCCAGCGAGGCGCAGATCCTCTGCCCCAGCGGTTACGCCCAGGCCGCGGTGGCCACCTATCTGAGCACCATGCCGTGGCGGCAGCAGCTCAAGGTCTACCGCGAGGTCTACCGGGAGCGCCGGGACGCCCTGCTCGACGCGATGGCCGACCTGATGCCCGAGGGCACCAGCTGGACCACACCGACCGGCGGGCTGTTCGTGTGGGCCACGCTGCCCGACGGGCTCGACTCGAAGGCCATGATGCCGCGCGCGGTCGCCGCCCGCGTCGCCTACGTCCCCGGCACCGGTTTCTACGCCGACGGCACCGGCACCGGCGCCATGCGGCTCAACTTCAGCTTCCCGCCGCCGGAGCGGATCCGCGAGGGCATCCGCCGGCTGTCCGGTGTGATGGAGCAGGAGATCGCCATGCGCCGGGTCTTCGGCGCCGTGGGTGGCGCCGCCGGCCGGCGCGGCCGGGCCGGTTCCGACGTGCCCGGGCCCGACTTGGCATGATGCCGGCATGGGTACGACCGTCGAGCATCTCCTCGTGACCGAATCCGCCGTCTCGGCCGACCTCCGCGTCGTGGTGCTCGCTGGCGGCCTCTCCTACGAACGGGACGTGTCGCTGCGCTCCGGTCGTCGGGTGCTCGACGCGCTGCGCGCCGTCGGCGTGGAGGCCGAGCTGCGCGACGCGGACGTGGCGCTGCTACCGGCGCTCGCGGCCGACCCGCCGGACGCGGTGGTGATCGCACTGCACGGCGCGACCGGCGAGGACGGCTCACTGCGCGGGGTGCTGGATCTGTGCGACATCCCGTACGTCGGCTGCGACGCCCGGGCCTCCCGGGTCGCCTGGGACAAGCCCTCGGCCAAGGCGGTGCTCCGCGAGGCCGGCATCCCCACCCCGGACTGGGTGGCGCTTCCGCACGACCGCTTCTCCGAGCTGGGTGCGGTCGCCGTCCTGGACCGGATCGTCGACCGTCTCGGGTTGCCCCTGATGGTCAAGCCGGCGCAGGGCGGGTCCGGGTTGGGCGGAGCGGTGGTCCGGGACGCCGCCGCGCTGCCCGCCGCCATGGTGGGCTGCTTCGCGTACGACTCCACGGCGCTGGTGGAGCGGTACGTGCCGGGGATCGACGTGGCGGTCTCCGTCGTCGACCTCGGCGACGGCCCGCAGGCGCTGCCGCCGGTGGAGATCGTGCCCCGCAACGGCGTGTACGACTACGCCGCCCGCTACACCGCGGGGCGGACCACCTGGCACGCCCCGGCCCGGCTGGCCCCGGAGGTGGCAGCCACTGTCGCTGACGTGGCCCTCGCGGCGCACACCGCACTCGGTCTCCGGGACCTCTCGCGCGTCGACGTGATCGTGGACGCGGCCGGCCAGCCCCACGTGCTGGAGGTCAACGTCTCGCCGGGCATGACGGAGACGTCCCTGCTTCCGCTCGCCGTGCAGGCGGCCGGACTGGACTTCGGTCGGCTCCTCGGCACCCTGGTCGCCCGGGCGGCGGCCCGCCTCACCACTCACTGACCGACCTGCCAGCCCGTCGCGGCGAGCGCGGGTCGACCGTGTGGTTGACCCGGCGGGCCAACCACACGGTCGGTTCCAGATCAGTGACCCGCGCGTACGTCTGGTGTGTCGGTGCCGTTGGTGCGCGCTGCTGCGCCCGGGTCGCTGGGGATGCTCGTCCTGCCGGCAGCACCGGAGGCACCGCCGTTGGCGAGGTCGGAGGCGGCCGGGATGGCGGGGGCCGAGCCGTCCTCGTCTACGCGTGCGCCCGCCGGGTCGACGTCTGGCGCGTCCGCGCTTGCGCCCGCCGGGCCGACGCGGAGCCCGTCGCCCGGCCTTCCCGCCGGGTTGTCGGTGGGCGTTGCCGCCGCCTTGTCGGTGGGCGTTCCCGCCGGCATGTCGGTGGGCGTTCCCGCCAGGCCGAGGTGAGATCCGTCGGTGGGCGTCCCCACCGTGGCGACGCTGCCGGGTGCGGCGCTGCCGAACGCGGCGCTCTCGGATGCGGTCCTGTCAGATCCGGTCCTGTCGGATGCGGCGTTGTCGGAAGCCGCGCTGCCGGCGGGGGCGGTGGCGTCCCGGGCCGGGACTGCCGGGACACCGGCAGGGTTGGTGGCGGGTGCCGTCCGAGCAGGTTCAGCCGTCCGATCGGCGACGGTGGTCGCCGTCGAGCCGGCATTGGCGTCCGTCTCCGGGGTCGGTCCGACCGCCGGCACACTGTCGGCGTCAGCGGAACCGGACGGGGAGTCCAGCACCGGTTCCGGGATCTCCTCTGCCGCCTCGATGACCGAAACCGCGTCCGCTGCGGCTGCTGCCGCTGAGGCAGCCTCGGCTGCGGCGGCGGCATCCGCGGCAGCCGACTGGGCCAGCAGACTGGACGGCGCCTGCCACTGGATGCGGGGTGGCTCGGCGAGCGGACGGCCACCGAACTCGGCGAGCCAGGCCGCTACCAGTGCCAGATTTTCCCGCCACTGCGCCTCGGAGATCGGCGGCAGGATCGAGTCCCACAGCGACAGGAACGTGCCCCGCAACTGGAGGCGACCGTACGGCCGGGCGAGGAACCACATGTGCAGGTGAGCGGAGCCGTCGCCCCAGCGGTTGACGTGCACCCGGGCGACGCCGTCGAGCGAGCGGATGGCCCGCTCCAGACGTACGGTCATCACGCCCAGTTCGGCGGCCAACAGGTTCGGCAGGTCACCGAGGTCGAGGTGGGTCCGCGATTCCAGGATGAGCACCATAGGCAGACCGGTGGGGCGGTCCATGGCGCGTACCCGCCACCGCTCACCCACCCAGATGTAGGCGTCGTCGGGCGCGTTGCAGGCGGTGCATTCCCGGAGACCCTCACCCTTCCGGGGCGGTTCAACCGGGACCGGATCATCGAGCTGCTTCACGTGGAGGTCACCCTCGAAGGGAAATGACGGCCACTGGGTGAAGTCCGGGACTGAGGGAGGGGTGTCGTGCACGACGCTGACCCTAACCGAGTCTGGCACCGCTGTCCCTACCTGTTTGAGTGGTCCTGAGCCACCGGATCATCGCGCCACCGCCGCTCGGGCTCGAGTGGTCGCGCGGGCACCGAGAGGCGATATCCACAGGCTGCCGAGGTCCTCAACACGGGCCGTCATCCACAGGCCCACACCCGCTCCCACGCGCTGTTCTACGTGAAACGGGGGGTGCCTGTGGACAACCGGTGTGGATAACTTTTCGACCTGTCGGTCGTTGTCGCCAACCCGCGTCCGAGGCGGTTCGGCCGCCTCGGAGGCCGGCCGCTGAACGGTGCCCGCAACGCCGACGCGTGGGGACGCGGAGGCGACCCAGCTGACCGTCAACCCGACCCGCAGGGGTCGATTGGCACACCGACGAGCCGGTGTCGCTGTTTCACGTGAAACCGGCGCGTCGCTGCGCGGATTGCCTCTGGTGGGTCCGACCACAAACCCAGGCCCTTCGGCTCACCCGAGGATCACTGCGGAGGCGCCGTGCAGGCCACTCAGCGGCTCGCTGTCGCGTCGAGCGGGGCAGGGGGTGGCTCGGGTCGACCCCAGCATTCCGGAGCCTTCTGTGACCCGTGCAGGAGATCGGCCCGCCACTGCGGCGTCCACCGACCGCATCTGCGCGGTCGCCGTTCCCGAAGACGTGGACGGCCGGGCCGTCTGCCCCCGCGTACTCCGAGGCGCTCCTCGGGGGGCCGGCTGAGCGATTCGGCGTCCGTCCGGTCCGCCGATCCGTTGAGCGAAGCCGCCGGCTGTTTCACGTGAAACGCGACGACCCCGGGATGCGGAACGGCCGCGCCCCCGGGTGGGGTGGCGCGGCCGTGGGTGAGCGGGCTGGGCTCAGTCCCCGCTCTCCTCCTGCTGCACGCCGATGATCCCGACGATCCGCTCCAGGTCGTCAACGGTCGCGAACTCAATCGTGATCTTGCCCTTGCTCCGGCCGATGTCCACCTTCACCCGGGTGTCGAACCGGTCGGACAGCCGGTCGGCGAGATCGGTCAGGGCCGGCGCGTGCGCCTTGGGCCGCCGCTTCGCGGCCTGACCCTTCGCCGGGCCATCGTTCAGCGTCAGGGCGACGATTTCTTCGGTCGCCCGAACCGACAGCCCTTCGGCCACGATCCGCAGGGCCAGCTGTTCCTGCGCCTCTGACTCGTCGAGGCTCAGCAGAGCGCGGGCGTGCCCCGCCGACAGGACGCCGGCGGCAACCCGGCGCTGCACCTGGGCGGGCAGATTCAGCAGTCGGATGGTGTTGGAGATCTGCGGGCGGCTCCGGCCGATCCGGCGGGCCAGCTCCTCGTGGGTGGCCCCGAACTCCTCCAGCAGTTGCTGATAGGCGGCGGCCTCTTCGAGCGGGTTCAGGTTCGCCCGGTGGATGTTCTCCAGCAGGGCGTCGCGGAGCATGGCGTCGTCGCGGGTGTCCCGGACGATCGCCGGGATGCTCTCCCGGCCCACCGCCTGGGCGGCCCGCCAGCGCCGCTCGCCCATCACCAGTTCGTACTTCTCGTCGTCGAGCTGCCGTACGACGATGGGCTGGAGGAAGCCAACCTCCTGGATCGAGGTCTTCAGCTCCTCCAGCGCCTCCTCGTCGAAGACCTGACGCGGCTGCTTCGGGTTGGGCATGATCGCGTCGACCGGAATCTCGGCGAATCGCGCACCCGGCACCGGGCTGAGCACGGGCTCCGGCTCGTGGACTGGCACCCGGGCGGGCACCGCGGAGACGGCGGCCGTGGTGCCCGCGCCGTCCGGGCGCTCGTTGTCCGGCTCGGCCGTCGCGGTGCCAGCGGCACCCGGGACCGGCCCGGTCGGGATCAGTGCCCCCAGGCCCTTACCCAGACCGCCCCGAGGACGGTTCTTCATGCCACGCCTCCCAGCGACTTGTCCGCACTACGCATTCCGGCCCACCGGCTCCTTGACGCCCCGCTCGGCGATCTCCTGAGCCGCCTCGAAGTAACTCGTGGCGCCCCGCGAACCGGGATCGTAGGTCATCACCGACTGCCCGTAACTCGGTGCCTCGGAGACTCGGACGTTGCGGGGGATGACCGCCTGGAGGACCTTGTCGCCGAAGTGGTTCCGGACGTCCTGCTCGACGGCGTCGGCCAACCGGGTACGGCGGTCGTACATGGTCAGCAGGATGGTGGAGACATCGAGTTTCGGGTTGAGGTGCTGGCGTACCAGGTTGATGTTGTTGATCAACTGGTTGAGCCCTTCCAGCGCGTAGTACTCGCACTGGATCGGGATCAGCACCTCCTGCGCGGCAACCAGAGCGTTGACGGTGAGCAGACCGAGCGAGGGCGGGCAGTCGATGAAGACGTAGTCGAACTCGCCCGGGTAGGCGGCGATCGCCCGGTCCAGACGCGACTCTCGGGCCACCACCGACACCAACTCGATCTCGGCTCCGGCCAGATCGATGGTCGCGGGCACGCACCAGAGGTTGGGGATGCCCTCGACCGCCTGCGCCACCTCGACCAGCGGCACGCTGTTGATCAGGCAGTCGTACACGTCGGGGATTCCGGTGTGGTGCGGGACGTTGAGCCCGGTCGAGGCGTTGCCCTGCGGGTCGAGGTCGACCACGAGCACCCGGTTACCGTGCAGGGCGAGCGCCACCGCAAGGTTGACGGTGGTGGTGGTCTTACCCACGCCGCCCTTCTGGTTGGCGACGCACATGACCCGGGTCCGGTCCGGCCGAGGCATGGTCACCTCGCCACTGGGATTCAGGATCTGCACGGCGCGCATCGCCTCCATAGCCAACGGTGGGTCATCCTCTTCGCGCGTCGGGGTTTCACGTGAAACGTACGTGGGGTCGGCCGCCACGGCGGCCAACGACTCGGTCGAAGCGACCGGGGCGTCGGCGACCACCGGCGCGGCGTCCCGAACGGCAGCCGCAGTGGGTTGGTGCGGGACCGCCGGCTCGAATCGAACCGCCGCGGCGGTGTTGCGTCGACCCGAGGTCGACCGCACCTCGGCCGCGTTGATCGGTCGACTCGACGCCTCCGGCGTCCTGCGCCCACCCGGTGGGTCCGCAACGGCCGAGCCGTCCGGTCGCCCCGCGCTCGTCGGCGGATCGAGTGCCGGCGGCGGATCGCTGTCGGTGGGTCGGTTCGATGGCCCGGTCGCGCCGGGCGACCAGCTCGGGTAGTCGGTTTCACGTGAAACGGGATCGCTGGTCGACCCGGTCACGCGTGGATCGTCGTACCTGCCGTCGTCATGCACCTGTCATCCCTGCCCGCTTCGGATGGTCGGTCCGCGCCCCGGTCAACTCGGCCGCGTCCACGCCCGCAACCCGGAGCGTACGGCCCACGGGAGCGGTCGGAGACCCGCGACGTCCGTCATCCGCTACACACTATCGACGCGCGGTCAGCCTACGGCGGACGGGCGCGGCCGGTCCACGTCGGGTTCTCATCCCCTCGTCCACCCGTACCGGTACAACGAGGCAACCCACCGGCCGGAAGCCCGATGGCGCGAAGTGTCAACCTCGGCGGGGACGCCCACCCCGGGCGCGCTTCTTCGCCGCCGGGCGGGGCGGACCGACCATCCGCTCGCGCACGATCTCCACCACGGTGGTGGGTGGATCGATCACACCGACGCCGCAGAGCCGCACGGTTGGCTCCCCACCACCGAGTCGCGCCACCACGTCGGCGTGCTCCTCGATCTCGGCGGCGGCGGACGAGCCCTTGAGCGCCAGCAGACGGCCACCCCGAACCGCCAGCGGGAGACTCCAGCCGGCCAGCCGATCCAGGGGCGCGACCGCGCGCGCGGTCACCACGTCTCCGCTGATCGGCTCCCGGCCGCTCGATCCGCTGGCCGCCTCGTCGGCCCGGCCCCGGAACACCCGTACCGACCTGGCCAGGCCGAGTTGCTCAACGACCTCGATCAGGAACGAGGTCCGTCGGGCCAGCGGCTCGATCAGGGTGACGGTGAGGTCGGGGCGGGCGATCGCCAGGACGAGACCCGGCAGGCCGGCTCCGGAGCCGACGTCGAGCACCGTCGCGCCGGACGGGATCCGCTCGGCGACCGCGGCACAGTTGAGCAGGTGCCGGTCCCAGATGCGGGGGGCCTCCCGGGGACCGATCAGGCCGCGGACCACCCCGTCGGTGGCCAGCAGTTCGGCGTACGCGGCGGCCAGGTCGAGACGGTCGCCGAAGAGGGTGAGCGCGGCTGGCGCCAGCTCGGGCGGCAACGCCGCGTCGGCCGGTGACGGGGCGGTGTCGCTGCCCGTCGTGCCAGCGTCGGCGTCGGAGGTGACGGGGCGGACAGCGGACGGCCCGGGCGGCGTGCCGCCCGGGCCGGACACGGCTTCCGCCGTGAGGTCGTCGTGGGTCACCCGGTCAGTCCGCCGGCCGTACGACGATGCGCCGGTTCGGCTCCACACCCTCGGACTCGCTCGCCACGCCCGACATGGCGTTGACGACGTCGTGCACGCACTTGCGCTCGAACGCGGACATCGCCTCCAGGCGGACCGGCTCGCCGTACTCCTTGACCTTCTCGACGGCGTTCTTGGCGACCGCGGCGAGTTCCTTGCGGCGGTTCGCCCGGTAGCCGCCGACGTCGAGCAGCAGCCGGCTCGGCGTACCGGTCTGCCGGAAGACGGCGAGGCGGGTCAGCTCCTGGAGCGCCTCCAGGGTGGCCCCGCGCTGACCGACCAGATTCTGCAACCGCTCGCCGACCACCTCGACCATCGGCCGGCCGGCGGCGACCAACTCGTCGATGTCGCCGTCGTAGTCGAGGATGTCGAGCAGGCCCTCGACGTAGTCAGCGGCGATCTCGCTCTGCCGGAACAGGTCGCCCTCGCCCACAGCCTTCTTCGCCCGGGTGCCACTGCCAGCGGCGGTGTCGGTGTCGTCGTCCGCCTCGGTGTCGTCGGCTTCGGTGTCGTCGCCGTCCACCGCGAGCGTGGCGGTCTCCTCCTCGTCCACTGACTGCTCGGCGCGGGGGATGCTGGTCTCGGTCACGGTCTCATCTCCGTACTCGCTCGGCCGGACCGTCGGGTCCGACTGGTTTCCCGGGGCCGGCTGGAGGTTGCCGGTGCCCACAGGCACGTCTGTACGGGCAGTGTCGCCCGTGGCCGCGCGGTGCGCGGTCGGTTCCACCCGGCGCCGGCCGTACGGCGGCTGCGCGGTGCGGAACGGGCCGCCGCCGGATCACCGGCGGCGGCCCTCACACATCAGCCCTGCCGCTTGGCGGGGCGGCTCTTCTTCGGGTTGTTCACCGGCTTGGCGCCCGGCTTCGGCCCGGCCACCTTGGGTGCTGCCGCCTTGACCGGCACCGGCGGGGCCGCCTTGCCACGACCGAACAGGCCGCCGGACTTGGCGGGCTGCACCGGGTTGCGGGAGGTGGCGGGGGCGGCGGTCTTCTTGGTGGCGGTCACCGGCGGCGGGAACTTCCGCAGCACCCACTGCTGCTGGCCGAGGGTGAAGAGGTTGTTGGTGACCCAGTAGATGATGACGCCGATCGGGAAGATCGCGCCGGAGATCAGCAGCGACGCCGGGATGCCGTAGAGCATCAGCCGCTGGATCATCCGCTGCTGCGGGTCCTCCGCCCAACCGGTCTTGAGGATCATCTGACGGCTGGTCAGGTAGGTGGTCGCGATCATGACCAGGACCAGGACACCAGCAATGATCTTCACGGTGCTGCCGTTGGCGCCCAGGCTGGCCAGCTCGTCGGCGGTGGAGCCGAACTTGCCGGCGATGGGAGCGGTGAAGAGCTTCGCCTGCGAGGCGCTCTGGAACTGGTCGACGGTCCAGCCGTAGAGGGTCTTGTTCTGCTTGTCGGGATCGAGCCGGCGCAGCACGTGGAAGAGGCCCAGGAAGACCGGGATCTGAAGGAACATCGGAAGGCAACCCATCAGCGGGTTGGCCTTCTCCTTCTTGTACAGCTCCATCATTTCTTTCTGGAGCGTCTCCCGGTCACCCTTGTGCTTCTCCTGAAGCTCCTTGACCTTGGGCTGGAGCGCCTGCATCGCCCGCTGCGACTTGATCTGCTTGACGAAGACCGGGAACAGGATCACCCGGACGGTGACCACCAGGAAGACGATGGCCAGGATCCAGGCGAAGTTGGTGCCGAGCACCGCGCCGACCGGCACCCCGATGGCGTCCCAGGCCGAGTGCCAGGTCAGCAGGATCCACGAAATCGCGTAGTAGATCCAGTCGAGACTCAATTCGGGGCTCCAGTCACATCAGCACGGCGGCGGCCGCCCGGCTCCGGCACCGGGTCATATCCACCAGGGTGAAAGGGGTGGCAGCGCAACAACCGCCGGACCGCCAGCACGGCTCCCCGGAGCGCGCCGTGTCGAGCGACCGCTTCCTGGGCGTACGCACTGCACGACGGGTAGAACCGACAGCGAGCCGGCAGTGCCGGACTTATCCACCGACGGTACGCGATGATGGGCGCGATCAGCACCTTGGCACCGGTTGTCGACGGGCGGGGGCTGGTCTGCTCGGTGTCAGTCATCGGGACCGCCGCTTCCGGGGCGACCTGGCGACCGCGATGGCGGCGTCCAGATCGGTGGCGAGCCGGGGGTACGACGCCTGCGCCGCGGCGGGCAGCGCCCGGACGACCAGGGTGCTGCCGGCGGGCAGGGCGGTCAGCCGTTCCCGGACCAGCGCCCGCAGTCGGCGGCGGACCCGGTTGCGGGTCACCGCGTTGCCGACCGCCTTGGACACGACAAAGCCGGCACGGGAGGGCGCGGACGACTGCTCCGCACTGTTGTCCCGTACCGGCTCCGGCGAGGTCGGTGTGCTGGGGTCGACGGTCACCGGCATGGCCAGGTGGACCACGACGGCGCCACGTCCGGCGCGTCGGCCACCGCGAACCGCTGCGGCGAAGTCAGTGCTGCGCCGCAGTCGCTGTGCGGCGGCCAGCACGACTGCCCACGTCCCCTGGACCGGCCCGGTCGGCTCAGGCCGACAGGGTGGTGCGACCCTTGGCGCGACGGCTCGACAGGATGGCACGGCCGGCACGGGTGCGCATGCGCAGCCGGAAGCCGTGGGTCTTCGCGCGCCGGCGGTTGTTCGGCTGGTAGGTGCGCTTGCTCACGTCAGGCTCTCCGTTTTCGTACGCGCCCCGCGCGACGGGATCGCCGGGGTCGTGTGGTGGTCCAGGCCACCGCGACGGTGGCCCACGATCGGTGCTGTCCGGCGGGGCGGGACCTCGGCGGTGCGAGGATGCGACCGCGGACAGCAAGCACCCATCACCCTAGCAGAGGGCGAGAAAGCAGCCGTTCCAGCCTACGCAGGGGGGCAATGGCCGTCAAACACCCCGAGCAGCGGACAACGGGACGCGCCCGAGGCGGGAGGACGGTTTTCGCTGATGCCGACAAGGGCGCCGCCGCGTCGCCGGTTGATGGCGCAGGGACAACGCTGTTACCGTGCCCGATTGCGGTGAGCGTCGGAAGCTCCGGTCGTCGCACAGGCAAGACCGGACAAGGCAGTGAATCGTTCGGCACGGTGAACCCGCTTCAACGCCCGTTCAGGCAGGGGCAGGTGCCACCCGCGTCCGGCGGTGGCCACAATCGGTCGGTACACAGGCTGTGGATAACTTGTGGATGACCACCGGTCGATCGTCCGGGTGGGTGTTGTTCCACCCGCGAACGCGGCGGGCCCGGGACGGCCGGCTGGCAGACAGACAGCGGCGGCCGGGAGCAGAGGCGAGGGGGTGGCACGACGGTGGCCGGTACGACCGACCTTGCCGCGGTGTGGTTAGCGGCGACCGACGAACTCGCCGACGAGATCATCTCCGCCCAGCAGCGTGCCTATCTACGGCTGACCCGGCTGCGGGCGATCGTCGAGGACACCGCGCTGCTCTCCGTCCCGGACGCGTTCACCCGCGACGTGATCGAGTCACGGCTGCGCCCGGCGATCACCGAGGCGCTCACCCGCCGGCTCGGCCGACCGATCCAGGTCGCGGTCACCGTTCGGGTGGCCGAGGACGCCACCGGCCGACCGGCTGGCACCGTCTACCGCAGCGCTCCGGAGGTCGGGCAGCTCGACCTCGACGGCCCGGGGGTCGCGTCGTTCGACGACGACCAGGACGCTCGGCCGTCCGCCGACGCGATGATCCCCGAGCAGTCACCCGCGCCGCGTACGCCCGATCCGGGCCCGCCACCCGCGCCGGCGGGTCCGCCGCTCGCGCCGACCGTCGACGGGCACCGCTCCGGGCTGATTCCGGCCAGCAGGGACGGGCAGGAGGCGTTGTTCAGCGCCGCCTTCGCCGAGCCCATCCGGCCGAACCGGCCGGGCCCGGACCGGCGCGGCTACGACGAGCAGGCGGCCCGCCTCGACCCACCCGGCCCGGACACCCGGCCCTACGAGCCCCGCTACCGGGATGACTCGGCGTCGCCACGCGACCAGCACGTGATCCGCTCGCTCCCCCGGGACAGCGGAACGGACAGCGGCCCGGGTCGCAGCGCTGTGGACCACCGCAACGGTGGCCGCGACGACCGCCGGTTGCCCGGTGCCGACACCGGTGGCAACCGGCTCAACCCGAAGTACATGTTTGAGACCTTCGTCATCGGGTCGTCCAACCGGTTCGCCCACGCGGCGAGCGTGGCGGTGGCGGAGTCGCCGGCCAAGGCGTACAACCCGCTGTTCATCTACGGGCACTCGGGGCTGGGCAAGACCCACCTGCTGCACGCCATCGGGCACTACGCCACCACGCTCGGCAACGCCCGCTCGGTCCGCTACGTCTCGACCGAGGAATTCACCAACGACTTCATCAACTCGCTCCGGGACGACAAGACCAGCGCGTTCCAGCGGCGGTACCGCGACGTCGACATCCTGTTGATCGACGACATCCAGTTCCTGGAGAACCGCGAGCGCACCCAGGAGGAGTTCTTCCACACCTTCAACACGCTGCACAACGCCAACAAGCAGATCGTGATCACCTCGGACCGGTCGCCGCGCCAGCTCGCCACCCTCGAGGACCGGATGCGAACCCGGTTCGAGTGGGGGCTGCTGGCCGACATCCAGCCGCCGGATCTGGAGACCCGGATCGCGATCCTGCAGAAGAAGGCGGCGCAGGAGCGGATGTACGCCCCGCCGGACGTGTTGGAGTTCATCGCCTCCCGGGTGTCGAACTCGATCCGGGAGTTGGAGGGCGCGCTGATCCGGGTGACCGCGTTCGCCAGCCTGACCCGGTCGACGGTCGAGCTGTCGCTGGCCGAGGAGGTGCTGCGGGACTTCATGCCCGACGGCGCCGGCCCGGAGATCAACGCCGACCAGATCATGGCCTCGACGGCGGACTACTTCGGGGTGAGTCTGGAGGACCTGCGGGGCCAGTCCAGGTCCCGTGTCCTGGTCAACGCCCGCCAGGTGGCCATGTACCTGTGCCGGGAGCTGACCGAGTTGTCGCTGCCCCGGATCGGGCAGGCGTTCGGTGGCCGGGACCACACCACAGTGATGCACGCCGACCGCAAGATTCGTCAGCAGATGGCCGAGCGCCGCTCGCTCTACAACCAGATCGCCGAGCTGACCAACCGGATCAAGCAGAACAGCTGACGGGTACGACCGCCGTCGCGGCGGTGCACAACCTGAGGACACGCCCGACCGGATCTCCGGTCGGGCGTTCTTTTTGGTCAGTCAGCTGGACTCTCGACATGGTGTAGACCACAGGATCGAGGCCGTGACCGCCTCGATCCCCACTCGTTGTCCACAGCTCGTTATCCACCGTCGGTGGATAACTACGGTCCGTCCTCCGCCAGTTACCCACAGGCTGTGGAGAAACCCTGTGTACGAGGCTGTGGACGCCTGGGGACGACGGTCGGGTTATCCACCGGTCATCATCAACCTGTGTACGGGCTGTTGAAGGTTCTGGGGATGACGGCAATGGTGATCTTCCCCGCGATCCACAGGCTTGGGGAGAAAGTCGGTGGATTACCGGTGGACAACCGGTGGACAACGGTGGACAACCGGCCGCCGTCGCCGGGCTGTGGACACAGAAGCCGGTTGTACCCCCGGTTCTCCACAGCTAAATCACCGGTCGATAACCTGTCTGAGCTGCGCAGACCTCGGTTTTCCACAGTTTGCACAGGTGCGATGAAGACGATGAGTTATCTCTTCTAAGAGAACAAAAACCAATCATCACCGTTGGGCTTTCTGTGGATCGGGCCGAACGCTGTCGGATCAGCCCGTCAGCATCGACACGATCCATGGGGTCGGGCGCACAGCCGATGTCCCTGCGCCCTAAGGTGCGATGGGTACCCGCACGGTCGGGCGGGACGGTAGGCAGCGGTCGGCATGAGAGAGTTGTCGCTGACGTCGACGCGGAGGCATTGATGAAGTTCCGAGTGGAGCGCGACGCGCTCGCCGAGGCTGTGGCGTGGACCGCGAAGAGCCTGCCCAACCGGCCGTCCGTACCGGTGCTCGCCGGGGTGATGCTCCGCGTCACCGACGGCAACCTGCGGGTCTCCGGGTTCGACTACGAGGTCTCCAGCCAGGTGACCGTCGAGGTGCAGGGCGACGCCGACGGCGCCGCGCTCGTCTCCGGCCGCCTGCTCGCCGAGATCACCAAGGCGTTGCCGGCCAAGCCGGTCGACATCGCCGCGGTCGGCGCGCACCTCGAGTTGGTCTGCGGCAGCGCCCGGTTCACCCTGCCCACCATGCCGGTGGAGGATTACCCCGCGCTGCCCGAGATGCCGCAGAGCGCCGGCACTGTCGACGCCGCCGCGTTCGCCACGGCGGTTTCCCAGGTGGCCATCGCGGCCGGCCGGGACGAGACGCTGCCGATGATGACCGGTGTCCGCGTCGAGCTGTCCGGCGACACGTTGTCGATGCTCGCCACCGACCGGTACCGGTTGGCGCTGCGCGAGATCCAGTGGCGGCCGGACGACCCCGAGGTGAGCATCAACGCCCTGGTGCCGGCTCGCACCCTGAACGACACCGCCAAGGCCCTCGGCCCGCTGGGCGGCGAGGTCACCCTCGCCCTCGCCCAGGGCGCCGCTGGTGAGGGCATGGTCGGTCTCGCCGGCGGCACCCGTCGCACCACCAGCCGGCTGCTCGACGGCGCCAACTACCCGCCGGTGCGGTCGCTCTTCCCGGCCACGCACAACGCCGAGGCCCGAGTTTCGGTCAGCACGCTGATCGAGGTCGTCAAGCGGGTCGCGCTGGTCGCCGAACGCACCACGCCGGTGCTGCTCAGCTTCAGCGCCGACGGCCTGGTGGTCGAGGCCGGCGGTTCCGAGGAGGCGCGGGCGAGCGAGGCGATGGAGGCCACCTTCGCCGGTGACCCACTGACCATCGGCTTCAACCCGCAGTACCTCATCGACGGTCTGGCAAACCTGGGCGCTCAGACGGCCGTGCTCTCGTTCGTCGACGCCTTCAAGCCCGCGGTGATCTCACCCGCTGGCGAGGATGGCGAGGTCATTCCGGGGTACCGGTACCTCATCATGCCGATCCGCGTCTCGCGCTGATCGCGCCCAGCAACACCCAGATCCACGGAGGTAGAAACACATGCAGCTCGGCCTGGTAGGACTCGGCCGTATGGGCGGCAACATGCGGGAGCGGTTGCGTTCGGCCGGGCACGAGGTGGTCGGCTTCGACCACAACGCGCAGATCAGCGACGTTACGACCCTCGCCGGCCTGGCGGAGAAGCTCGAGTCCCCGCGCGCGGTCTGGGTCATGGTGCCCGCGGGTGTCACCGACGCCACCATCGACGAGCTCGCCGAGGTGCTCGGCGAGGGCGACATCATCATCGACGGCGGCAACTCGCGCTTCAGCGACGACGCCCCCCGCGCCGAGCGGCTCAACCAGCGGGGCATCGGCTACCTGGACGTCGGCGTCTCCGGCGGCGTCTGGGGCCGGCAGAACGGCTACGGGCTGATGGTCGGCGGTTCCCAGGAGCACGTGGACCGTCTGATGCCGATCTTCAACGCGCTCAAGCCGGAGGGCGAGTTCGGTTTCGTGCACGCCGGCCCGGTCGGGGCCGGGCACTACTCGAAGATGGTGCACAACGGCATCGAGTACGGCCTGATGCACGCCTACGCCGAGGGCTACGAGCTGATGGCCGCCTCGGAGCTGGTGACCAACGTGCCGGGCGTCATCAAGTCCTGGCGGGAGGGCACCGTCGTCCGTTCCTGGCTGCTCGACCTCCTGGACCGGGCGCTCGACGAGGACCCGGAGCTGGCCGACCTGAGCGGCTACACGGAGGACACCGGCGAGGGCCGGTGGACGGTCGACGAGGCGGTCCGGTTGGCGGTGCCGCTGAACGTCATCACGGCTTCGCTGTTCGCCAGGTTCGCCTCACGGCAGGACGACTCGCCCGCCATGAAGGCCGTCTCCGCGCTGCGTCAGCAGTTCGGTGGCCACGCCGTGCACAAGCGCTGAGCGGCGTCCACAACCTGTGTACGTTCACCGGCTGGAACTGGTCGACTTCCGCTCGTACGAGCGGGTGGCCGTCGACCTCCAGCCGGGGGCGAACGTCCTGATCGGCGCCAACGGTGTCGGTAAGACCAACCTCGTCGAGGCGCTGGGCTACGTGGCGACCCTGGACTCACACCGGGTCGCCACCGACGCGCCGCTGGTCCGGATGGGCGCATCGTCCGCGGTGATCCGCTGCGCTGTGGTGCACGACGGCCGCGAGCTTCTGGTCGAGCTGGAGATCGTGCCCGGCAAGGCCAACCGGGCCCGGCTGGGTCGCTCACCGGCGCGACGGGCCCGGGACGTGCTGGGGGCGCTGCGGTTGGTGCTCTTCGCCCCCGAAGACCTGGAGCTGGTCCGGGGCGACCCGGCCGAGCGTCGCCGCTACCTGGACGACCTGCTGGTCAACCGCCAGCCCCGGTACGCGGGTGTGCGGGCCGACTACGAGCGGGTCGTCAAGCAACGCAACGCCCTGCTGCGTACCGCGTACCTGGCCCGCAAGACCGGTGGGTCCCGGGGCGGTGACCTCGGCACCCTGGCGGTCTGGGACGCCCACCTGGCCCAGCACGGCGCGGAGCTGCTCGCCGGCCGGCTGGAGCTGGTGGCCGCGCTCAGCCCGCACGTGGCCAAGGCGTACGACGCGGTGGCCGCCGGTCGGGGGGCGGCGAGCATCACCTACCGGCCGTCGATCGAGCTGGCCGAGTCGACCACCGATCGGGCCGCGTTGGCAGAGGCGCTGACGGCGGCCCTGGCCGCGTCCCGTTCCGCCGAGATCGAGCGGGGCACCACCCTGGTCGGTCCGCACCGTGACGAGTTGGCGTTGAGTCTCGGCCCGCTGCCCGCCAAGGGGTACGCCAGCCACGGCGAGTCGTGGTCGTTCGCGCTCGCGCTGCGGCTGGCCGGGTACGACCTGTTGCGCTCCGACGGCATCGAGCCGGTGCTGGTGCTCGACGACGTCTTCGCGGAGTTGGACACCGGCCGCCGGGAGCGGTTGGCGGAGCTGGTCGGCGGGGCGAGTCAGCTGCTGGTGACCTGCGCGGTGGACGATGACGTGCCGGCCGCCCTGCGCGGCACCCGTTACCAGGTCGGCGAAGGGACGGTACGCCGTGTCGGATAAGCCAGGCACCGAGCGGTCGGCGGCAGGCGACGCCGCGGCTGCGCGTACTCCGAAGGTCGCTGCGGAGTCGGCGGGCGGTGAGCCGGCGGCGGCCGCCAGCGGGCCGGAGCTGGCCCGGGCGGTGCTCGACGCGGCGCTGTCCCGGCGGCAGGCGGCGGCCCGCGCCCGGCGTGCGCCCGGCGGTGGCGACGCCGCCGGCGGCTCGGGCCGGCGGTTGCGTGGCTACTCCGGCCCGGGCCCCGACCCGCGCGATCCGCAGCCGCTCGGCGCGGTGCTGAACCGGCTGGTCAAGGCGCGCGGCTGGCAACAGCCGGCGGCCGAGGCCACCGTGTTCGGCGCCTGGGAGCGGGTCGTCGGCGCTGAGGTGGCGCAGAACAGCCGCCCGGTGAAGTTGGAGAACGGCGAGCTGACCGTGGAGGCGCGCTCGACCGCCTGGGCCACCCAGCTGCGGCTGCTGGCCGGCTCGCTGCTCAAGCAGATCGCCAGCGAGGTCGGTCACAACGTGGTGCGCAAGCTGCACATCCACGGGCCGGCCGCGCCCTCCTGGGGGAAGGGCCCACGCCGGGTGCGCGGCCGGGGCCCACGCGACACCTACGGCTGAGCCGCCGGCTCAGCCGCGCCGGTCCGCCTCGCGGGCTGCCCGCTTGCGCTCCCGCTGCTCCCGGGTGTGGCGCTTGCGCTCGGCCAGGTCGCGTTTCCACGCTTCGCGGGCCTCGGCCGAACCGCCCTGCACCGCGCCCTGCACCCCTTCGGCGGGGCCGGCGAGGTGCCGGAAGGCCCACCGCATCAGTCGGCCGCCCTCGCCCGGGGCCCTGGTGACCGCGCCGTCCTCGCTCATCTGCCGCCTCTTTCCGGGTCACGTCGTCCCGCCGGGTCAGGCCCGACGCACGAGCAGACCGTTGGGGTACGAATGATTGGTGCACCAATTATCGGTACGATAGTCATCGTGCGGAGGGAGGGCAACCGATGAGCGAACGACCGGACGGCGTCGACCCGCTGGCCCTGGAGCAGCAGGTGTGCTTCGCCCTCTCGGTCGCCGCGCGCAGCGTGGTGGCCGTCTACCGGCCGCTGCTGGAACCGATGGGGTTGACCCACCCGCAGTACCTGGTGATGTTGGCCCTCTGGCAGCACGCGCCGTTGTCCGGCCGCGACCTCAGCCGCCTGCTCCAGCTCGACCCGGGCACGCTGTCACCCCTGCTCAAGCGCCTTGAGGCGGCCGGCTACCTGCGCCGGGAACGCGACCCGAGCGACGAGCGCAGCCTCGCCGTCACCCTCACCGCCAGCGGCGCCGCGCTGCGGAGTCAGGCCGAACTGATCCCGGCCGCGATCGTGCAGCGGCTCGGGCTGCCCGTCGAGGACCTGCAACACCTGCACGCGGTGCTCACACAGCTGATCTCAGCCGCCAACCGGCCGGCCGGCCCGGAGACGGACGCGGCGGCTCAGGCGTCGGCGTAGACGGCGAACCCGCGCTCGGCGCAGCGCCGGTAGAACGCCGCCAGCACGCCCAGCTCGGCGCAGGTGAAGTTCCACTGCGGCGGATCGCCGCGCTCGTCGCGCAGCGCGTCGAGCCGACTCTCCAGCCAGCGCAGCTGCTGTTCGGCCAACCGGCCGTCGCCGAGCAGAGCACGCAGCACGGTGCTCACCGACTCGAAGGTGACCGCCTCGCCGGTGGGGCGGTGCGCGGCCACGAACCGTTCGATGCCGCTCGCGATCCAGGAGCAGCCGTCCGGGTCGATCACCGGGTCCTCGTCCTCGGCGGCGGCGTCTGTGGCGTACAACACACCTTCGAGGCCGAGTAGGAGATCCACCAACTCGGTGTACGCGGTCGCCCGGATGGTGCCGGTCTTCGCGATGAGCTCGGCCAGCGCCGCGGTCGGCGCGGAGATGCGCGGTAGGTCGACGATCTCGCCGAAGTCGACGAACTCGGCCGGCGCCACCGGATCGTAGAAGCGGCCGGTCCGCGGCCAGTGCACCGCGACGTTGTCCAGCCCCATCTGTCACCTCTTAAAGAGCACGTGTCGGGTCGATCGGGTCGATCGTCCCGGTTCCAACCGGTAAAGATCAAGGCTGGTTCCGGGGCGCCGCAAACGTACGGCACTGACGGTTCGGCCGCGACCCCCGACCCGCCCGACCGCGGGTCAACCCGTTCCGGGGCGGCGCGTGCGAAGCGGGCCTGGCGTGTGGGGGGAGTCGTGGGCGACGGGGTTCTGCCGGCTATGGACTTCTCAGCCGCCTCGCTGAGGGTGCCGAGTGGTGGTTCTGTCCTCCGCGCACAGTAGGATTGACAGTGAGACGAAGACCCGGTGCGGGAGTGGGACGGGGCCGGTGGCCCAGGTTCATTCTCCACGTCGGGTCGAGCCGATCGCGATCCGCGGGCAACCGCGGCGACCGGCGCGTTCGACCCGCTGTCCGGAGGTCTCCGGCGCCGGTCCGCGCGCCGACGTCGCGTCCTGTCCGCCGAACCCGCGCCCGACGCGCCCCTACCGGCGCGGCTGACGCGAGAAAGTGGCCGAGGGTGGCAGCGCAGGACAAGCAGGAGTACGGCGCAGAGTCGATCACCGTTCTCGAGGGGCTGGAGGCCGTTCGCAAGCGGCCCGGTATGTACATCGGGTCCACCGGCGAACGCGGTCTGCACCACCTCGTCTGGGAGGTTGTCGACAACGCTGTCGACGAGGCGCTGGCCGGATACTGCGACACCATCGACGTGGTGCTGCTCGCCGACGGCGGCGTCCGGGTCACCGACAACGGCCGTGGTTTCCCGGTCGACCTTCACCCGAAGCTCAAGAAGCCGGGTGTCGAGGTCGCGCTGACCGTGCTGCACGCCGGCGGCAAGTTCGACGGCAAGGCGTACGCGGTCTCCGGTGGTCTGCACGGCGTCGGTGTCTCCGTGGTGAACGCTCTCTCCACCCGAATGGCCGTGGAGATCCACAAGTCCGGTTTCGTCTGGCGGCAGCAGTACACCAACTCCAAGCCCAGCCCACTGGACAAGGGCGAGGCCACCGACCGCACCGGCTCGGCGGTCTCCTTCTGGCCCGACCCCGACGTCTTCGAGACAGTCGACTTCGACTTCCAGACCATCTACCGGCGGCTGCAGGAGATGGCCTTCCTCAACCGGGCCCTCCGCATCCACCTGCTCGACGAGCGGGTGGCCGAGGAGGAGGACGGCCGCCAGCGCGAGGTCACCTTCTTCTACGAGGGCGGCATCGCGGACTTCGTCCGGCACCTCAACGCCTCGAAGAGCCCGATCCACAAGACCGTGGTCGAGTTCGAGGCCGAAGAGGAGGGCATGTCACTTGAGATCGCCATGCAGTGGAACGAGTCGTACGGCGAGTCGGTCTACACCTTCGCCAACACCATCAACACCCACGAGGGCGGCACGCACGAGGAGGGCTTCCGGTCCGCGCTGACCAGCGTGGTCAACCGGTACGGCACCGACAAGAAGCTGCTCAAGGGCGACGAGAAGCTCTCCGGCGAGGACATCCGCGAAGGGCTCGCGGCGATCATCTCGGTCAAGCTGGCCAACCCGCAGTTCGAGGGCCAGACCAAGACCAAGCTGGGCAACACCCCGGTGAAGAGCTTCGTGCAGCGGGTCTGCAACGACCGGCTGGTCGACTGGTTCGACCGCAACCCGGCCGAGGCCAAGATGATCATCACGAAGGCCTCCCAGGCGGCCCGGGCCCGGATCGCCGCGCAGCAGGCACGCAAGTTGGCCCGGCGCAAGTCGCTGCTGGAGTCCGGCTCGATGCCGGGCAAGCTGGCGGACTGCCAGTCGACCGACCCCCGCGAGTCCGAGGTGTTCATCGTCGAGGGTGACTCGGCCGGCGGCTCGGCCAAGCAGGGTCGCGACCCACGGACCCAGGCGATCCTGCCGATCCGCGGCAAGATCCTCAACGTCGAGAAGGCCCGGATCGACCGGGTGCTGAAGAACAACGAGGTCCAGGCGCTGATCACCGCGCTGGGCACCGGCATCCACGACGACTTCGACATGGAGAAGCTGCGGTACCACAAGGTGGTGCTGATGGCCGACGCGGACGTCGACGGCCAGCACATCCAGACGCTGCTGCTCACCCTGCTGTTCCGCTTCATGCGTCCGCTGGTCGAGATGGGGCACGTCTACCTGGCCGCCCCGCCGCTCTACAAGATCAAGTGGAACAAGAAGGGCGACGACGCCCAGTACGCCTACTCCGACCGCGAGCGGGACGGCCTGATCCTGCTGCGCCAGCAGAAGAAGCCGAACGCCAAGCCGGACGACATCCAGCGCTTCAAGGGCCTCGGCGAGATGAACTATCCCGAGCTGTGGGAAACCACCATGAACCCGGCGACGCGTACCCTGCGTCAGGTCACTCTCGACGACGCGGCGACCGCCGACGAGTTGTTCAGTGTGCTGATGGGTGAGGACGTCGAGGCGCGCCGGTCGTTCATTCAGCGCAACGCCAAGGACGTGCGGTTCCTGGATATCTGACGGACTGCGCCGGATCGGCCGGGCCCTGCCCGGCCGATCCGGCGGTCCACAGAGTTATCCACAGCTTGGCCGGTATCCACAGCGGTTATCCACAGCACGAAAACGACTCTGAGTCTGATAAGGGTATACAGTGACCGATTCTCCCGAGTCCACACCGAACGAGCCCGAGGTTCCCGCCGAGGCCATCGCCGCGGTGGTCGCGCACGACCGGATCGAACCGGTCGGGCTCGAGGTGGAGATGCAGCGCTCCTACCTCGACTACGCGATGAGCGTCATCGTCGGTCGCGCGCTGCCGGACGTCCGGGACGGCCTCAAGCCGGTCCACCGCAAGATCCTCTACGCGATGTTCGACTCCGGCTACCGTCCGGACCGCGGCTACGTGAAGTGCTCCCGCGTCGTCGGTGACGTGATGGGTCAGTTCCACCCGCACGGCGACTCCGCGATCTACGACGCGCTGGTCCGGATGGCGCAGCCCTGGTCGCTGCGCTACCCGCTGGTCGACGGCAACGGCAACTTCGGCTCACCCGGTAACGATCCCGCCGCCGCGATGCGCTACTGCCTCACCGGGGATGTCCGGATTCGCAC
The DNA here is from genome assembly GCF_040649675.1 of Micromonospora parva. NCBI lineage: Bacteria > Bacillati > Actinomycetota > Actinomycetes > Micromonosporales > Micromonosporaceae > Micromonospora > Micromonospora parva. Next base: position 459,818 of record NZ_JBEZFX010000005.1, on the reverse strand, counting down.
CGCTGACGGTAGCGTGCGGATCGCGGACGTGGTGGCCGATGCGGCGCCGTCCAGCGAGACCGACATCGACCTCAAGGTCCGCGACCGCAACGGCGACCTGGTTCGCGCCAGCAAGTTCTTCCATTCCGGCGAGCACCCGACGCTGCGGCTCCGCACCCGCGAGGGGTACGAGCTGACCGGCACCCACAACCACCCGGTGCTCTGCCTGGTGGACGTGGCCGGCGTGCCGACCCTGCTGTGGAAGCTGCTCGCCGAGATCTCCCCCGGCGACCGCGTTGTCCTCCAGCGCAGCGTGCCGGACGAGATCGGCTACCCGATGCTGGAGCACGTCGAGGCCGCCGTCCTCGCCGGCGCCTTCGTCAGTGAGGGCTGGGTCTCCCCGAGCCGCGCCGGGTTCAACAACGTGGACCGGGAGTTCTTCGTCCGTGTTCTCGCGGCCTACGACCTGGCCGTCGGCGGCCCCCGCTACGTGAGTGAGCGGGTCATCGCCTCCGGCAGCACCCTGCACGAACTCGATGTGCAGGACCTCACCGCGCTGCGCGAGAGCCTTCTGGGCGACATGATGGGCGCGCGCAGCGCCGCGAAGTTCGTTCCCGAGTTCGTCTGGCAGGGGCCGGCAGCGGTCAAGCGGGCGTTCCTCCAGGCGCTGTTCGAGGGCGACGGCTCGTCGTCGCTGCTGCCGCGCAACACCATGCAGATCTCGTACTCGACTCGCAGCCAGCGATTGGCGGCCGAGGTCCAGCAGTTGCTGCTGGAGTTCGGCGTGGTCAGCCGGCAGACCCGCTACGACAGTGGCGAGATCAAGGTCGTGGTGACCAACCGGCGCGACGCGCGGATCTTCGCCGCGCACGTCGGCTTCCTCGGCCGTAAGCAGGCCAAGCTGGAGGCCGAGCTGGCCCAGGTGCCGGCGAGCAGCACGGCGCTCTCCAGCGACCACGTGCCGCTGGTCGGCGACTTCATCCGTGAGCACGGCGCGACGCGCTGGACGGAGCAGGACTGGCTGCGCCGGCACAACGTGGACCGCGTCGAACGGTGGGAGCGGGACCGGGACGAGATCGCGGCCCGGATCACCAACTCCGAGGTGCTCGACGTGGTCGAGCCGTTGGTCGACGGCCGGTTCTACTACGCCGAGGTGGCGCAGATCACTGACGCCGGTGTGCAGCCGGTCTACAGCGTCCGAGTCGACACCGACGACCACTCGTTCGTCTCGGACGGGTTCGTCAGCCACAACACCGAGTGCAAGCTCGACCCGCTCGCGATGGAGATGCTGCGGGACATCGACGAGGACACCGTCGACCTGCAGGACAACTACGACGGCCGGGCCAAGGAGCCCACCATCCTGCCGTCGCGGATCCCCAACCTCCTGGTGAACGGCTCCGAGGGCATCGCGGTCGGCATGGCCACCAAGATCCCGCCGCACAACCTGCGGGAGATCGGCGCGGCGGTGCAGTGGTGCCTGGAGCACCCGGACGAGGACGAGGAGACCACCCTCGAAGCCCTGCTCGGCATCGTCAAGGGCCCGGACTTCCCGACCTACGGCCTGATCGTCGGCACCACAGCGATCCAGGACGCGTACCGCACCGGTCGCGGCTCGATCCGGATGCGCGCCGTGGTGGAGGTCGAGGAGGACAAGCGGGGTCGCCCCTGCCTGGTCGTCAGCGAGCTGCCCTACCAGGTCAACCCGGACAACCTCGCCGAGCGGATCGCCGAGCTGATCAAGGAGGGCAAGCTCGCCGGGATCGCCGACATCCGCGACGAGTCCTCCGGTCGTACCGGCATGCGGATCGTGCTGGTGCTCAAGCGCGACGCCGTCGCGAAGGTCGTGCTGAACAACCTCTACAAGCACACCCAGCTCCAGGAGACCTTCGGCGCGAACATGCTGGCCCTGGTCGACGGGGTGCCGCGCACGCTCAACCTGGCGCAGTTCATCCGCTACTACGTCGAGCACCAGATCGACGTGATCCGCCGGCGGACCGCGTTCCGGCTGCGTAAGGCCGAGGAGCGGGCGCACATCCTGCGCGGTCTGGGCAAGGCGCTGGACGCGCTGGACGAGGTGATCGCCCTGATCCGGCGCTCGCCGACCGTGGACGACGCGCGGCAGGGCCTGATCCGGCTGCTGGAGATCGACGAGATCCAGGCGACCGCGATCCTGGACATGCAGCTGCGCCGGCTCGCCGCGTTGGAGCGGCAGCGGATCGTGGACGACCTGGCCAAGCTCGAGCTGGAGATCGCCGACCTCAAGGACATCCTCGCCAAGCCGGAGCGGCAGCGGAAGATCGTCTCGGAGGAGCTGGGCGAGATCGTCGCCAAGTGGGGCGACGACCGCCGGACGCAGATCATCCCGTTCGACGGCGAGGTCTCGATGGAGGACCTCATCGCCCGCGAGGACGTGGTCGTCACGATCACCCGCACCGGGTACGCCAAGCGGACCAAGGTCGATCTGTACCGCTCGCAGCGACGCGGCGGTAAGGGCGTCAGCGGCGCCACGCTGCGGCAGGACGACATCGTCAGCCACTTCTTCGTCTGCTCGACCCACGACTGGATCTTGTTCTTCACGAACAAGGGCCGGGTCTACCGGGCCAAGGCGTACGAGTTGCCGGAGGCCAGTAGGGTAGCCAAGGGCCAACACGTGGCCAATCTGCTCGCCTTCCTGCCCGACGAGCAGATCGCGCAGATCATTGAGATCCCGAACTACCAGGTAGCCCCCTATCTGGTACTGGCCACGAAGAACGGCCTGGTGAAGAAGACGCGGCTCGAGGAGTTCGACTCCAACCGTTCCGGCGGCATCATCGCGATCAACCTTCGCGATGAGGACGAGCTGGTCGGTGCTGCGCTGGTTGCCCCGGAGAACGACCTGCTGCTGGTCTCGAAGAAGGCACAGGCGATCCGGTTCAACGCCTCCGACGAGGCGCTGCGGCCGATGGGCCGGGCCACCTCGGGCGTGATCGGCATGCGCTTCACGGACGACGACGTCCTGCTGGCCATGGAGGTCGTGCGGGAAGGTTTGGACGTTCTGGTGGCCACGAACGGGGGATATGCCAAGCGCACCCCGATCGAGGAATACCCGGTGCAGGGCCGGGGAGGTAAGGGCGTGTTGACTGCGAAGATCACCGAACGGCGCGGTGGTCTGGTTGGCGCGGTGGTGATCGATCCGGACGACGAGCTGTTCGCGATCACCAGCAATGGTGGTGTCATTCGGACTCCGGTGAAGCCTGTACGCCGTACGCGTGACCGGAACACAATGGGGGTCAAGCTGATGGACCTCCCGGACGGCGTGACTATCGTGGCGATTGCTCGCAATGCCGACGAGCCTGACGAACAGGACTAGTTGAATGACGGAGACACAGGCGAAGTCGGGGAACACGGGGACCTCGGCCAACCCGGTCGACGAGGAGGCCGCCAAGGGCGGCACACCAGCGACCGGCCGCGCGGCCGTAGGCCGGGCGACGGTCCCCGCCGATGCGCCTGCCCCGAAGTTCACCAGGGCTCCAGGTATGACGCCCCCGCCGGAGCAGCCGGGCGAGGACGACGGGGCGGGTGACAAGACCGAGGCGACGCCCAGCGCCGAGGCGCCGACGTCGGCCGCCGCCAACCCTCCGGGTCCGGCGGCGACACCCTCGACCCGTCCGACGACCACCCAGCCGATCGGTGTCCGGCCCGGCCAGGCGACGTCGGCCGGGTCCACCGGCACCCAGCCGCGGATCACCCCCGGCATGACCCAGCCGCAGCCGGAGGCGGCGCGTGGCACTGCCACTGCCGGCCGTCCGGCCAGCGGCGGTGGCCTGCCGCCGGGGATCGGCAACCCGTCCGCCGTGGGGGCCGCCCGCGTCGGTGACGCGGTGCGCGCGGCGCGTACGTCGGTCAGCTCGGCCGCCTCCCGCGGGCCGCGCCGGGCCCGGCTGAACCTGAAGCGGATCGACCCGTGGTCCGTGATGAAGTTCGCATTCGCGGTGTCGGTGGTGCTCTTCATCGTCGTGGTGGTCGCCACCTCGGTGCTCTACCTGGCGCTGGACGCGATGGGTGTGTTCCAGAGCGTCAACGAGAGCCTGAGCGACCTGGTCAACGCCGGTGGTGGGCAGAGCACCAGCGGCTTCCAGATCACCGCCAAGGGCGTGATTCTCAGCTCGGCGCTGATCGGCCTGGTCAACGTGGTGCTGTTCACCGCGCTGGCCACGCTCGGCGCGTTCGTCTACAACGTCTGCGCCGACCTGGTCGGTGGGATCGAGCTGACCCTCGCCGAGCGGGACTGAGCCAACCGGGACGCCGGAGCATCGCGGAATGCGGTCGCTCCGGCGTCCCGTACTCAGGTAGGTTTTTGCAGGCGACGACGGGCCCCGGCTCGCAGGCTCGGACCCCGATTTGGGGCCGGCAGAGCGGATGGGTTAATCTTGCTCGTCGCAACGCGGGGCTATAGCTCAGTCGGTTAGAGCGCAGAGCTGATAACTCTGAGGTCGATGGTTCGATTCCATCTAGCCCCACCGCAAGTCGTCCGACGGTAGTCGAGCGCGAGGGGTCGCCCCATGTTCAAGAAGCTGCTGATTCTGGCTGGCGTCGTCGGTGTGGCCGCCGTCGTGTTCAACAAGATCAAGGCATCGAACGATGAGCGTGCCCTGTGGCACGAGGCGACCACCGCGCCCGACCTGCGCTGACGTCCGGCCCGGCGACGAGTGATCGTCGCGGTGGCCACCACGGGGCCCTAGCTCAACTGGCAGAGCACTGCCTTTGCAAGGCAGGGGTTAGGGGTTCGAGTCCCCTGGGCTCCACCAGCACCTTCCCCGGTTGATCTCGGTCGGAGTGCAGCCAAGCCGGTTATGCCGTCCCCTCGTGGCCGAGAATCCGGTCAATGGCCGAGGCAGCCTGACGAGCCCGCGCCGGCAGAACGTGGCCAAGGTGTCGGCCTTCATCCGGATCGTGGAGTGCCCAAGCACCTCCATCACCGTCCGCAGCTCCTCGGCCTGGTCGAGCAGGAACGTGGCGAACGCGTGCCGCACGTCGTGCAGGTGCGATGTGGCGACCTACGGCTTCGAAGACCTCCAGTTCTCCAGTGAGGTCGCCCAGCCGATCGAGCACTGGTCACTGCGCGAAGAGGTCGCCGACGGAGCCCTCCGGGACCAGGCCAACCCACATTCTGACCCGACACGCATCCGCGACACAGATCGCTGCTGGGCCGAAGCTGTAACGGGCATCCATGGAATCACCTGCCACCCCGACGTGGGTCATGACAGTGGAGTATGCCGGCGTGTCGCCCGCTTGGTGTGAGGACGACGGCGCCACGGATGACTCACGTGTGAACCCGATCGCCATATCGAGAATAGGCGATCATGCGACCACCCTGAGCGCGGTCGTCGCGGCCGTCACCGAACAAGAGGCCCGCGAGATCGGACTGGTCGGCCTCGGACGTTGGGCGCATCGGATCGGCCTCAGCACGCACAATCCGACCGTGGTGGCGCTGGTTGCCAGGGGCATCGGATAGTCGGAACACCCCGGCGCTACCCGGTTCGTCTGGTTGAGGTCAAGGCAAGTCGGTCGATCCAATCCGGAATGGATGGACCCGGGCGACGCGCCACGCCGTGGGTTTAGCCCCCTGCTCGCAGGGGATCCGCGCTCATGCGGATAGACATCGACGAGCCGAATGCTGTCGAACAGTTCTGGGAAGGGATGCGGGAGGTCGCCGCCGCCGCTACCCGGCACCAGGACGACGACCTGTACCAGGCGATCGTCAAGATCGGCAGATCCGCTCTCGCCCAGGGGGTCGAACTGGTGCCGTCCAGTGGCTTCTTCCTGCAGTGCCCCGTCTGCAGCGCCAGGTCAGGCCAGCGCTGCATCAACGTGCCGGCCCACCCGTTGAGCGAGGACGCACTCCATCCGGCGCGCGTCGAGCTGGCCGAGAAGGCGATCAGCGGTGAAATCCCACTGCCTGCGCCGATCCGGTGACCACTCTTCCGACGACGCGGAGCTGTCTCCGTGACGTGACTCGTTGGGTGATTCGCACGGCCGGGATCGGCGGCGCGGTCAGGCGGGCTGGGTGAGTGAGATGGTTTCGCCGCGCGTGACGGTGCGCACCTGCCCTGCCCAGCCACGACGGCGGGCCTCCTCGACGAAATGCGCCAGCGGGGAGCGGAAGACCGGATAGTCGTCGTAATGGATTGGCACGGTCAGCCGCGGACGGACCAGCTCCACCAGGTCCGCACCCTGGCGGGCGTCCATGGTGAGCAGGATCCCGGCGACCTTCGTGCCGCCGAGGTGGATCAGCATCGCGTCGATGTCCGGGTAGCGTTCGGGGATCGCGGTGAGCAGCGGCCGGTTGAGGGTGTCGCCGGTGACGTAGAGCCGGAATTCCCGCCGCCCGGAGCGCTCCACGTCGATCATCGTGCCCATCACGTCGGGCATCAGCAGGTCGAGCACGCCCGGGCCGTGTTGTCCGGGCATTGAGGTGAGGCGCACTGTCGTACCGTCGCGGTGCAGTTCCCGGGACGACCACGTCGGCAGGCCCTGTGCGGCCTGGAAGCCCCAGCGGCGCAGCTTGCGTTCCGCAGCGGGGGTGGTGACGATCGGCAGCTCCCGGTCCAGTTCCCGACGGGCCACCCGGTCGAAGTGGTCGCCGTGCAGATGGGAGAGGACCACCGCGTCCAGTTCGGGAAGCTGGGCGATCCGCAGTGCCGGGTCCGTGCGCCGGCGCGACCACAACCCCTTGCCCAGGTACGCCCGCTGGCCCCGGTGCAGAAAGTTCGGGTCGGTCAGCAGGGTGAATCCGCCGATCCGTAGCACCGTCGTGGCGGTACCGATGAACGTCACCTGCGGTTGCGCTGCCACGGTGTCCACCTCCTCCGGCTCCGGTACCCCGGTGAGCCGGCGGCATGCGGCGTGCCGACGCTCAGTGCGTCGAGTCGCTGTTGTCAGTCGAGACGGTGTCGGGTCGGGCCTGGGGCACGTGCTCCATCAGCTTCGTGAGTGCGCCGTTGGCGAAGGTGGCACCGAGCGCCGACCCGGCTCCGATGGTCCAGCCGACCGGCCCGAGCGGGGTGCAGCCGAAGAACTGGCTCACCCCCGGCGTCTGCACCACCACGACCAGCACGCCCAGTGATGCCACGGTGGAGGCCAGCACGGCCGGGCTGGTGCCGCCGGCCAGGATGGTCTGCCCGAGTTGGGTGCCGACCAGGGAGACCAGGGCGACGGTGCCCGCCCGTTGGCGGCGTCCGGTGTAGCGGGCCAACGTCCAACCCGCTGTCGCGCCCAGCGTGGTGGCCGTCGCCCGCAGCCCGATCTCCCTGGTGAGGCTCTCGCCGAGCGCCCTGTCCGGGCCCTCCCGCAGCAGCGCGTCGGCGCGGTCCGACGCGGGTGGCCGGACCGCGATGGCCAGCGCCGGCGCCAGGTCGGTGAGCAGGTTGACCAGCAGCAGTTGTCGCCCGGTGAGCGCGGAACGGCCGGTCGCCGCGGCGCTGAGCACACTGAAGGCGATCTCGCCGAGGTTGCCGCCGACCAGGATGCTCAGCGCGTGCCGCACCGACGACCACATCGCCCGCCCTTCGATCAGGGTCGCGATGATGGTTTCCAACCGGTCGTCGGTGACCACCAGGTCGGCTGCGGCGCGGGCGGCCGGGGTGCCCCGTTGGCCGAGGGCGATGCCGACGTCGGCCAGCCGGATCGCCGGGGCGTCGTTGGCGCCGTCACCGGTCATCGCCACTGTCCGCCCGCACTTCTGCAACGCTTGGATGATCCGCACCTTGTGGGCAGGGGTGCAGCGGGCCACCACGTCGGTGTTGGTCAACCGTTCCGCGAGCGCGTCGTCGTCCAGTTGGTCGAGTTCACCGGCGGTGACCACCCGCTGTTCGTCGTGGTCGCTGATGGTGGCGGCGATCGCCTCGGCGGTGGCCGGATGATCGCCGGTGATCATGATGGTGTGCACGCCGGCCTGCCGGATCCGGCGTACCGCCGGGGCGGCGCTCTCCCGCACACCGTCGGCGAGGGCCAGGAAACCCACGAAGGTGAGCCCTCGAACGTCGGAGTCGGTGACCGTCGAGTCGTTCACCGGGCACTCGGCGACGGCCAGGATCCGGTTTCCGGCACCGGCCCGGTCGGCGAGCATCCGTTCCAACTCGGCGCGGCCGGCGTCGTCCAGCGGCTCCTGACGGCCGTCGGTGCGTCGGGACGAGCAGCGGGGCAGCACCGTCTCCGGAGCACCCTTGACGCTCAACAGCAGGTGACCGTCGGTCCGTCCGATGCTCGCGTGGTAGCCGCGGGACGGCTCGAACGGCAGGCCCCCGGCAGCGTGCCAGCCGGCGGCACCGGTCTGCTCCACCACGCCGGCCTCCCCGGCGCCCCGCCGGACCGCCCGGTCGGTCTGCAACGCCAACTCCTCCGGATTCTTCGCGGCGGGGGTGGCCCGCAGCGCCGCGGCCAACGTCATCCGGAGCCGGTCGTCCAACCGGTCCACCGGCGCGTACCGGTCACCGACGCCGTCGCCGACTCCGGCGAGCAGCAACTGGCCCTCGGTGAGGGTGCCGGTCTTGTCGAAGCAGAGCACGTCCACCCGGCCCAACGCCTCGATGGTGCGCGGGTTGCGGACCAACGCGCCGTGCTCGGCCAGCCGCCGGGCCGCGGCCAGCTGCGCCGCGCTGACCAGGAACGGCAACCCCTCCGGCACCGACGCCACGGCGAGGTTCGCGGCGGTCGCCGCCGTTTCGGCCAGGGGTACGCCCCGAAGCAGGCCCGCGCCGGCCACCGCTATCGCGGAACCGGCCGCCAGCGGGATGGCGGTGCTGGTCAACGAGCCGAGCCGAGCCTCCACCCCACTGGTCGGGGGTGCCTGCCGCACCAACGCGAGGCTGCGCCCGGCCTCGGTGTCGTTGCCGGTCGCCACCACCACTGCGGTGCCGTGCCCGGCGGCGACCGTGGTGCCCTCGTAGAGCATCGAGTGCCGGTCGGCGACGGCGGCGGCGACCACCGGCCGGTTGGACTTGGCGACCGGCAGCGACTCACCGGTCAGCGACGACTCGTCGGCCTCCAGGCCCACCGACTCGAGCACCCGGCAGTCGGCGGGCACCGAGTCTCCCGGTTCGAGGGCGATGACGTCCCCGAGGACCAGGTCCTCGGCGGCGAGCACCTGATCGGCGCCGTCCCGGCGGACCCGTGCGGTCACCGCCGACCGCGACAGCAGCTCCGCCAGTGACCTCTCGGTGTTGCGTTCGTGCACCGCCCCGATCAGGGCGGACCCACCGACCACGCTGCTCACCAGCGCGGCGTCGACAAGTGAACCGAACGACGCGGAGAGCACCGCCCCGGCGGCCAGCACCGGGGTGAGTGGGTTGGACAGCTCGTCCAGGAAGGCGCGCAGCAGCCCACCACTTCCGGGTTCGGCACCGCCGTCGGCGCCCGAGCTGTGGCGTCGGCGCTGCGCTTCCGCGCTGGTCAGGCCGTCCGGCGTGGAGCGCAGGTGGTCGAGCACCGTACCGACGGGCATCAGGTGCCAGGCGGTCGTCACCGGTGCCGGGGTGTCCGACTGGTCGTGCAACCGGCGGGCCTGCCAGACCCCGTTCGCGAAGGCCAACCCGGCCGCGCCGTTCACCGCGACGAGCGACCGGCCGGGCAGTTCGGTCGGCGGGGCCGTGAACGCGCCCAGCGCCCCGAGACCGGTGCCGGCCATGGCCAGCCGAATGTTCTGCTGGGCGGTACGCCGAGCCACCCCGGTCGCCTCGATCACCAGGGCCACCACCCGCAGGTCGGCACCGACCAGCAGGTGTGCGCCCCACGGGGGCAGCTCCTCCGGCGCGGCGAACCCGAGACCGCAGTCGGACGCGCCGAGCGCCTTGCGGTCGGCGGAGACGAGCATCACCATCGCGCCGTCGCGCTGTAGTCTGCGGACCGACTCGACCAACTGGTCCCCGCCGGGCAGCATCGCGTCGGCGAAGCCGTACCGCTGCTCGTCGCCACCGGCAACGATCAGCCGCAGGCCGGCCCGCCGCGCGGCGGCCGGCAGCCCGTCGACACCGGGTGCGGGTTCCGGCTCGACCCGCAGGAGGGCGGCGAGCCGGTCGCCGTGGGCGAGGCCGAGCAGTTGGCCGCCGGCCGAGCGCAGCCGGCCCGCGTCCGCGATGGCGTCCAGGTGGTTCGCGGGCATCTGGTCCAACGGTCCGAGCCGCCAGCCGTCCGCCGCACGGGAAGCGGCCGGATCGTCCGGGTCGAACAACGCGAAGGCCCGCTCGGCCACCTCGTCGACGTCCGCGTCGGACGCCGGCGCCAGGTCGGCGAGTACGCCCCGGTCCGAGCCGAGCACCGCGGCGTCGAGCACGAGCGTGTCGATCCGGTCCAACTCCCGCAGCACACTGCGGTCCATCGCGATCACCCCGCGCCGCGCCAGCATCCGGCCGAGCTGGGCGGCGTACCCCTCACGTCCACTGCCGGGCGCCTTCGGCAGCGCCGACAGGCCCAGCGCGGCGGCCCGCTTGCGCCCGGCGAAGGGCACCGCCGCCGCGCCGGCCGCCGCGCCGGCGGCGAGCATCCGGTTGATGTACCGCTCGACCGGGCCGTGCGGCTTGGGTCGGGGACGGTCGGCTATCGGCCACCGGGCGACGGCACGCTCGGGGTCCCCGGTCAGTCGGGGTTCCGCGTTTTCCCAGGCGGAGAACTGGGCCCGGTCCTCACCCCACTCCACGAGCCGTTGGGCGCCGTCGAGGACGATGCCGGTCCAGCGGCCGGTGAGACCCTGCACCACGGCCTCGGCCAGCGGGAAGAGGACCTCCGCGCGCGGGTCGGAGCGCAGTGTCCTGCCGAGGAACGCGTGCAGCTTCGGTTGCAGGTCGACCGCCGCCAGCACGCCGGCCACCTCACCGGGCAGCGGCGCGAACGGCAGGATCCGGGTGGCCGCCCAGAGGGTCAGACCCAGCGCGTCCGAGGCGAGCGCGCCGAGGGTGCGCGGGTTGTGGGGGCCCTCCTCGGGCGGGTGCGGGGGTGGGATCTCCGGATCGGGCTCGTGATCGCAGGTCCGTTCGACCCGGCTGATGGTGGCGATGAGGTCGTCGAGATCCGGTTCGGGGGCCTGCACGGCCACCACCACCCGCCCGGATGGAGCGTTCACCCTGGCCCAGGCCACCCCGGGCATCCGCTCCAGCGCACCCTCGACCTGCCGGGCGAGCTGGTCGCCGCCCTCCTGGCACACGCCGTGTACCTCGATGTGGTGCCGACCGGGGCGTGACCAGACCCGACGCCGGCTGAGCCCGACCGACCGGGCCAGCCGGGTCGCGGCCGACCCGACGGTCCGGGACGCCTCGCCGATCAGGTGCGGCACGCCGAAGGACGGCAGGATGCGGCCGGCAGCGCGACCCGCCGCCGTCATCGAGGCGTACGGCTGGACGGACGCCAGCCCGGCTCCCTGTTGCCGCTGGTCCTGACCTTGGCCATGTCGTCCTCCCACCGCGCTCACGTCCGGCGGCCTGGCTTCCCGACCTGCCATCCGTTATGCCCCCTGAGCGGCGGAATTTTCCGTCGTCGCTGGCGCATGGACGGGTTGGGCCGTGGAATCCGACGAGCATCACCGGACATGGGGAGGCCGGCATGAGCACGCTGACGCGACATCTCAACGGTTCGCGGGAGAACATGCGGATGTACAGCCGTCGGGTCCAACTGCCGATGCTGGGTGACGTGGCGGTGCCGCCACCGGACAAGGTCGTCTACTACGCCGGGCTCGGCGTGCTCGCCGCGCTGCAGGTCATCGAGTGGCCGATCGCTGTGGTGATCACCGCCGGCCACGTGTTGGCAGACCAGCATTTTTCCGGTCTGGCGCGCGGTCTCGGGGAGGTTCTGCAGGACGCGTGACGAGAGCCGGGTCACCGGACGGTTGACATGAATCAGGGTTGAGGTCGCATGCTCGGCCGATGTCGAGCACAGCCGTCACCGCCGCACCCGCCGCACCAGGGCTCTTCGCACCCCGGTTCCGCGCGATGACGGTGGGCAGCGTCGCGTTGATCTCACTGCTCGCGTTCGAGGCGTTGGCGGTCGGTACGGCGATGCCGACGGTCGCCCGCAGCCTGGACGGGCTGGCGCTCTACGGGATCGCCTTCGGTGGCCCGTTCGCCACCGGTGTGCTGGCCATGGTGGTCTCCGGAATCTGGTGCGACGCCCGGGGGCCTCGCGGGCCGATGTGGCACGGCGTCGCCTGGTTCGTGGTGGGGTTGCTGATCGCCGGCACCGCCCCGGTGATGAGCGCGCTCGTCGTCGGGCGGGTCGTGCAGGGTTTCGGCTCCGGGCTGCTCTCGGTGGCGCTCTACGTGATCGTCGGGCACGCGTACCCGCAGGAGCTGCACCGGCGGATCTTCGCGGCGTTCGCTGCGGCGTGGGTCGTACCGTCGCTGGTGGGGCCGGCTGTCGCCGGCCTGATCGTGCAGTACCTGGGCTGGCGGTGGGTCTTCCTGGCGGTGCCGGCGGTGGCGGTGCCGGCGGTGCTGCTGATCCATCCGGGCCTGCGGTCGTTGGGCCGGAGTGTGGCCGCGAGCCCACCGGCGGGCGCGCTCGGGCGGATCGGTTGGGCGTGTGGGGCCGCGGTGAGTGCCGCACTGCTGCACATCGGGGGACAGCAGCGCGGTGCCACCGCCCTGGTGCTGGTCGCGCTCGCCGTGGTTGGCCTGCTGGTCTGCGCCCCGCGACTGCTGCCGGCCGGGTTCCTCCGGGCGGCGCGAGGGTTGCCCACCGTCGTGGGGCTGCGGGGCCTGGCGTCGGCGGCCTTCGTCGGTGCCGAGGTGGTCATCCCGCTGATGCTGTCGCGGGAGCGGGGCCTCTCGCCGACAGCGGCCGGACTGGTCCTCACCGTCGGCGCGTTGGCGTGGTCGGTGGGCTCCTGGTTGCAGGGCCGCATTCCGGTGCCGGCATCGCGGGCCACCCTGCCGCGCGTCGGGCTGGGCTGCATCACGATCGGCACCGCCACTGTGGCGCTGGCCGTCCGGCCCGAGCTCCCGGTGGCTGTCGCCGTTGTCGGTTGGGCGGTCGCCGGTCTGGGCATGGGGTTGCTCTATCCGTCGTTGTCGGTGCTCACGCTGGAGTTCTCCGCGCCGGGTGAGCAGGGTCGCAACAGCTCGTCACTGCAACTGAGCGACTCCCTCTTCGCGGCCACCGTGCTCGCTCTGACCGGGGCTGTGCTGGCGGCCGGGAGTGCGCCCGGCCCGGCCAGCTACACGACGACGCTCGTGGTGGCCGCTGGGCTGGCCCTGCTCGGGGCGGTGCTCGCCGGCCGGGTGGTGGTGGGCGGGGGTGTGCGACAAGGCGGGTGATCCGCGGATTCGGCCGCGTTCCGGCTGCCGGTGCCGGAAGGATGGCGGGCGATGAACCTCCTGACCGTCCTGCCGCTCGCCGTGGTCATGGTCGCCGGGACGCAGCTGGTGGTGGCGGTCTTCCTCGCCTCGTCGGATCGGCCCCGGGCCGCGTCGCTGGGCTTCCTCACCGGCGCGGGGCTGGTGGTGGCCGCCGGGGTGACTGTGGCGTGGTTGGTGACCCGGCTGGTGGGTGGAGTGGCGGCCGACGCGAGCGCCGTCGCCGGGAGGGTCGATCGCGGTCCCGCCATCGACCTGGTGGTGCTGGCCCTGTTGGTGATCCTGGCCGTGCTGATCTGGCTACGCCGCAACCGGTCCGGACCGCCGCGCTGGCTGGGCGGCATCGAGCGCGCCGACCCGCCGCAGGCGCTGCGGCTGGGTGCGCTGCTCTTCGTGGCGACCCCCACGGACGACCTCACCATGGCCACCGTCGGGGCGAGCGTGGCCCGTCACGATCTGCCGTGGTGGCACCTGGTGCCGTTCGTGCTGTTCACAGTGCTCCTGCTCGGGCTGCCGCTGCTGGCGTTGCTGCTGCTCGGGAGCAGGGCGGCGCGGGTGTTGACCCGGATGCGGGAATGGGCCGAGGGGCACGCCTGGATCGTCAGCGAGATCGTGATCGCGTTCTTCGCGCTGCTGACCGGGTTGGACCTGATCCGGTCCGGCTCAACCGCCGCCCTCCGCTGACACGTACGGGGGAACCGGGCGGAGATGAGCGCAACAACGGTTCACGTTCGTCTTACCGTGACGCCATGTTCGCTGTCGTCACCACGGTGATCCTCTACGTCTTCGGTTTCGTCTTCCTCTACGGCGTGATCCGGCTGGGTGTCCGGCACGCGTTCGAGGATCTGGAGTTGCAACGGGCCAAGGCTCAGCGCGAAGAGGAGTTGGCGGCCGCCCGCGACCGCTCCTTCATGCGCGACAACGCTTTCCTCGCCGGCAGTTGAGCGCCGGATCGGTCCGGCCCGGCCCGGTGGCGTCGCCGGGCGGACGGGGAGCCGCCGGACGGTTCAACGTCGCGGATGCGAGGATCGCACCCGTGATGGGAACGCTGAAGACGGAACCGGCCCGCGCCCGCCTCGATCTGCTCGCCCCGCCGGTCGCGGAGGCAATCGCCCAGTGGCCGGCCAGCGCCCCGGTGGACGTCAACGACGTGCTGGTCGCGCCGATCGACGCCGACCTCGCCGACACCGCGGCGTTCTGCGCGGCGTACGAGGTGGGGCTGGACGTGTCGGCCAACTGTGTCGTGGTGGCGGGCAAGCGTGAGGGTGTGGTCCGTTACGCGGCCTGCATCGTCCTGGCCACCACCCGGGCCGACGTGAACGGCGTGGCCCGCCGGGCGTTGGACGTCCGCAAGGCGAGCTTCGCCCCGATGGCCGACGCTGTCGAGTTGACCGGCATGGAGTACGGCGGCATCACCCCGATCGGGCTGCCGGCCCAGTGGCCGATCCTGGTGGACGCGCGGGTCATCGCCACACCGCACGTGATCGTCGGGTCCGGCGTACGGCACAGCAAGATCGCGCTGCCGGGGCCGGCGTTGGGCGCGCTGCCCGGAGCGCAGGTGGTGGAAGGGCTGGCCAGGCCGGCCTGACCACGCATCGGCATCGATGTCGTTGCACGTGAAACATCGTGATCATCGATGCCGGATGCTGGCCGCTGGTGACTCAGTGTGAGTGGGCTGCGGATTCGCGCTGCTCCACCTCGGCCAGCGCGGCGAGCAACGTCTGCACCTCCTGCGCGCCGGAGACCGCGTACTTCCCGGCCAGCACGAAGGTCGGCACGCTGGTGATGCCCAGGGCCTGAGCGTGGGCCAGGGCGGCGGTGACGTCGGCGACGCGTTCGTCGGAGTCGAGGAACCGGCGGGCGTCGGCCGCGTCCAGGCCGACCTCGCCGGCCAGGGTGGCCAGCGCCTCCCGCGACCCGACGTCGACGCCGTGGTTGAAGTGCGCCTGGTACAGCGCCTCGACCATCTCGGCGGCCCTGCCCTGGTCGCTCGCCCAGGAGACCAGCCGGTGCGCCTCGAAGGTGTTGGCGATCACCGCGCGGTCGTAGTCGAGCCGCAGCCCGTCGGCCGCCGCGACCTGGGTCACGTGGTCGACCATCTGCCGGGCGCGCCCCGGACCGCCGAACTTGCCGGCCAACGCCTGCACCAGCGGCAGGGGCTGCGGCACCGGCGACGGGTCGAGCTGGAACGGCCGGTAGTGGACCGTCACCTCGCCCGGGTAGCTGGCGAGGGCCTCATCCAGGCGGCGCTTGCCGATGTAGCACCACGGGCAGATGACGTCCGCGTAGATCTCGATCTCCATGACCGGTGCCAACCTCGCGGTCAGCCGCGTTGTTCCCGGATCTGACGCTTGAGACGACCCAGGATCGCCGTGCCGCCCCGGACCCGCAGCGGGCTGATCGCCTGCGCCAGCCCCATCCGCTGGTAGAGGTCGTCCGGTACGGCCAGCACCTGCTCGGCGCTCGCGCCGGCGAGCCCTTCGGCGAGGATCCCGGCGAACGCCCGGGTGGTGGGCGCCTCCGGCGGGCAGTCGAAGAGCGTCTCGACGGTGCCTTCCGGTGTCACCCGGGCGCGCAGGAAGAACGCCGTCTGGCACTCGGGCACCTGCTCCATGCCCTCGCGCTCCGCGGCACCCTCCGGCAGCGCCGGGATGACGTCCGCGTACTCCAGGAGCATCTCCAGCACCAGGTCGCGCGGCGCGGCCGCGAACTCGTCGACGATCTCGGCCAGTCGGGCCGGCATGTCAGCCATGCGTCGAGGCTACCGCCGTGGTGCCGGAGCCCCGGTCACACAGTGGGCGACTGCTCACTGATCTCGCTGAGCGCGCTGGTGGGGTCGAGCTGCATGGCCAGGTCGCCGAGCGAGACGATCCCCACCAGCTTGCGGTCACTGTCACAGACCAGCACCCGTCGGATGCCCCGATCCCGCATGAGCGCCGCCGCCTCACCCGCCGTGCAGTGCTGCTCGATCATGACGACCTCGCGGGTCACTATCGCACCGATGGTGGTGGCCGCCGGGGAGCTGTTCTCCGCCACGGCCCGCACCACGATGTCCCGGTCGGTGAGCATGCCGGCGAGGCTGGCGCCATCGGTCACCACCACATCACCGATGTCGGCCTCCTTCATCACCCTGGCCGCCTCGTCCAGAGTGGTCTCGGCCGGCAGGTACACCACCTGCTTGGTCATCACGTCGCTGACCCGGTAACCGGTCATGAGAGCCTCCGAAGACGTTTCCACCGATCCGACTGCACTACCCAGTGACGCCGTGGCTACACCAGGCTCGCACGTTCCTGGCGTACCTCGTTGACGAGTCGATCCAGCAGACCGTCCAGCGGCAGCTCGGTGCGCTCGCCGCCGGCCCGCTCGCGCAGCTCGACGTACCCCTCGGTGAGTCGGCGGCCGACCACGACGGCCCGGGGGATGCCGATCAGCTCGGCGTCGGTGAACTTGACCCCGGCCGAGACGTGCGTGCGGTCGTCGACCAGCACCCGCAGGCCGGCCGCGGCGAGCCGCCCGCCGAGCTCCAGCGCCGCGTCGAGCTGCGGGCCCTTGCCCGCAACCACCAGGTGTACGTCACACGGCGCGATCGCCGCCGGCCAGACCAGCCCCCGGTCGTCGTGGTGCTGTTCGGCGACGGCCGCCACCGCCCGGGAGACCCCGATGCCGTAGCAGCCCATGGTCGGCCGGACCGGCTTGCCGGCCGGCCCGAGCACGTCGACAGCGAAGGCGTCGGTGAACCGGCGGCCGAGCTGGAAGATGTGCCCGATCTCGATGCCCCGCCGGATGGTCAGCTCGCCCGTCCCGCAGTCGGGGCAGGGGTCGCCGGGGCGCACGTCGGCCGCCTCGATGGTGCCGTCGGGGGTGAAGTCCCGTCCGCAGACCACGTCGGTCGCGTGCCGGCCCGACTCGTTCGCCCCGGTCAGCCACGCCGACCCGGCCACCACCCGGGGATCGACCAGGTAACGGATGCCCAGCTTGTCGAGCAGCTGCGGCCCGATGTAGCCGCGTACCAGCTCCGGATGCTCGGCCCACTCCTCGAAGACGGTCACCTGCGCGGGGTGCAGTGCGGCACCGACCCGCTTCAGGTCGACCTCCCGGTCACCGGGCAGCCCGACCACCAGGGGCACGGCCCGTTCCGCGCCCGGCTGCCGGATGGACAGCACGACGTTCTTCAGGGTGTCGGCGGCGGTCCAGCCGTCCCGACCGCCCAACCGGCGCGCGTTGGCCAACTCCACGAGGCTGGCGATCGTCGAGGTCTCCGGGGTGTCGTGCACCTCGGCGGCCGGCTGCGCGGCCGGATCGCCGGCGGCGGGCACCCGGGTGAGGACCGCCTCGGTGTTGGCCGCGTAGTCGCAGGAGGTGCAGCCCACGAAGGTGTCCTCGCCGACCGGCGTCGCGGCCAGGAACTCCTCCGACGCCGAGCCACCCATCGCGCCGGACATCGCCTGCACCACCGTGTAGTCCAGACCCAACCGGTCGAAGATCCGCCGGTACGCGGAGCGGTGCCGGGCGTACGCCTCGCGCAGCCCGGCCTCGTCCAGGTCGAAGGAGTACGCGTCCTTCATCAGGAACTCCCGGCCGCGCAGCAGCCCGGCCCGGGGCCGCGCCTCGTCGCGGAACTTCGTCTGCACCTGGAACAGCGTCACCGGGAAGTCCCGGTAGGAGGTGAACAGGTCCTTGACCAGCAGCGCCGCCATCTCCTCGTGGGTGGGCGCCAACAGGTGCTCGGCGCCGCGCCGGTCGGCGAGGGTGAAGATGTCGTCGCCGTACTCGGCCCACCGGCCACTCGTGCGGTACGGCTCGGCCGGCAGCAGTGCCGGGAAGTGCACCTCCTGGTCGCCGATCGCGAACAGCTCGGCGCGTACCACCTCGGTGATCCGGTCCAGCACCAGCTTGCCCAGCGGCAGCCAGGTGTAGCCGCCCGGTGCGGCCCGACGGATGTAACCGGCACGCAGCAGCAGCCGGTGACTCGGCACCTCCGCGTCGGCCGGGTCCTCGCGCAGGGTCCGCAGCAGCACTGTCGACATGCGTAGCAGCATCCGGGCAGCCTACGGTCGATGCGTCAGGCTGAGCCATCCCGTTTCGACATCGCGGATATCGGCGGCGCAACACCCGATATCGGCGATCCGGCGTCGAATCAGGCTGCCGGGCGGCAACTGGGCAATGACCTCCGACACGTCGCGGATTCGGGGCGGCACCGGGCGATCCCGCGGTGACAGACTGGTCGCCGCAGGCAACAAGTGGCGTGAGGGAGGCGCGGGTGCGCTGGCGCAGTTTTGTCGCGGTCGGGGACAGCTTCACCGAGGGCATGGACGACGCGTACCCGGACGGCACCTACCGGGGCTGGGCGGACCTGGTGGCGACCCGACTCGCCGCCGAGGCGGGCCCCGACTTCCGGTACGCCAACCTGGCCATCCGGGGCCGGCTCTTCCCCAGTGTGGTCGCCGAGCAGGTGCCCTCCGCGGTGGCGATGAAGCCGGATCTGATCAGCTTCGCGGCCGGTGGCAACGACGTGCTGCGGCGCACCTTCGACCCGGACACGCTGGTCGCCCGCTTCGACGAGGTGGTCCGGCAACTGCGCTCGGGCGGCGCTGACGTGCTCCTCTTCCGGTTCGCGGACGTGATGGCCCGGCTGCCCGGCCAACGCCTCGTCGCACCCCGGGTGCAGCTGCTCAACCAGGCGGTCGGCGAGACCGCCGAGCGGCACGGCGCCATCATGGTCGACCTGTACGCCGACGACACATTCCTCAACCCGATGCTCTGGAGCACCGACCGGTTGCACCTCTCCCCGGCCGGCCACCGGCGGGTCGCCGGCCAGGTGTTGAACGCCCTGGGGGTTGGTTGCGACGAGGAGTGGCTGATGGTCCCGCCGCACCCGGCACCCTCGCCGTGGCTGGCCGCCCGCGCCGCCGATCTGCGGTGGGCCGGTCAGCACCTCGCCCCGTGGGTGAAGCGGCGGTTGACCGGTCGGTCGTCCGGCGACACGGTGACGGCGAAGCGCCCGCAACTCGGCCCGCTCGTCGACTGAGCGTGCTCACCCTGCACACCGCGGCCCTGCTGTGCCGCGACCGGGACGGCGAACCGGTGCCGGAGCACGCTGTGCTGGTCAGCGGCGACCGGGTCGCGGCCGTCGGCCCGCTGGCCGAGTTGAGTGCGGCGTACGCCGGGGCCCGGGTTCGCCGTTGGCCCGGGACGCTGGGGCCGGGTCTGCTGCACGACGGTCCGCTGCCGCCCGCACCGACCCCGCGCGAACGGGTGCACGCGCTGTTGCGTACCGGGGTGACGGCGGTCCTGGCGGAACACCTGGCCGACCCGGCGCTGCGGGCCGCCGCCGAGCGGAGCGACCTGCTGGTGCTGCCCACCGCCGTGGTGCCGACGCTGCGTCCGGACGGTCGGGCCGACCTCGCGGTGCACGGCGACGACGGCACCTGTCTGGTGACAGTGGTAGCCGGCCGGATCGTCCACCGCCGCGCCTGAACAGGCGCTGACGCCTCCACTGTGGAGTGCACTGATCGAATCGGGGTCGCCCGATGTCCGCCCGCCCCGATAACATCCGCTGCCCCCGCTGATCGGAAGGCGGGGACATCGGGGAAAGGTGGCTGGGGGATGACCCTCATACCTGGCACGACGACATCCGCACGACCGCTCCGGGCGCTGCTGGCGACGGGGCTTTCCGTGGCGGTCGCCGCCGGGACGCTCACGCTGACGGCCGTGCCGGCCGCAGCGAACGACGTACCGAACGCGCCTGCCATCGACGACAACCAGCCGCCGGGTGTGCCGACCGAGCTGCAGACCTCCGGCGAACCGTGCACCACGGCGGAGCCGTACCAGTGGTGGCAGAACGACGACCTGACGCTCTCCGCCGTCCTGCACGACCCGGACATCGACGCGAACGGCGGCACCGACCGGTTGACCACCACCTTCGCGCTCTGGCCGGTCGACGAGCCGGCGGCCCGGATCGAACGGTTCGGGTACAACGGGCGGGACGGCGATCGGGAGAGCGGCCTCTTCGAACGGGAGGTGCTGACCCACGACCGGGTGTACGCGTGGCAGGTCCGGGCGGCGGACAGCCAGGCGACCGGCGAGTGGAGCGGCCTCTGCTACCTCCGGACCGACTTCCAGGGCCCGGAGGCCGCGCCGGTCGTCACCTCCAGTGACTTCCCGGTCGACGGTTGGCACCCGGCGTTGCCGGGACAGTTCACCTTCGACGCGGCGGCCACACCGGACGCTGTTGGTTTCCGGTACGAGCTGCTCGGCGGCGACGGTGTCCAGGTGGTGTCGGCGGACGGGCCGGGCGGCTCGGCCACTGTCACGCTCCGCCCGGAGGCGGGGCCCAACACCCTCGTGGTGTGGAGCCTCGACGCGGCCGGGAACCGCTCGCCCGAGGCGCGGTACGAATTCCGGGCCAGCGATGTCGCGCCGATCATCACCGGCAGACTCACCGAGATCGGTGTGCCGACCACGTTCACGGTGCAGCCGCAGATGGCCGGGGTGGTCCGATACCGGTTCCAGTTGGACGGCGACCCGGAGCAGACGGTGGAGGCGGCGGCCGACGGCACCGCCACGCTGACCGTCACCGCGACCCGGGGTGGCTACCGGACGCTCTCGGTGACCAGCGTGACCGCCGACGGCGTGACCGCGACCGCGTCGAGCAATTTCCGGCTGAGCACCGCGCCGAAGATCACCGCGACGGTCTATCAGCAGGGCGTCACCAGTGGGGGGCCGGGCGTGCCCGGGGTCTTCACCTTCACCCCGCGCCAGCCCGACGTGGTCAGCTACCGCTATCGCTTCGGCACTGTGACCAGCACCGTGGCCGCGGCGGCCGACGGCACCGCGTCGGTGACCTGGGCGCCGACGAAGGCCGGCCTGACCTCGCTCACCGTCTGGAGCATCGACGGGGACGGCACCCAGTCGGACTCGGCGTCGTTCACCTTCTTCGTCGGCAACCAGCCGCCGAGCAGCTAGCCGGAGCAACCCGGCGGGTGGCCTCGCCGGGGCGATCGTGATCCGGCGAATGCCGACCGGCCCACCATCCCGTGCGGGGGCGGTGGGCCGGCCGGCGTTACAGCGGTCGCGGGCGGCGATCCGGCGTACCTTTGGGATCATGTCTGTGCCGAACGATCCCGATCCCCGCCTCCAGTCGTACGCGGACCCGCAGCGGTTGGTCACCACCGAGTGGCTGGCCGCGCATCTGGGCGACGAGGGCCTCGTCGTCGTCGAGTCCGACGAGGACGTGCTGCTCTACGAATCCGGTCACATTCCCGGTGCCGTCAAGGTCGACTGGCACCTGGAGTTGAACGACCAGGTGACCCGGGACTACCTGGACCCGAAGAGCTTCGCCGAGATGTGCGCGGCGAAGGGCATCGGCCGGGGCGACACCGTCGTCTTCTACGGCGACAACTTCAACTGGTGGGCCGCGTACGCCCTCTGGGTCTTCTCGCTCTTCGGTCACGCCGATGTGCGACTGCTCGACGGCGGTCGGCAGAAGTGGATCGCCGAGGGACGCGAGGTGACCCGCGACAAGCCGGCCCGCCCGCGCGCCGACTACCCGGTGCCGCTGCGCGACGACGCCCCGCTGCGGGCCTTCCGTGAGCAGGTCATGGCGCACATCGCCGCCGGTCGGCCACTTGTCGACGTCCGCTCGCCGGGTGAGTACACCGGCGAGATGCTGCACATGCCGGACTACCCGCAGGAGGGTGCGTTGCGCGGTGGGCACATCCCGGGTGCGGTCAGCAAGCCGTGGAAGTCCGCCGCCAACGAGGACGGCACGTTCAAGTCCGCCGACGAGTTGAAGGCGATCTACGCCGACCAGCTCGGGCTGAGCCCCGACGACGACGTGATCGCGTACTGCCGGATCGGGGAGCGGTCCAGCCACACCTGGTTCGTGCTGCGGCACCTGTTGGGTTACCCGCAGGTGCGCAACTACGACGGCTCGTGGACCGAGTGGGGCAACCTGGTCCGGGCACCTGTGGTGAAGGGCGACCAGCCGGGCGGCCTGGCCGCCTGACCGGCACGACCGTCCCCGCGTGACAGTGAACGTCGCGCGGGGACGGTGTTTCAGCCGGCCAGTGCGATCGGACCGCGCAGGTCGCGAACGATGCCGGTGATCTCGCCGGTCTCCGGGTACCAGCGGGCCAGGGCGGCCGGTTCCAGTCGGAGCAGCACCGCGCCCCTGCCGTCCCAGCCCAGGACCTCACAGCAGCCCTTGGCGCGATCCCGGCCGAGGTCGAGCAGGTGGACTACGGCGCCGGTCCGTGCGTCCAGCACCGCCGCCCCCTCGGCACCGTTGATCTCGCTGCTGGTGATCCAGGCCGCCCGGGCCAGCCGTTCACCGTGCAACCAGCCTCGGCCGTAGAACTCGTTGACCTGGTAGGGCGAGGGCAGCTGCGAGGCGTTGACCGGCTGCTCGGAGCGGAGTTCGCCCTCCCGGGCGGTCCGGCTGCGCAGCATCAGGCTGGTCCCCTCGCCGTAGGTCTCGATCAACGGGGCCTCCCGGCCGGCGTCCGGGTCGGGTGCGATCAACTCCCAGGTCGACACGTCGATGATGCTGGCCGCCCCGGTGACCCGGTCCACCGCGTACGTCCGGTCGTCGCCGCCGACCAGCACCCGGTCGTGCGCCCACACCACCAGCTCCAGGTAGCCGTCGAGCGGTATCCGGCGGACGGCTGCCGTGCTGAGGTCGATCAGGACCAGCTCTTTGGTCTGCGCGAACGCGGCCTGCCGGCCGTCCGGCGACAGTACTCCCGGCTTCAGCGCGCCCGCCTCGTTGCCGCTCGCGTCGCGGGTCGGTGCCAACGTCACCACGTCGAGGCTGCGCACCACGCCGTCGTTGCCGAGCACCCGGACCGGGCCGTCCGCGCGATTCTCCTCGTCCACCGGCTGGAACAGTGCCACTGCCTGCTGGACCGGTCGCTCGGAGAGCGGCACCGTCGCCGGAGCGCCGAGCCGGGCCAACGGATCGGGCGGGAAGGTGAGCTCGGCGGGCGGCTTCTGCACCGGACCCGCGTGGGAGGGGTCGACGGTCGGGGTCACCGTCGGACCCACCGGTGGGACCGGCGCGGGATCGGCGGGCGGTCGCAGCGCCGCCACCGTGCCGCCACCGACCAGCACCACGGCCAGGGCGACCACCGCGACGGCCCGCCGGGTGCGCCGGGTACGCCGAGCCCGCTCCCATCCGGCGGCGGCCGGCTGGCTGGGCAGCACGTCCTCGACGCTGACGGTCAGCAGTCGGCGCAGCTCCTGCTCGTTCACGGGTTCACCTCCAGACCGCTGGCCAGATCGGCCGGGCCTCGACCCGGTCGGGCGTCGCGGGCGAGGTCCGGGGCGACCTCGCGGAGTCGGCGCAGCGCCGCGTGGCACTGGCTCTTCACGGTGCCGACTGTCACGCCGAGCGCCTCAGCGGTGGCGACCTCGGTCAGATCCTCGTAGTAGCGCAACACC
Source organism: Micromonospora parva (assembly GCF_040649675.1). Taxonomy (NCBI): domain Bacteria; kingdom Bacillati; phylum Actinomycetota; class Actinomycetes; order Micromonosporales; family Micromonosporaceae; genus Micromonospora; species Micromonospora parva. The sequence continues at coordinate 436,080 of NZ_JBEZFX010000005.1, read as the reverse complement.
AGCACGGCTCGCTGCCGTGGGGGCAGCAGGCCCAGCGCGTCGTGCATCGTCAGCCGTAACGCGCCGTCCCGGTCGTGGGCCACCTGGTCCGGCGGCGCGGCGCTGAGCCACTCCCGCCGTCGGCGCCGCCACCACGACACCGAGTCGCGGTAGAGGATGGCCCGTACGTACGCGGAGGGGTCGCCGTCGCGGACCGAGGACCAGCGCAGCGCCAGCTTGAGCAGCGCGTCCTGGAGGAGGTCTTCGGCCTGGTGCCGGTTGCCGCAGATCAGGTAGGCCGCGCGGAGCAGCCGGTGCTGGTGGTTCTCCACGAAGGCGAGGTAGCCGTCGCGTCCGTCGTCCCTCGTCGGCGCCATCCGCCCCCCTCCCGGCCGTCGCGCGGTACGCGTCAACAGGCAGACGCACGGGAGGGGGAAAAAGGTTGGGTCAGCTCGGCGGCGTTCCGGTCAGATAACGCTGCAGGGTCGGCGCGACCCAGGAGACCAGCTCGTCCGGCGTGGTGTCCACCATGGGCGGCAGCCGGACGATGTATCTGGTGAAGGCGAGGCCGAGGACCTGACTGGCCACCAGGCCGGCCCGTCGGGCGGTCAGCGTCGGGTCGGTGCCGAAGGTGGCCACTGCGGCGGTGAGCTGGTTGGCGAAGATGCCGCGCATGCGTTCGGCCGCACCGGGATTGGTGCTGGCGGCCCGCAGTAGCGCCACCAGGGTCTCGTCGCCCTCCCACCGGGCCAGGAAGTGTCGGACCAGCACCTCACCGAGTCGGGCGGGCGGTACCGAGGTCAGGTCGGGCAGGCGGAGGTCGAACTCGGCCGCCGCCGCGAAGAGCCCTTCCTTGCTGCCGTAGTAGCGCATGACCATCGACGGGTCGATCTGGGCGTCGGCGGCGATGGCCCGGATCGTGGCGCGTTCGTAGCCGTCCGCCGCGAACCGTTCCCGGGCCGCTCGCAGGATCGCCGCCCGGGTGGCGTCGGAGCGGCGGGGCTGGGTCGGCGGGGCGGACGAGGTCATGCCAACGACCGTATGCCAACACTTGTTGACACGCAATCGTGAGGCGCTCTAGCGTGGCCAACAAGTGTTTGCCAACACATGTTGGCAGTCGTCTTCTGGAGGTGGCCATGCTGCCCACGAACACTGACGTCCTGGTGGTGGGTGCCGGCCCCACCGGTCTCGCCACCGCGTTGACGCTGGCCCGGCGCGGGGTCGAGGTGACAGTGCTGGACCGGCTCGCCGCGCCGCCAACGACCTCCCGCGCCGCCGTCGTGCACGCGTACACCCTGGAGGTGCTGGACCGGATCGGCGCCGCCGCGCCGCTGATCGCCCAGGCGGTGCGGACGCCGCGTTTCACGGTGCGCGACCGGGACCGGGTGCTGCTGTCGGTGCCGTTCCACGAGCTGCCGTCCCGCTTCCCCTACGCGCTGCTGATCTCCCAGGCGGTCACCGAGACCGTGCTCACCGAAAAGTTGGCCGAGCTCGGTGTCCAGGTACGACGGCCGTGCCAGCTCACCGGGCTGAGCCGCGTCGGTGACGGCATGCTCGCGCAGGTCGACGGGCAGGCGGTGCGCGCCCGGTTCGTGGTCGGCGCGGACGGCCTGCACAGCACGGTCCGGGAGTTGGCCGGCATCGGCTTCACCGGCAGCAGCGACGAGGAGTCCTTCGTCCTCGCCGACGTGCGGGTGCACAGCGTGCTGCCCCGCGACGAGGCGGCGCTGTTCCTCGCCCGCCCCGGGCCGTTGGTCTGGGCCCCACTCCCCGGCGGGGTGGTCCGGCTGGTCGCCGCCGTGCGGAACGCACCGGCCGAACCGGATGCGGCCTACCTTCAGGCGCTGCTCGACGAGCGCGGCCCGGTACGACGACCCGACCGGGTGACCGACGTGGTCTGGGGCTCCCGGTTCCGGGTGCACCACCGGATCGCCGACACCTTCCGAGCCGGACCGGTGTTGCTGGCCGGTGACGCCGGGCACGTGCACAGCCCGGCCGGCGGGCAGGGCATGAACCTCGGCATCTGCGACGCGGTCGCGCTCGGCTCCGCGGTGGCGGACGTGCTCGACGGTGGCCCGGAGACGCTGCTCGACGACTACGACGCCCGGCAGCGACCGATGGCCGAGGACGTGATGAGCTTCGCCGCCGGGCTGACCAGGTTGGCGGCCGTCTCCCCGGCCGGCCGGCCCGCCCGGGACGTGCTGCTCCGGCTGCTCGGTGCCGTTCCACCGGCCCGTCGACGGATCGCGCTGCGCCTGTCCGGGCTGTCCCACCGCGAGCGAACGCCGAGCTAGGCCACGCCACTGCGGCTCAGCACGCCGGGTGCGGCCGACCGCAGCGTCCGCCACGCGGTCAGGGTGACCAGCGCGAACGTCCCCGCTGCCGCGCCCGCCACCGGCACCGTGCCGTACGCCGCGGCGGCCAGCCCGGCGAGCGCCGCCCCGAGCGGTGCGGTGAGCAGACCGACCATCCGCTGCGCCGCACCTACCCGGCCCAGCAACTCGCCCGGCACCTGCCGCTGCCCGTACGACGCCCACAGGCTGTTCCACACCACTGTGCCGGCGGCGAAGACGGCCAGCGCGATCCCACCCGGCACCGGATGCCGAGCCAGCGCGAAGCCGGTCAGCGCCACGGTCTGCCCGGCCAGCACCACCCGCAGCGCCGGCACCGTGCCGAGCCGGGCGGCGAGCCGCCCCGACCCGAGCGCCCCCGCCAGGCCCCCGAAGATGGCTGCGGCGGCGAACAGCCCGTACCCGGCCGGCGGCACCCGCAGCACATCCAGCGCGTAGAGCACCAGCACCGCCATGATCCCGCTGATCGCCAGGTTGCTCGCCGCGGTGAGCAGTGTGAGCCGCCACAGCGTCCGGTGCGCCCGCAGCCAGCGCAGCCCCTCGACGATCTCGCTCCACACCGAGCCGCGCCGCCTCCGCACCCTGGTCCGTGGCGCCGGGGCGAGGGCCAGCACGAGCACCGCGGCCACCGCGAAGGTGACGGCGTCGAGGGCGAACGGAAGGGCCGGGGCGACGGCGAACAGGACACCGGCGGCGGGAGCCCCGAGGAAACCGCCGGCCACCGCTGACCCCGCCTGGAGCCGGCCGTTCGCCCGGGGCAACGCGTCCGGCGGCACCACCGCGGGAAGCAGCGCGAACGAGGCGGAGTCGAAGAGGGTGCCCAACGCGGCGAGCAGGAACGCCGCCACCAGCAACACCGGGACGCTGACCCGGTTGAGCGCGACCACCACGGCCAGCGCCGCCACCACGCCAGCGCGTACCCCGTCGACCACCGCCATCGTCCGACGGCGGTCCCAGCGGTCCGCGTACACCCCGCCGAGCAGACCGAAGAGCAGCGGCGGCACCTGCCCGGCCACGGTGACCGCCGCGATGATCCGGGGATCGCGGGTCACTGTCGCGGCCAACAGGGCCAGCGCCGGGGTACGCAGCGCGTCTCCGAATCGCGACGACACGGCAGCGGACCAGAGCAGCCGGAAGTCCCGGCCGAGAGCAGTGGCGGTCATGCCGGTGACCGTGCCGGTTCGACCGGGTCGAGGGTCAAGCCACCACAGTGCGGAACGACCGTCAGCCGCCGCTCCACCGCAGGCAGTTCCCGGTCTAGGCTTGCCCGGTGACGGTGGAGCAGCAGGCACGGGGTGCGGCGGGTGCGGGCCGGCGCAGGTCCCGCAAGGACGAGATCCTGGAGATCGCGGTAGGTCTTTTCGCAGCGCGCGGATATCACGGCGTGTCGATGGACGACATCGGTGCGGCCGCCGGGGTCACCGGTCCGGCGCTGTACCACCACTTCGCCGGCAAGGAGGCCATGCTGGCCGCCGCGCTGATCCCGGTCAGTGAGGGGTTGCTGGCAGGTGGGCGGGAACGCGCCGCCGGCCGGTCGGACGACCCGCGCGGCGTGCTGGAGTCGCTGATCGACTTCCACGTGGAGTTCGCCCTGGCCAACCCGGCGGTGATCGCGTTGCACCTGCACGAGCTGGACCGCCTGCCCGAGGAGCCGCGGCGGCGGATCCGCCGCCTGCAACGGCTCTACGTCGAGGAGTGGGTGACGGTGCTCACCGCGCTGCACCCGGGCATGCCCGACGGTGAGGCGCGGGTGCTCGCGCACGCCGCGTTCGGCCTGATGAACTCGACGCCGTTCCTCGGCGGTGAGGTGGACCGGCGACGTCGTGCCGAGCTGCTGCGCGGCGCGACCCTGGCCGCGCTGCTCGCCTGAGCCGACTCGTCAGAACCGTGCCGGTCATGATTCCCTGACATCGTCCCACCATCCGGACGCCGGGAGGAAACATGATCGAGTCACTGCTGGTCGCCAATCGGGGCGAGATCGCCCGCCGGATCATCCGGACCGCCAAGCGGCTCGGCATCCGCGCGATCGCTGTGTACTCGGAGGCCGACGCCGACCTGCCGTTCGTCGCCGAGGCGGACGAGGCGGTCCTCATCGGCCCACCGAACCCGGCGCTGAGCTACCGCAACACCGAGGCGATCCTCGCCGCCGCGAAGTCGACGGGCGCGCAGGCCATCCACCCCGGCTACGGCTTCCTGTCGGAGAACGCCGAGTTCGCCCGTACCGTCGAGGCGAGCGGCCTGATCTGGGTCGGACCTGACGCGGACGCGATCACCGCGATGGGCGACAAGATCAATGCTCGGAACCTGATGGCGGCGGCGGGTGTTCCGGTCGCGCCCGGCACCACCGACCCGGCCGCCGACCTGGATGCGGCGGTGTCGGCCGCCGCCGAGATCGGCTACCCGGTGATGGTCAAGGCCGCCGCCGGCGGTGGCGGCATGGGCATGGGCGTGGCCGTCGACGAGGCCGCGCTGCGCACCGAGTACGACAAGGTGCGCGCGTTCGCCGAGCGGATGTTCGGCGACGGTTCGGTGTTGATCGAGCGGTACTTTCCCCGGGTACGGCACGTCGAGGTGCAGATCCTCGGTCTGGCCGACGGTCGGGTGGTGGCGCTCGGCGAGCGGGAGTGCTCGGTGCAGCGGCGCAACCAGAAGTTGGTCGAGGAGTCCCCGTCGCCGGCGGTCTCGCCGGAGCTGCGCTCCCGTCTGCTGGCGGCGGCGGTGCGGGCCGGCGAGGCGGTCGACTACCGCAACGCGGGGACTGTGGAGTGCCTGTTGGTCCCGCGTCAGCGGGACGCTGCTGGCGCTGCTTCCGGTTCCGAGGAGTTCTTCTTCCTGGAGATGAACACGCGGTTGCAGGTGGAGCATCCGGTGACCGAGTACGTCTACGGCATCGACCTGGTCGAGGAGCAGTTGCGGGTGGCCTCCGGGCTGGCGCCGACGTTCGACCCGGACGCGTTGACCCCCGGTGGTCACGCCATGGAGATGCGGATCAACGCCGAGGACCCGAAGCGCTTCCTGCCCGGCCCCGGTGTGATCAGGACGTGGGTGGAGCCGACGGGCGAGGGGGTCCGGGTGGACTCCGGCTACACCGAGGGCAACACGGTCACCCCGTTCTACGACAGCCTGCTGGCCAAGCTGATCATCACCGGCGCGACCCGAGCCGAGGTGCTCGACCGCGCGGAGGCGGCCGTCGCGGCGTTCCAGATCGAGGGCCCAAAGAACAACGTCCCCTTCTTCGCCGAACTGCTCACCAACGACGAGTTCCGCTCCGGCACCTACGACACCGCCATCGTCTCCCGCATGCGCTGACCCCCACCCCACCCCCGCCCCCCGCCCCGCGCGGTGATCAAGAGGTTTGCGTCAGGATTCGTGCCGAGGATGACGCAAACCTCTTGATCAACAGTGGAGTGGCATGCTGGGGGAACCCCTAAGCACTGCTTTCGTCACAGTGAGGTGACCCCTTATGGCGGACCTGCCGAGTTTCGTCTCGATCCGTGAGGTCGGGCCACGGGACGGGTTGCAGAACGAGGACCCGATCCCGACCGACGCCAAGGTGCGGCTGCTCGACGCCCTCTCCGGCACCGGTGTACGCCGGATCGAGGCGGTGTCGTTCGTGCACCCCAAGGCGATCCCGCAGATGGCGGACGCCGACGAGGTGTGGCGGCGGGCGGTGAAGGCCGACGGGGTGCGCTACTCGGCGCTGGTGCCGAACACCCGGGGCGCGCAGCGGGCCCTCGCCGCCGGGTTCACCGAGATCGAGGTGGTGGTCTCGGCCAGTGACACGCACAACCGGCGCAACGTCAACAGGTCCACCGACGAGTCGCTGGACGACATCGCCGAGCTGATCGACCTGCTGCACGGTGCCTCGGCGCGGGTCGAGGTGATCGTGGCGACCAGCTTCGGCTGCCCGTACGAGGGGGACATCGACCCGCAGCGGGTGGCCGGGATCGTGGACCGGGTGGTCCGCGACGGCGCCGACCGGGTCGCGTTCGGCGACACCACCGGCATGGGCACCCCACGCCGGGTCCGCGAGCTGCTGACCGCGGTACGCGACCGCAACGCGCACGTGCCGGTCCTGCTGCACTTCCACAACACCCGGGGTACGGCGCTGGCCAACCTGTTGACCGCGTTGGAGCTGGGGGTGACCGAGTTCGACGCCAGCGTCGGTGGCCTCGGTGGCTGCCCGTACGCGCCGGGGGCGAGCGGCAACCTGGCCACCGAGGAGGCCGTGCACATGCTGCACGACATGGGCGTCGACACCGGCATCGACCTGCCGGCGCTGATCGAGGTGGCGGAGTTGGCCGAGGAGCTGCTCGGCAAGAAGCTGCCGTCCGGTGTGCTGCGGGCCGGCCCGCGTACCCGGCTGACGCCGCTGCCGAGCTGAGGACGCGACGAAGGGGCCGGCGCGGTCGCCGGCCCCTTCCAGGTGCCTGGTCGCTCAGCTCACCGGGGTGAGCGTGCTCGGCCAGCTGTCGCGGAAGATGTCCGCGCTGCGGTCGGTGGCGCTGAACGTGCCGGCGAAGAGGTTGCTGACCCGGCTCGCCTCGGCGCTGCTCGGGTACGGGTTGGTGCAGCTGGTGCCGGCGCTGCCGCCGGACATCAGCAGCGAGCAGTTCCCGTTGTAGTTGTCCGGCAGGCCGAGGATGTGCCCGATCTCGTGGGTCATGATCCGCAGCACGCTGTACTGGGCGGCCTGCTGGGTGTCGATGTAGACCCGGCCGTTGCCGAGGCTGGTCCGAACGGCGTACGAGCCGCCGCCGGTGATCCGGTAGATCCGCAGGTTCGAGCCGCAGTTCGCCGTGAGCGTCAGGTTGACGGTGGCGTTGTTCCAGATCGTGGCGGCCTGGTTGGCGACGCTGGCGTAGCTGCCCGCCTGGCTGGTGTTGTAGCAGATGGTCATGGCGGCGGACGCGGGCGCGGGGTTGGCGACCGTGAGGCCGAGGGTGGTGAGTGCCGTCGCGAGCAACGCGACAGCGAGCCGATTGAGTCGTGAGGTCATCGCTGACTCCAATCCGGGAGGAGGGGTGTCAGGAGCCTAGCGACACTCATTCATGTTATTCAATGTCTTGCTCTCGGCTCGACTGTCTGATTCGCTCGTAGGTCGCCGACAGTCGTGCTCATGCGCTAGCCTAACGATCGTTCAGGTCGTTATGGCGGAGGAGTCGGCGTGACGCTCGACGGTGAGGCACTGGAGCAGCTGCGCAAGCGCGCCCGGTCCGGCGGCGCGGACAAGTACCACGCCGCCAACGCGGCCAAGGGCAAGCTCTTCGCCCGTGAACGGGTCGCGCTCCTGGTCGACGAGGGGTCGTTCGTCGAGGACGGCCTCTACGCCAACGCGCTCGCCGACGGGCTGCCCGCCGACGGCGTGGTGACCGGCACCGCCACGATCGACGGCCGACAGGTCTGCCTGATGGCCAACGACTCCACAGTCAAGGCCGGCAGCTGGGGCGCCCGCACCGTCGAGAAGATCATCCGCATCATCGAGCGCGCGTACGGCGCCGGTGTGCCGATGGTCTACCTGGTCGACTCGGCCGGCGCCCGGATCACCGACCAGGTCGACCTCTTCCCCGGCCGGCGGGGCGCCGGCAAGATCTTCTGGAACCAGGTCCGCGCCTCGGGCTCGATTCCGCAGGTCTGCGCGCTGTTCGGTCCGAGCGCAGCCGGTGGGGCGTACATCCCGGCGTTCTGCGACGTGGTGGCGCTCGTCGACGGCAACGCCAGCATGTATCTCGGCTCCGACCGGATGGTCGAGATGGTCACCGGCGAGAAGACCACCCTGGAGGCGATGGGCGGGGCGAAGGTGCACACCGCCGAATCCGGAGTGGGGCACTTCCTCTGCAAGACCGAGGCCGACGCGCTCGACGTCGTGAAGACCTACCTGTCGTACCTGCCGGCGAACTGGACCCAGCAACCGCCGGCCGCGCCGGCGGTCGCCGCGCCCGCGAAGGCCGACCTGGCCGCGCTGGTGCCGGCCAGTGAGCGGCAGGCGTTCGACATGCGGCGGTACGTCAAGGGTCTGCTCGACGAGGGCTCGTTCTTCGAGATCCAGGCGCTCTGGGCCAAGGAGTTGACCATCGGCTTCGGTCGACTCGACGGCCAGGTCGTCGGCGTGGTCGGCAACAACTCGATGTTCAAGGGCGGCGTGCTCTTCGTCGACTCGGCCGACAAGGCCACCCGGTTCGTGCAGCTCTGCGACGCGTTCAACGTGCCCCTGCTGTTCCTCAGCGACGTACCGGGCTTCATGGTCGGCAGCGCTGTGGAGAAGCAGGGCATCATCCGGCACGGCGCCAAGATGATCACGGCGATCTCCGAGGCGACGGTGCCGAAGATCTGCGTGGTGGTCCGCAAGGCGTACGGCGCCGGCCTCTACGCGATGGCCGGCCCCGGCTTCGAGCCGGACGCGACGATCGCCCTGCCCACCGCGAAGATCGCCGTGATGGGCGCCGAAGCCGCCGTGAACGCGGTCTACGCCAACAAGATCGCCGCCATTGCGGACGAGGACGAGCGGGCCGCGTTCGTCGCCGCCAAGCGCGCCGAGTACGAGCAGGACATCGACGTCGTCCGGCTCGCCAGCGAACTGGTGGTGGACGCCATCGTCGAGCCGCACGACCTGCGCACCGAGCTGGTCCGCCGGTTCGCGGCGGCACGCACCAAGGACCGGCACTTCTCCCGCCGTCGGCACGGCGTCACCCCGGTCTGATCATCGACTCGGGCCCGCACAGCGACCCGCCCTCGGCGTCACGAGCGCCGAGGCGGACCGTCCTTACAGGAGGATGAGATGGACTTCCGGCTCACCGACGAACAAGAGGCGCTGCGCGAGAGCGTGCGGGAATTCGCCCGCGAGGTGGTCGCCCCGGTCATCGCCGAGCACTACGAGCAGCACACCTTTCCGTACGAGGTGATCCGGCAGATGGGCAAGATGGGCCTGTTCGGCCTGCCCTTCGACGAGCAGCACGGCGGCATGGGCGGCGACTACTTCGCGCTCTGCCTGGCGCTGGAGGAGTTGGCCCGGGTCGACTCGAGTGTGGCCATCACGCTGGAGGCGGCGGTCTCGTTGGGCGCGATGCCGATCTACCGCTTCGGCACCGAGGAGCAGAAGGCGACCTGGTTGCCCCGGCTGCTCAGCGGTGAGGCGCTGGCCGGCTTCGGTCTCACCGAGCCGGGCACCGGCTCGGACGCCGCCGGCACGCAGACGCGGGCGGTGCTGGACGGCGACGAGTGGGTGATCAACGGGTCGAAGGCGTTCATCACGAACTCCGGGACCGACATCACGGCCATGGTCACTGTCACCGCGGTGACCGGCACGAACCCGGACGGTTCCAAGGAACTGTCGACGATCATCGTGCCGACCGGGACGCCCGGGTTCACCGTGGCCCCCGGCTACTCCAAGGTGGGGTGGACCGCCTCGGACACCCACGAGCTGACCTTCGACGACTGCCGGGTGCCGGCCGCCAACCTGCTCGGCGCTCGGGGCCGGGGGTTCGCGCAGTTCCTGCGGATCCTCGACGAGGGCCGGATCGCCATCGCCGCGCTGGCCGTCGGTCTCGCGCAGGGCTGCGTCGACGAGTCCATCAGGTACGCGAAGGAACGGCACGCCTTCGGTCAGCCGATCGGCGCCAACCAGGCCATCCAGTTCAAGATCGCCGACATGGAGTTGAAGGCGCACACCGCCCGGTTGGCCTACTACGACGCCGCCGCGCGGATGCTGGCCGGCGAGCCGTTCAAGCGGCAGGCCGCCATCGCGAAACTGCACGCCAGCACGATCGCCGTGGACAACGCCCGGGAGGCCACCCAGATCCACGGCGGGTACGGCTTCATGAACGAGTACCCGGTTGCCCGGTTCTGGCGGGACTCCAAGATCCTGGAGATCGGCGAAGGCACCAGCGAGGTGCAGCGCATGATCATCGCTCGGGATCTGGGTCTCTGAGTGGTCCAGCCGAACTGATCAGCCGGTCGTTCCGGACGGGCTGTCCGTACGGCTGTCGGGTTTCGGCGAGCGGGCGTCGGTAGCCCGACGTTCGACTGCCGATGGTCGGAGTCGATCCGTACTCTTCGAGCCCATGACTCCGGATCATGACTGGTCGCGGAGCCCGGCTGGGCGGACCACACTGCCGGAGCTGCTCCGCGGGCATCGACGCGCCGCCGGCCTGACCCAGGCCGAGCTGGCGTCGCGGGCCGGGGTGGGCGTGCGGACGGTGCGTGACCTGGAGCGTGGCCGGTCGATCCGGCCGCAGCGCACCACCGTCGAACTGCTCGCCGGGGCGTTGGCGCTGACCGGCGCCAGCCGGGCGGCGTTCCTGGCCGCGGCCCGCGGCGTCGGTGCCGAGCCGGCCCCACCGGACGTCGCGTCGACGACGTTCGCCGTCAGTGGCAACGCCGCGTCGGCCGCACCCGCCGGCCCGGCGGTCGCGCTCCCGCCGCCGGTCGCGTTGATCGGCCGGGATCGCGACCTCACCGAGCTGGCCGCAATGCTGACCGCCGAGCGAGGGCCCCGGCTGGTGAGCCTCGTCGGGCTGGCCGGCGTCGGCAAGACCGCCCTGGCGACGTCGGTGGCGCACCTGGTGGCCTCCGACCACCCGGGCGGTGTCGCCGGGGTGCTGGTCGGCGAGGGATCGGACGGTCCGGACGTGCTCGCCGCCTCGATGTCAGTACTCGGTGTGGCGCGCCTGTCCGAACTCGTGGCCCGGCTCGCCGGACGGCCGGCGCTGCTGGTGATGGACGCGGTGGAGCACGCCCCGGGACCGGTGGCCGCGACCCTGCACCGGTTGATCGGCGCACTGCCCTCACTGCGGGTCCTGGTGACCGGGCGACACCCGGTCGGGTTGCCCGGTGAGCGGGTCTGGCCGGTCGCGCCGCTCGACGTGCCACCGCCGGAGGCCGAGCACTCCGGACTCGAATCGTGGCCGGCGGTCGCGTTGTTCACCGCCCGGCTCGCTCAGGTGCGCCGGGAGCCGCCCACCCCCGCTGAGCTGCCGGCGCTCGCCGCGTTGGTGCGCCGGTTGGGCGGACTGCCGTTGGCCATCGAGCTGATGGCCGCCCGAGGTCGGCTCCTCGACCTCCCCGAACTGCTCGACCGGTACGGCGACCGGGTGCTCGACCTGGCCACTCCGGCCGACGCCTCCACCCACCCGCGCTGGGACGCACCGGAGGGGCGCACCGGTCGCACGAGCGTGCCCGACAACGGTGCGGGGGGCGCGGTAGCGGTCACCCTGCGGGACGCGGTGGCGTTCAGCTACCGCCTGTTGGCGTCGGACGAGCGGGCCGCGCTGCGGCAGCTGGCCGTCTTCGGCAACCGCTGGTCCGTGGAGTTGGCCGAGGAGATGCTCGCCGACGAGGCCGACCGGGACGGCGCTGTGGCGATCGACCCGGTGCCACTGTTGGACCGCTTCGTCGAGCTGGGGCTGCTGAGCGTACGCGGAACCGGGTCGTTCCGGTTCCGGCTGCTGGACGCGGTCCGTGACTACGCCGTCGAGCAGGCGACCGGTGAGGGCGAGCTGACCTGCATCCGGCGTCGACACGCGGAGGTCATCGCGCGCCTGGTGGCACGGACCGCCAGTGACCTGGTCGGCCCACGGCTGCCCGACGCGGTGCACCGGCTGGACGAGATGAGCAGTGACATCAGCTCGTCGTTGGCCCACGCGGCCACCGACGACCCGTTGACCGCACTGCGGCTGGCGGCCTGCCTGACCCGCTGGTGGCGGTTCCGCGGACGCGATGTCGTCGGGCGGCAGTGGCTGCGGCGGCTGTTGGCGGACCCGCGGACCGGCGACGCCGACCCTCTCCTGCGGGGCTGGGCCGCTCTCGGGGCCGCCCGGCTGGCTGCCGAGCACGGGGCGGGGGCGGAGGAGCTGTCGACGGCCCGCGCGGCGCTGGACACCTTCCGGCGGGCCGGCGACGTCACCGGGGAGTTGGAGGCGCGCAACGTGCTCGGCACCCTGCTGATCTCCGTGGGGAGGCAGGAGGAGGCTCGCGAGCAGGCCGAGGCGCTGCTGCGGTTGGCTGCCCGCAACGGCCGGACCCGGGACCTGGCGGTGGCCCAGAACAGCCTCGCCTGGCACGAGATCCGCGCCGGCGACCTGGCTGCGGCCCGCCGCCGGCTCGCTGCTGTGGACCGGCTCGCCGTCGAGAGCGGGGAGCGGCGGCTGCGGGTGCTGGGCTGGGCCAACCGTGCCGAGGTCGCCCGGCTGGAGGGCTGGTACGCGGACGCTGTCGACCGGGGCCAGCGGGCCATCGAGGCCCTGTCCGAGCTGGGTGACCCCGGGCGTCGCCGTCGGGTGCTGGGGACCGTCGGGCTGGCGCTCGCCCAGGACGGGCGGGTCGCGGAGGCGACCGAGGTGCTGGCCGAGTTGCGGGCCGGGGGCGTGGAGTCGTTGCCGGCGCGGCCGACAGTGCCGCGACAACGGTCGGGCGACGCGACGCTGAGGTGGGGTGGGCCGGAGGCCGGGCTGTGCGCGCTGATCGAGGGGAACCTGGCGCTGCACCGGGGTGACCGGGAGTTGGCCGCCGAGTGGTTCGCCGCCGCCAGCGACAACGCGGGGCAGGATCGCCGCGACGTGGTGGAGGCGCTGGTGGGACTGGCCGCGAGCACTGCGGACCCGACGGTGCTCGATCGACTGGACCGGGTCTGCGTGGAGACCGGCATCCGGCTGTTGCCGCAGGAGTCGGGCCTGCTCTACGCGCTGGTCGCCGACCGGGACGGGTCGACTCGCTAGGAGCGACGAACCGGGTGTCCTCGGGAGGATCGCGACGGGAGAGTGGCGCGGGCGAAGAGCCCCCTTTGGTGCTACCCCTCGCTGATCGCCCGCGCCGTCACCCCCCGGTGATCCCCGGTGCAGGAAGCCTGCCACCGATGCGATGGCAGAAAGTCGGCTTGGACCGAATCCTCCAGCTTGGCTGGGTCAGTTCTGCCGGTCTTTCTGCCGCCGTGCAATGGCGGTGACAGTGCTTCTCACTGTCGTCGGGCGGCGCTGTCGGCGTCGGCGCGCTGCTCCGGGTCGACGTCGTCACTGCCGGCGGTGGCGCACGGATGCGCGGCGTCGCGGACCCGTCGCAACCCGTCGAGGAGGGCCGCCAGCGCCTCGGGGTCGAGTTGCCCGGTGAACCACTGTTCGATTATCTGCAGGTGGCCGGGCAGCGTCTCGTTCAGGCGTTGCATCCCGGCGGCGGTGACCACCGCGTACGAGCTGCGCCGGTCGTTCGGGCAGGCCCGGCGGGTGAGCAGCCCGTCGCGCTCCATGCGGTCGACCACCCGGGTCACTCCGCTGGTCGACAGGGAGGTCTGGGCGGCGAGGTCGGTCATCCGTAGTTGGTTGCCGGGTGAGCGGGCGAGTCGGGTGACGACCTCGAACTCGACCGCGGAGAGGCCGTGCTCCTCCAGCTGGGCGGTGAACCGGGCGGACAGCCCGGCGTGTGCCTCGAAGAGCAGGCCGACGGCGGTGATCCGGGGATCGTCGAAGACGTTGGTCACCCGTTCATCATACCAGTGCTTGACACGGGGAATATTGTTGCGGTTATAGTTGCTCACGCAGTCGTTGGGCTATTAAACAATCTCCTGGAGGACAGCAGCATGACCAGCAGCATCGATGCGGTTACCCGCGACTGGGACGGCCTCACCATCCCGGCGGCCGGCACCTACGCGCTCGACGTGGCGCACAAGCGGGTCGGCTTCGTTGCCCGGCACATGATGGTGAGCAAGGTTCGCGGTGAGTTCAACGAGGCGACCGCCACCATCACCGTTGCCGAGGACCCGCTGCAGTCGTCGGTCGTCGCCACCATTCAGGCCGCCAGCGTCGACACCACCCAGGCCGACCGGGACGCGCACCTGCGCAGCGCCGAGTTCCTGGACGCCGAGAAGTTCCCGACGCTCGAGTTCCGCAGCACCGGGGTCAAGTCCCGTCGCGGCAGCGAGTTCGTGCTCACCGGTGAGCTGACCATCAAGGACGTCACCCGTCCGGTCGAGCTGGAGGTGGAGTTCGAGGGTGTCGGCCGCAGCCCGTTCGGCCAGGACATCTTCGGCTTTTCCGCGAGCACCGAGATCGACCGCGAGGAGTTCGGCCTGACCTGGAACGTCGCCCTGGAGACCGGGGGCGTGCTGGTCAGCCGCAAGATCAAGATTGAGATCGAGGGCGAGGCCGTCCGTCAGGCCTGACCCCTCGGGGATCGCCGGAGGGTCAGGGGCATCCTCCCGGGTGATCCGGCACGCAGGGCCCGCGCCGTACGTCGGCGCGGGCCCTGCGTCGTCTCCGCTCGTGGTAATTGTCACGAGTTGATCGCACCGCCACCGGGTCCAGCAGGGCGACGACGGGGTACAGATGGCGCCACGAGCGCGTCCGCGCCGGTCGACGCCGGATCACCGGCGTCGGCCTCTGGCCCCGGTCAGGTGGGCGCTCTTACCGTGGATGCTTCACAAAGCGCTTCCGGGACGGCAGGATCCCGACCGCGCCGGCCGTCGGGAGGACACATGGGCAGGGACGTCTCAGAGGGCGCCTTCACCCGGGATGATCGCGTCCGGTATCGGCAGAAGGTGCGGCGGTGCCTGGACGTCTTCGCCCTGATGCTCGACGACTTCGGCTTCGACGCGGACCGGCCGATGACCGGCCTGGAGATCGAACTCAACCTGGTCGACTCGGCCGCCGAGCCGGCGATGCGCAACGAGGAGATCCTCGCCGACATCGCCGACCCCCTCTTCCAGACCGAGCTGGGGCAGTTCAACCTCGAACTCAACGCCGAACCCCGACTGATCGAGGGCACCGGCTTCGCCGACTACGAGCACGACCTGCGCGGCAGCCTCTCCCGGGCCGACGAGCGCGCCGCCAGATCCGACGCGAAGATCGTCCTGGTCGGCATCCTGCCCACCCTCACCGAGGGGCACCTGGTCGAGGACAACCTCTCCACCAACGAGCGTTACCGCGTGCTCAACGACCAGATCGTCGGCGCCCGTGGCGAGGACATCGAACTGGACATTCGCGGCGTCGAGCAGTTGCGGACGCACACCGACTCGATCGCCCCCGAGGCCGCCTGCACGAGCCTCCAGTTCCACCTCCAGGTCGCCCCGGACAGCTTCGCCGACTACTGGAACGCGTCCCAGGCCATCGCCGGTGTGCAGGTGGCGGTCGGCGCGAACAGCCCCTTCCTGTACGGCCGCCAACTGTGGGCCGAAACCCGGATCGCCCTGTTCCAGCAGGCCACCGACACGCGCCCGGACGAACTGAAGGCCCAGGGCGTACGACCCCGGGTGTGGTTCGGCGAACGGTGGATCACCTCGATCTTCGACCTCTTCGAGGAGAACGTCAGGTACTTCCCGCCGCTGCTGCCGATCTGCGAGGACGAGGACCCGGTGGAGGTGCTGCACGCCGGCGGTGTGCCACAGCTCGGCGAGTTGCGGCTGCACAACGGCACTGTCTACCGGTGGAACCGGCCGGTCTACGACATCATGAACGGCCGCCCGCACCTGCGGGTGGAGAACCGGGTGCTGCCGGCTGGTCCGACGGTGGTGGACATGCTGGCCAACGCGGCCTTCTACTTCGGGCTGGTACGCGGTCTGGCCGAGGCCGACCGGCCGATCTGGAGTCAACTCACCTTCAGCTCGGCCGAGGAGAACTTCCACGCCGCCGCCCGACGTGGCCTCGACGCCGTGCTGCACTGGCCCGGGCTCGGCGACGTGCCGGTCACCAAGCTGGTCCTGGACCAGCTGCTGCCCACCGCCGCCGCCGGCCTGGACGGGTTCGGTGTCGCCGCGGCGCAGCGGGACCGTCTGCTCGGCATCATCGAGCAGCGCTGCCGTACCGGCCGCAACGGCGCCGTCTGGCAGACCGAGGCGGTCTGGGCGGCGGAACGGCACCATGGCATGGACCGGACAGCTGCCCTGCACCACATGGTCCAGCGCTACGCCGAACTCCAGCGCACCAACCAACCCGTCCACACCTGGCCAACCCCCTAACCCCCGTGCGGGTTGATCATCAAGTTATTGCCACCTCGCCCGGCGTGTCATGGCAAAACTTCATGATCAATGGAAGGGGTCGGTGGGTGGGCTTAGGTGGGGGGTTGGCGGCGGGGTGGTCGGGAGCGGCGGGGGCTGGGGTCGGGACTGCTGCTTCGGTGGTGGGGCGGGCCGGGTCGATGTCGTCCGGGTTGGTTCGCGGGGCGGGGACCTGCGGTACGGCGGTCGCCTCGCCGGGCAGCGAGCCCGAGCCGGGCAGCGAATCCGTGCGGGGCGTCTGCGTTGAGGTGTCGGGCTTCCGGCGCCGGGCAGCGGTTCCGGCCGTCGAGCCGGAGGCCGTCGACCCGGAGGCCGCCGGGCCGGGACCGGTGTCGGTGACCACTGCCGGGTCGGCCAGCGTGCCCTGAGCGACCGGACTCCGGCCAGCCGCAGTGCCCGGAGGAACCGGGGCCGGGTCGGCGACCGTGCCCTGAGCTGCCGGAATCCGGTCGGCCCGACTCTGTTCGGCCGGGTGGCGCCGCTCGGCCCGCTCGCCGAGGCGGGCTGCCAGCACCGAGCCGCCGATACCGGCGATCACCGCGTACGGGGCGATCAGCTGGGTGGAGAGCTGCGCGGGGCCGAGCGTGGACCAGTGCGGCAGTGTGGTCAGGTAGGCGAGTGCGACGAGCATCGGACCGGCCGCGCCGGAGGCCGCCGCACCCACCCGGTGCCCACCCGAGCGGGCGGACCGACGGGCGGCCAGCACCCCGATCAGCAGCGCGGGCACCAGGGCCAGCAGGGCGCCCGGCCAGTAGATCTGCCCCCCGATCCAGTACCGGGCGTGGTCCGGGTCGAACTGCCAGGTGCCGAGTTGCGCGCCGGTCAGCCCTCGTCCGACGCGTACCCCGTCGATCACCGAGATCACCGCGAGCAGCCAGAGCCAGGCTGCCGTCGCTGTCACGTTGACGGCGGCGGCTCGGGAGCGCAGCGCCCAGATCGCGACGAGGACGCCGATCAGGATGCCCAGTGTTGCCTGAACGGCGGCCGTCCGTTGCGGCGCGCCGGTGTCCGCGCCGGTCGCGACCCGCGCGGGTACGGCGATCAACAGCACCGTGACCAGCCCGCCCAACCCGGCACCGAGCGCCAGGGCCACCCGCCGCAGCAGGCCCCCGCGGTCGCGCTCCGGCGACTCGGCCACCGGCGGTGGTGTGCTCGTCACCCCGGCCGGGGCGGCCCCGGCTGTCGGTGGACGCGCGTCGACCGAGGGCTCGTGTTCCGGCTCTCGGTCACCGGGCGGCGTGCCGTCGTGGCGGTCCGCATCGTCGGTAGCGGTCTGCGCAGAGATCGCGGTCTTCGCCGGAGCGGTGCGTTGGTGGAGCCGCTGCGCGCAGACCGCGCCGAGGACCGTCGAGCTGGCGGCGAGCCAGGTCGCCCAGGCGAGCCCGTCCGCCCAGGCGGTGTCGGTAGCAGCGGCATCGGTGGGCGTCCAGGTGATGACGCCGAGCCCGTAGCCGAAGCCCAGTTGTGCGGCACCCGCGCCGGCAGCGACCCCGATCGCCGTCGCGATCGACACTCCCCAGCCCTGTCTGGCCATGCCGGGCAGCGTAACGTCCCGTCGTCGGCGCGGCGAGTCGCAACGACCCGCCGGTGTGGGACGCCGGCGCGGCGGATTGGGCGGCGGGCGGTACGGTCGCCGGTGATGAGGCGGTGGGCGTTATGACGGACACGAACCCGGGTCGGCAGAATGCCGCCGGTGGCGGTGCGGGCCGGGCCAGCGTCGTGCTCGGTGGCGGGTTGGCGGCGGTGCTGCTCGCCGCGATCGGTGCGACAGGTGGCTGGTTGCTGGCCGGCGAGGACGAGACACCCTCCGGTGATCCGCTGGCCGTTGCGACCACGTCGGGTGCGCCGACCGGCCGGACCACCGCACCGCGACCGAGCAGCGGACGGCCGACACCGTCGGCGGTCCAGACCTCCGCCACCGCGACCAAGGGTGCCGGTCTGACCGTGCCCCCGGTGATCGGCGCCGACTTCGAGCAGGCCCGGGAGACGCTGCGCAAGCAGCGGTTGGGTTGGCGGTTGGTCTTCGGCGGCGGCGTCGGTCGTACGGTCGAGAGCACCACACCGGAGGTGGGCACCGAGGTCGCCCGGGGGACGACAGTGCAACTACAGGTCGCCGGGCCGGCGCCGGCCGCCGAGGTGCCGGACGTGGTCGGCGAGAGCTGCGCGGACGCCGCCGACGAGTTGGTCGACGAGGGCCTGTACCCGCGCTACGTCACCGGACGCAGCGGGAAGGTCAGTCGGCAGGAGCCCACCGAGGATGGCTCGGCCCGGTGGAACGACCAGGTCAGCATCTGGTGTGGCGCGGACTCCGTCGAGCAACCGACCACGAAACCCACGCCCTGACGCCTGGCCGGCGGGTCCCGCTTCCCGGCGGGGTGCCCGCCGCTCGGCCTCGTCGACAGCCGGCGCGGCTCGGCACGCTGATCCCCGCCGATGGCGGTGTGGACGACTAGGTTGGCGGTCGAGGGCCGTGACGCCCGTCCGGGTTCGGGAAGGGACGTGCGATGAGCGACGACCGCCAGGAGCCTCCCGTCGGTGACGACGACGACTTGACCCGTCCCCTGCCCGCCGACGCTGACCGGCCGGGCCCGCCGGCCGACCAGACGGCGCCGATACCCCCGCCGTGGTCCGGGCGGGCGGAGGTGCGCTCGCCCCGACCCGATGACTCCGCCGGAGAGTGGTACGTCGAGGAGCAGGGTGGTCGGCGGTGGTGGTTGCCGATCCTCTGGGGCGTCCTGGCGCTGCTGCTCGCCGGCCTGATCGGAGGCGCGCTCTGGTTGGTGCGTTCCCCGCAGGATGACGACCGGGACGATCCGGGGTCCACCCCGTCACTGCCGCCGACCAGCGCCACCAGCGCCCCTGCGACCAGCGCGGCCCCCACCTCGGCGGCACCCACCAGCGAGTCCCCGAGCAGCCCGGCCACCACGGACGCGCCGGACGAGGTGCCGGTGCCACCGCTCACCGGCCTGCCGCAGGCCACCGCCGAAGGGCTGTTGGATCGGCTCGGCCTGGCCCACCGGGTGGTGTTCCGCCCGTCGGAGCTGCCGGCGGGGACGGTGGTGGGCACCGAGCCGGGGGCGGGCGAGTCGGTGTCGACCGACGATGAGGTGTTGTTGATCGTCTCGCAGGCCGAGCCTCCGAGCGGGACGACCCCGACCACACCCAGCCCCACTGTGACGCGTACGCCGTGACCGCTTGTCACCACATCCGGCGGCGGGTGCCGACGAGGCCGATGCCGGCCAGCGAGATGGCCAGGCCGAAGATGCCGGACCAGAACAGCGAGCGGCGGATCTCTTCGGCGTCGTGTCCGGCCGGAGCTGCTTCGGTGAGCTCCTGACGGTTGTCGGACTGGCCGCCGGCACCCAGGCCGGATACCGCCCCGGTCGGGTCGGCACCGCCGTAGTGGTCGGCCGGCGCGTGGGTGTCGATCCAGCCCGGTTCCTCGTCGACCGACTGACCGTCGTCAGTCGGCGGGTCGGAGTCGAGCACGGTGATCTCCGGTGCGGGCACCGGTGTGGTCAGCCGGGTGGACGACATCGCCGGGTCGCGGACGAGGACCAGCAGTGTCGCCATCGCCCCGAAGAGGGCGAGGAGTCCGATGGCATAGGCGATACGGGAGCGGTGGTGCCGCCGCAGGGCGGGCTGATTGACCATGACCATCCCAGGGTCAGGGTCCTGGACGAGCGGGTGGAACGGTGCCGGGGTGGGCGTACCTGATTCTATGGCGACGGCACGCCCACCGGCGGCGGATCTGCTCGGTCAGCCCACCCGGACCGGGGTGCGCGCGACCGGGCGGCGGGTCCGCACGGTGTGCGGACGGGGTTCGGGGGCGGCGTGCAGCTGCTGCAGCCCTTCCCGCTGGACGAAGATCGACCGTCGGGTGACCGCGTCACCCGCCGCGTTCAACTCGTAGCCGTCGAGCCAGAGCCAGCCGTCATAGGTCGGCCAGTCGAGCACCCGGATCACCCGGAACTTGATCGGCCTGAGGAACTGGACACTCGCCGCGCGAGTCACGTGCAGTACGTCACCGGTGCGGGGAAGCACATGGGCTCCTGGGGAGGATCGGCCGGCGGCTGCGCCGGCGGTGCCTGAACGGGGGACGTCTCGGCCGGTGACGGGGTCGTGCCTCGTGAACCGGTGGTGCGGATGGCGGTGGTCGGGCCGTACCCCGCTGGTGACGTGCCGCCACCCGACCACCACCCGGTTGCTTCCGGGAACCGCGCCCGCCGCCGCAGCTTGCCGGCTTGCAGCGGCGGGGTCATTACCCCGGAGCAGGTCTCGTTGTCGTCGGCCGGACCCGCGTCGGGCTCGGCGCCCCCGGATCGGTGGGGTCACCACTGGGAGGGACCGAACGGGGACGCTGAGTGATCCGTGCCATACGGACAGAGTGCATCAGGGACGTGCTTCATGCAAGTTGCACGTCGACTTTTGCCGATACGTGAGCGTGTCGCGCGAAAGGCCTATTGAAGCCATCCGCGTCCGGGCGGCACACTGAGGGCCGGTTTCGCCCGTCGCGGCCGGCCGAGGACCGGCACCACTCCCCTCCGTCGCGAACGCTCGCCGGTCGACGATCGCGCCCCCGGCGGGTGTCACCCAGTGGCGCGTTACCGGAGGTAGCCCGAGTGGGGTCGAGCAGCCAGCGGCGGGGACCAGTGAGTCACGGGTCGCGCGATGAGTGAGCGGCGCAGTCCCACCATCAGACGGCGGCGGCTCGGGGCCGAGCTGCGCCGCCAGCGGGAGTCCGCCGGAATCACCATCGAGGTGGTCGCCGAACAGTTGGAGTGCTCGGCGTCGAAGGTCTCCCGGATCGAGACCGGGCACACCACGGCCACCCCTCGCGACGTGCGGGACATGCTGCGGATCTACGGCGTGGTCGGCGCCGAGAGCGACGAGCTGGTGCAGATCGCCCGGGAGGCCCGCCAGAAGGGTTGGTGGCACCCGTACAGCACGGTGCTCGTCGGCGCGTACGTCGGGCTGGAGGCGGCCGCGAGTTCGATCCGGGCGTACGAACAGCAGGTCGTTCCGGGCCTTCTGGAGACCGAGGAGTACGCCGGTGCCATGATCCGCGCCGCTCGTCCGGACTTCACCGCCGATCAGGTGCACCAGAGAGTGCGTGTCCGTCTGGGCCGTCAGTCGTTATTGACCCAGGACGATCCGGTCGATCTGTGGGTGGTGCTCGATGAGGCGGTGGTAAGTCGGCCGGTGGGCGGGGACGAGGTGATGCGCGGCCAACTCAGACGGTTGGTCGAGGTGGCCGAGTTGCCGAACGTGACGCTGCAGATCCTGCCCTTCGAGGTGGGTGCGCACGCCGGCATGGACGGCACGTTCACGATCCTCAGCTTCCCTGAGCCCGGTGATCCGGATGTTGTGTACGCGGAGAACGCCACGGGTGGGCTCTTCCTCGAGAAGAGCGACGAACTACAGAAGTACAGCTTCATCTTCGATCACATCCGCGCTGCGGCCATACGTCCGGAGGAGTCCGTCGCACACATCGCAAAACTGGCAGAGGAGCCGTTGTGGAAATGGCGACCAAAAGGTTCCCGGTGGACCTGACGCAGGCAGCGTGGTTCAAGAGCTCGAAGAGCGGGCCGAACTGTGACAACTGCGTGGAGGTGGCGTACGTGACGGGGGCGGTCGGAGTGCGGGACTCGAAGGACAAGGCGGGCCCCGCCCTGGTCTTCGCGCCGGGCGACTGGCACGCCTTCGTCGCCGGCACCCGCGGTGGTGTGTTCGGCGTGGTCTGACCGAGTGGTCAGTGAAGTCCCCGTCCGGTTCGCCGGACGGGGACTTCACCGTGTCCGTCCCCGGTAGGTACGGCGGACGGTCGCGGGTCCCGACGGTGGCCGGCGAGGTTCCGTCGGGATTCCCGTCGCCACAGCGCCCCCGTCTCGTTGAACCGGTCGGTACGGCGCTGGTCGACGACCCGCCGCACCGACCCGCAACCGAGCGAGTAGGCGAGACGGATGACGACGATCGGTTCAGAAAATCTCACCAACGGCCCGGCGAAGCCGGAGCGGTTCGGTGGCAAGTACCGCGGCGCTCGTCGGGACACGGTTCTGACCGAGGTGGTCTCGACCGACCAGGAGTTGACCGGGCGGGAGGGCGCCGCCGAGACGACGGACCCCCCGCTCTCGCTGCCCTCACTGGACCCGAACCCGCTGATCGAGCCGTCGTTCCCACCGAGCGGTTGGCCGGTGGAACCGCCCCAGTCCCTGGCTGACCACCCGTTGCTGCGTGGCCTGCTGATGGAGCTGCCGCCGAAGGGCACCGTGCCCTCGCAGGACTGGCTGGATCGCTGGTTCGAGGCGACCAGGTCGATCCTGGAGTTGCTATACGTGCAGAGCGCCAGCCGCCCGCGCTGACCGTGCGACGGCCGGCCGGGCCCGCTCGGCGAGGCGGTTGTGCCGCAGCGCGTGCCGGACCCCGATGGCGATCACCGCGAGCGCGCCGACGGTGATCGCCGGTCCGGTGACCCCGGGGTCGGCGCCGAGGTCGGTGCCGGCCGCCGCGACCAACGCCGGCACGGTGGCCAGGGCGGTGACCTGTAGTGGCAGTCCGACCAGCGGGTGGGCCGCCGCGGCGCGCAGCCCGTGCGGCGCGGGGGTGGCGGGGGCGCTGGCGAACGCGCCGGCACCGGCACGCAGCCGGCGGATCCGCCGTACGGAGCAGACCGTCGCCACGAGCGCCGGGCCGGCGGCGAGGGTGAGCCCGGCGGCGGCCCGGTCGACCGGCGCGGTGCCCGCGCTGAACAGGCCGCCGCCGAGCACGGCCGCGGTGAGCGTCGCGCCGGTGAGGGCGAGCACCAGCAACCATCCGGTACGCCGGCGCAGCACGCGGGTGTTGCGCAGCCGGGGCAGGCCGTCGGCAACGATGCCGGCGGCCAGCCAGACGGCGGCGACCGGGAGCAGGATGGTGAGCTGACTCTCCATGCTCGAGAGTCTTTCCCGAATCTCGGCGAGGCGAATCCGGGCCGGTCCCCCGTTCGTCCCGGACGCCGGGCCCGTAGGGGGTCATCACTCGAAGGTTATGGACGTTCCGACATGTTTAATTGCCCCGCTGCTGATCTACCCTCAGCTAAATCGGCAACTGTCGATTGATGTTGGGACCGGTGGTCACGTTCCGCCGCCGGTCAGAGGGAGGTAGGAGATGGGTCTTCCACGAAGGTCCGTGCTGATCGGGGTGGCCGCGGCGACAGTGCTGGCCGTCGGCACCCCGGCCCTGGCCGCCGAACCCGTCGGTGTGGTTCGGGCCGCCGGCGGAGCCACCGCCGTGCCGGACAGCTACATCGTCGTACTCAAGGACAGCGCCGTGGCCCGGGACCGGGTCGGCGACACCGCGAAGCGGCTCTCCGGCCGCCACGGCGGCACTGTGGCCCGCACCTACGGCGCGGCGCTGCGCGGCTTCGAGGTCACTGTGAGCGCGAACGCGGCGGCGCGGATCGCGGCCGACCCGGCGGTGGCGTACGTCGAGCAGAACCACACCGTCTCGATCTCCGGCACGCAGGCCAACCCGCCCTCCTGGGGTCTGGACCGGATCGACCAGCGCAACCTGCCGTTGGACAGCTCCTACACCTACCCCAACACGGCGAGCAACGTGCACGCCTACATCATCGACACCGGCATCCGGTTCTCCCACAACGACTTCGGCGGCCGGGCCACCTCCGGCTACGACGCCGTCGACGGCGGGTCGGCCGACGACTGCAACGGGCACGGCACGCACGTCGCCGGCACCGTCGGCGGGTCCGCGTACGGGGTGGCCAAGGCCGTCCAGCTCGTCGGCGTACGGGTGCTGAACTGCTCCGGTAGTGGCACCAACGCCGGTGTGATCGCCGGCGTCGACTGGGTCACCGCGAACGCGATCAAGCCGGCCGTGGCGAACATGAGCCTCGGCGGTGGCGCGAACAGCTCCCTGGACAACGCCGTGCGCAACTCGATCGCCTCGGGCGTCACGTACGGCCTGGCGGCCGGCAACGACAGCGGCGCGAACGCCTGCAACACCTCGCCGGCGCGCACCACGGAAGCCATCACGGTGGGCTCGACGACCAGCTCGGACGCCCGGTCGTCGTTCTCCAACGTCGGCACCTGTCTGGACATCTTCGCGCCCGGCTCGTCGATCACCTCGGCCTGGTACACCAGCAACACCGCCACCAACACGATCAGCGGCACCTCGATGGCCACCCCGCACGTGGTCGGAGCGGCGGCCCTGGTGGCCAGCGCCAACCCGAGCTGGACCCCGGCTCAGGTCCGCAACCAACTGGTGGCCAACGCGACCCCGAACGTGGTGGGCAACCCCGGCTCCGGCTCGCCGAACCTGTTGCTCTACGTGGGTACCGGCAGCACCCCGCCGCCGCCCACCGGCTGCACCGGCACCAACGGCACCGACGTGTCGATCCCGGACGCCGGCTCGGCGGTGACCAGCTCGATCACCATCTCCGGCTGCGGTCGCAACGCTTCCTCGGCCTCCACGGTGGCGGTGAACATCGTGCACACCTACCGCGGTGACCTGGTCATCGACCTGCTCGCCCCGGACGGCAGCTCGTACCGGCTGAAGAACAGCAGCACCTCGGACAGCGCGGACAACGTCAACGCCACGTACACGGTCAACGTGTCCGGTGAGGCCGCCGACGGCATCTGGCGGCTCCAGGTGCGCGACACCTACTCGGCCGACACCGGCTACATCAACACCTGGACCCTGACCGTCTGACCGGTCTCCCACGACCGAGGCCCCACCCGGCACGCCGGGTGGGGCCTCGCGTCGTAGGGCTCAGACCGAGAAGGTCGTAGGGCTCAGACCGAGAAGCTGGCCGGCCGCTCGGTGGCCGGCGCCGGCGGGCGGGCCTTCCACAGGCCGAGCTTCTGCGCGACCAGGCGGCTCAGGTAGGCCGGGTTGAGGATGATGTAGCGGCGCCAGAGCCGCTTCGGCTCCAGACCGAGGCGCCAGAACCACTCCAGGCCGACACGCTGCATCCACGGCGGGGGCTGGCGCAACAGCCCGGCGTGGTAGTCGAAGGCCGCGCCGACCGCCATCAGCGGCATGTCGAGCAGTGGCCGCATGGCGTACGTGAAGACCTCCTGGCGCGGGCAGCCGAGGCCGACCAGGACCAGCCGGGCACCGCTGGACCGGATTCGGTCGGCGATCTCGGCGTCCTCGCCGGGCTGGACGGCACGGAACTTGGACGGCTCCACCCCGGCGATCTTCAGCGCCGGGAACATCCGCTCCAGGGCCGGGATCAACCGGGCGAGGGTCTCCTCGGTCGAGCCGTACAGGTAGACCGGCAGCCCTTCGTCCGCGAACCGCGACAGCACGTGCAGGGTCAGGGTCGGCCCGTACACCCGGTCGCTGAGCCCGGCGTGGTGCAGCAGGTTGAGCGCCCACCGCACCGGCTGCCCGTCCGGCGTGACCACGTCGAAGGAGTTGAGCCGCGCGTTGTGCGCCGGGTCGAGCACCCCGGTCATCACACCGTGCACGGCAAGCGCGGTCAGCGCGAGGGGACGCCGTTCGTGCGCCGCGGTCACCACCGCGTCGGTCGCCGTGGCGTAGTCGGTGGCGTCGACCAGGACGCCGAGCACGTTGCGCTTGGTTCGGCTGCTCACGGCTGGGCCACCCACTTGTCCACGTTGGCCTCGTAGATTTCCCGCAGGATCATCGGCACGTCGTAAGTGATCTTCCAGTCCGGATACTGCGCCTCGAACCGCGCCATGCTGCTGACGTACCACTGGTGGTCGCCGGTGCGGTTCTGCTCGACATAGTTGATCCGCGCCTCCCGGCCGGTGATCTCCTCCGCGATGCGGAACGCCTCGATGTGGGAGGTGTTGGAGTGGCGACCGCCGCCGAGGTTGTAGACCTCCGCGGAGCGGGGGGCCCGGAAGAACGCCTCGAACGCGGTCAGCACGTCGTGGGAGTGGATCGCGTCCCGGACCATCTTGCCCTTGTAACCGAACAGGTTGTACGTCCGGCCCTCCATGACGCAGCGCATCAGATAGGCCAGGAACCCGTGCAGTTCGGCGGCGGAGTGCGCCGGGCCGGTCAGGGTGCCGCCCCGGAAGCAGGCGGTCTTCATGTCGAAGTAGCGCCCGTACTCCTGGACCATCACGTCCGCGGCGACCTTGGAGGCGCCGAAGACGGAGTGCAGTGAGTGGTCGATCGACATCTCTTCGGTGATGCCCTGGTACCAACGGTGGTCCTCGGGCAGCTCGTACCGGGTCTCCAGCTCGACCAGCGGCAGGCTGTTGGGCCGGTCGCCGTAGACCTTGTTGGTCGAGCAGTGGATGAACGGCACGTCGATCGCGTGTCGGCGGGTGTTCTCCAGCATGTTGAGCGTGCCGCCGGCGTTCACGTCGAAGTCCGTGTACGGCTCCTTGGCGGCCCAGTCGTGGCTCGGCTGCGCGGCGCTGTGGATCACCACGGCGATGTCCGAGCTGTACTTCTTGAACACCTGCTCCAGGCCGTCCCGGTCCCGGATGTCCACCGCGAAATGGGTGTAGGCGTTACCCAGGTCACGGCTGAGCCGTTCAAGGCTCCAGGAGGTGGAACCGTCCTCGCCGAAGAAGTACCGGCGCATGTCGTTGTCGATGCCCACGACATCCAGACCGAGGCCGGCGAAATGCCGGACGGCCTCGGAGCCGATCAGACCACCCGACCCTGTCACCAACGCGACACTCACACGCCACTCCTGGTCCATCGGAGGCAGAATCCATCGGAGCATAGCGTGACGTCCGGCACGCCCCGATATGACGGAAGGGCTCCGCATATGCGGAGCCCTTCGTCGGTGGTGGGGATGGGGGGAGTTGAACCCCCACGCCCTTTCGGGCACACGGACCTGAACCGTGCGCGTCTGCCATTCCGCCACATCCCCGTGGCACAACCCGGAACACCTTAGCCGCCCTGGCCCCGCTGTCGCCAACGGGCCCCGGGAATACTACGCTGTTCCCGGCGCTCGCCACGAGCGGTTACCGTTCGTGGCGGACGAAAGATTAGCACGACAGTCCCGGCCCTTCCGAACGGGTCGAGAGCAGCCGGCCGAGCGGCGTGTGAGCTGCGCGCGCGCCGGCCGGATACCATCATGTCCTCGGGACCCGAGGAGGAGCCGGTGAGCGTGCTGCAACGCTTCGAGAAGCGTCTGGAAGGCCTGGTCGAAGGGGCCTTCGCCAAGGTCTTCAAAGGGGTGGTCCACCCCGTGGAGATCCTCAACGCCATGCAGCGGGAGGCCGAGGCGCACAAGGCGATCCTGGCCGGTGGGCGCACGTTGGTGCCCAACCGCTACGTGATCGATCTCTCGCCGTTCGACCATAGTCGGCTGGCGCCGTACGCCGCCGCGCTGGCCCAGGAGTTGGCCCAGTCGCAGGCGGAGTTCATCGGCGAGCAGGCGTGGACGGTCTACGGCGACGTGATCGTCGAGATCGAGCGAGGTGAGGGCCTCGACACGGGCATGTTCCGGGTCACGGCCGAGGTCTACACCGGCGGCGAGGTCGCCCCGGTGTCGGCACCCGGCTACGACGCCGGCCCGCCCGCCTACCCCGCGTACGACCAGGGCGGTGGCTACGGTCCGCCGCCCGGGCACGGCGGCGGTCGCAACGTGCGGCTGGTCTCCGGCGACGGTCGCACCTATCCCCTCCAGATGGGGTCGACGGTGATCGGTCGTGGCGACCAGGCCAACCTGCGGCTGCCCGACGTGGGCATCTCCCGGCGACACGCCCGGCTGGATTTCGACGGGGGCCAGGTCGTGCTGACCGACCTGGGTTCGACCAACGGCACCATGGTGAACGGGCAGCGGGTCTCCGCCGTCGCGCTCAACCCCGGTGACATGGTCCAGCTCGGTACGACGACGCTGACCTTCCGCGTGGACGGCTGAGCCGCCTTGCCGGAACTGGTCATCACCGTTGCCCGGTTCGGGTTCCTGATCCTGCTGTGGATCTTCGTGTTCACGGTGGTCGGCGTGATCCGCCGGGACCTCTTCGCGGGCGCCCGGTCCGGTCGCCTGGTGGCCGCGCCACGCGCGGTGGGCGCCTCGACGGGGCAGGCGGCCAAGCCAGCGAAGGTGAAGCGGGGTAGGGCGGCGCACCAGTTGGTGGTGACAGCCGGTCAGCTGGCCGGCACCAGGATCACTCTCGGTGAAGCTCAGATCACCATCGGTCGAGCCGAGGACTCCACCCTGGTCATCACCGACGACTACGCCTCCGCGCGACACGCCCGGCTCGTGCCGCGTGACGGGCAGTGGTACGTCGAGGACCTCGGCTCGACTAACGGCACGTACCTCGATCGCGCTAAGGTCTCCGGACCAACCCCCGTCCCCCTCGGCGTGCCGATCCGGATCGGCCGCACTTCCCTCGAATTACGGCCATGACTCTGACCCTGCGCTATGCGGCCCACAGCGACCGCGGTCTGATCCGAGACGGCAATCAAGACTCCGTCTACGCCGGGCCGCGGTTACTCGCCGTTGCCGACGGCATGGGCGGTATGGCCGCCGGTGACGTCGCCAGCAACATCGTCATCGGTGCCATGGCGCCGCTCGACGAGGAC
The DNA here is from genome assembly GCF_040649675.1 of Micromonospora parva. Lineage (NCBI taxonomy): Bacteria > Bacillati > Actinomycetota > Actinomycetes > Micromonosporales > Micromonosporaceae > Micromonospora > Micromonospora parva. Next base: position 407,253 of record NZ_JBEZFX010000005.1, on the reverse strand, counting down.
GTCCCGGGGGACGCCCTCGTCGATGCGTTGCGTTCGGCCGTGGGCACCGCCAACCAACAACTCCGCGACACGGTGGACGCCAACCCGCAGTTGGAGGGGATGGGCACCACGCTGACGGCGACCCTCTTCACCGGCAGCAAGCTGGGAATGGTCCACATCGGTGACTCGCGGGCCTATCTGCTGCGCAACGGCGAGTTCGCGCAGATCACCAAGGACGACACGTACGTCCAGATGCTCGTCGACGAAGGCCGGATCAGCGCCGAGGAGGCGAGCAGCCACCCGCAGCGGTCGCTGCTCACCCGCGCCCTCGACGGTCGGGACATCGACCCGGAATACTCGGTCCGCCAGGTCATGCCCGGCGACCGGTACCTGATCTGCAGCGACGGCCTCTCGGGTGTGGTCAGCGCCGAAACCATCGGCGAGACCATGCGGGAGTACGCCGACCCGCAGCAGTGTGTCGAGCGGCTGGTGCAGCTCGCGCTGCGCGGCGGCGGGCCGGACAACATCACGGTGATCATCGCCGACGCCACCGACCAGGACATCGTCGAGGCGACCCCGATCGTCGGCGGTGCCGCCGCCCGGGACCGGGGAATGGCGACCTCCGCCGACGACTCGACCCCGGCCGCCCGAGCCTCGGCGCTCTCCGCGCCGCGCCCGGCCGCGCCCGAGGAGCCGGCGGCCGCCGACGACGAACCGGACCGGCCGAAACGACGCCCGGTGCGGACCGCCGCCATGGCGCTGGCCGTGCTGGTGATCGTCGGCGGGGCGGCGTTCGGCGGCTGGACGTACACCCAGCGGCAGTACTACGTGGGAGCCACCGAAGAGGGGCAGGTCGCCGTCTTCCGTGGGGTCCAGGGTCAGATCGCCGGGATGGACCTGTCCAGCGTGCACCGCCGCAGCGGCACCCGGCTGGACGACCTCACTGTCGCCGCGCAGGACACCGTCAAGGTCGGCATCCGGGCCAAGAGCGAGCCGGACGCCGAGCGTCAGCTCGCCGAGCTGACCAGCGACACCCCCAGCAACCCCAACCTGAAGCCGCTCTGCCCACTCGACCCGACCGCCGCCGGGGCCAACACGCCCACGCCCACGCCGACGCCGATCGGTTTGACGCCGACCCCGAACGGCAGCCCGAGCGTCAACGCCTCGTCGACCCCCAACGGGGTTGTCAGCGCAACCCCGACCGCCGGTGCCACCACCGCTCTCGGGGGGGCCGGCGCGACCACCACACCCGACGTCACGCCCTCAGACTCGGCCACGCCGGCGCTCGACCCGGCCAGTTGCCGGTCTCCTGAGTGAGCGTCGGCTGAGATACCGAGGACTCCACCCGTGACCGTAGCGGCCACACCGGCACCCTCGCCCGCCACCGCGGGCGAGCAATCCGGCGTACGCCTGGCGCGGTCGCGCCGCAACGCCGAGCTGTCCCTGCTGCTGCTCGCGATGGTGCTGGTGGCCGCGTACGGGGCGACCGTCGAAGCGAACCTGCTGGACACGGTCACCTCGGACTTCTGGATGCCGGCCGCCGCGCTCGGCGCGGTCTTCCTCGGCCTGCACCTGGTCATCCGGTTCCTCGCCCCGTTCGCCGACCCGGCCCTGCTGCCGGCGGTGGCCCTGCTCAACGGGCTCGGGGTGGGCTTCCTGCGCCGGATCGACCTGGGCGACGCTCCGGTGGCCGAGCGCGAGAACCTGGCCGTCTTCGCCGGGCAGGGCGGGCGCCAGCTGGCCTGGACGCTCGGTGCGGTGATCCTCGCCGCCGGACTGCTCGCCATCATGCGTGACCACCGGTCGATCTCGCGGTACGCGTACACCCTGGGGTTGGCCGGTATCGTGCTGGTGATGATCCCGGCGGTACTGCCGTCGAGCATCTCCGAGATCAACGGCGCGAAGCTGTGGATCCGGGTGGGCAGCTTCTCCATCCAGCCGGGTGAGTTCGCCAAGCTGGCGCTGCTGGTCTTCTTCGCCTACTACCTGGTGCGCAAGCGTGAGGTGCTGTCGCTGGCCAGCCGGCGCTTCCTCGGCATCGACTTCCCCCGTGGCCGTGACCTCGGCCCGGTGGTCGGCGTCTGGCTGATCAGCGTCCTGGTGCTGGTCTTCGAGAAGGACCTGGGCACCTCGCTGCTCTACTTCGGCATGTTCGTGGTGACGCTCTACATCGCCACCGAACGGGTCAGCTGGCTGCTGATCGGCCTGGTTCTCTTCTTCGGCGGCGCGTACCTCGCCTACGTCCTCGGCTCGACGGTGGGCGGGCCGTTCGCCAACTTCTACCTGCGGGCGGAGATCTGGCTGGACCCGTTCGCCGACCCGACCGACAAGGGCTACCAGCTTGTGCAGGGACTGCTCGCCCTCGGCACGGGCGGGCTCTTCGGTGCCGGTCCGGGCGGCGGTCAGCCGGAGATCCTGCCCGAGGTGCAGAACGACTTCATCTTCGCCGGCATCGGTGAGGAGATCGGCCTCTTCGGTCTCTCCGCGCTGCTGGTGGTCTACCTGCTGATCGTGGAGCGTGGGCTGCGTGCCGCGCTCGCCGTCCGGGACTCGTTCGGCAAGCTGCTCGCCGGTGGTCTGGCGTTCACCCTCGGCCTCCAGGTCTTCGTGATCGTCGGCGGGATCAGCAAGCTCATCCCGCTGACCGGTCAGACCACCCCGTTCCTGTCCGCAGGCGGGTCGTCGCTGATGGCCAACTGGCTGCTCATCGCGGTGCTGCTGCGGGTCTCCGACGGCGCCCGCCGTCCGGTGACCGGAGGAGGCGGCGGCAAGGCCGTCCGTCCCAGCGGCAGCCCGCCGGAGCAGCTGCACGGTGCTCCCACGGAGGTGATCAAGCCGTGAACGCACCCCTGCGCCGCGTCGGCGTCGTCGTCATGGTCCTGTTCGGTCTGCTCTTCGCCAACCTCAACTGGATTCAGGCCTACAAGGCGGATGAATACCGCACCAGCGACTACAACCGTCGGGTCCAGGTCGCCGAGTACGACCGCAAGCGCGGCAACATCGAGGCCGGCGGCACAGCCCTTGCCACCAGCAAGGAAACCACCGGCAACCTGAAGTTCCTGCGCACCTACCCGGGCGGCGCCAAGTACGCCCACGTGCTCGGCTACAAGCCGGTCAACCTCGCCGACCAGGGCATCGAGCGGTCGGAGAACGACTTCCTGGCCGGCACCAGCGACCAGCTGATCGGTGACCGGTTGAAGGACATGTTCACCGGGGACGACACCGGCGGCGGCAACGTGCTGCTCTCGCTCTCCAAGAAGGCCCAGGACGTGGCGTACGACCAGCTGGGTGACAACAGGGTGGGCGCGAAGCGCGGCGCGGCGATCGCCATCGACCCGCGTACCGGGGCGGTGCAGGCGCTGGTCTCCATGCCGAGCTTCGACCCGAACCCGCTGGCCAGCCACGACAGCAACGAGGCGGCTGCGGCGTTCAACAAGCTGGAGAAGGACCCGACGGAGCCGTTGAAGAACCGCGCGCTCGCCGAGACGCTGCCGCCGGGCTCCACCTTCAAGATCGTGGTCGCCGCGGCGGCTCTGGAGAACGGCGTCACGCCGACGACCCAGATCCCGGCCGGTTCCAGTTACACCGCGCCCACGTCGGGCACGCCCATCCGCAACGCCGATCCGTCGATCTGCCCGGGACGGCAGGTAAGCCTGCTGGACGCGGTCACCTACTCGTGCAACACCGGGTTCGCCCAGCTCGGCGTGCGGCTCGGCGCTGACACTGTCAAGGAGAAGGCCCGGCAGTTCGGCTTCGAGCAGGAGGACCTGACCGTCGGCCACCTGGGTGAGGGCGGCCTGCCCACGGCGGCCAGCCGGACCGGGGACATCCAGAACCCGGACGGCAGCACCGACCAGGCCGCACTGGCCCAGTCCTCGATCGGCCAGAACAACGTCCGGATGACCCCGCTCGAAGGCGCCATGATCGCTGCGTCGATCGCGAACAACGGCAGCCAGATGCGGCCGTACCTGGTCCGGCAGTGGCTCGCACCGGACCGGACCACCAGCTACTACACCGCCAAGCCGCGGGAGCTGCGCCAGCCGGTCAGTTCCCAGGTCGCCACCGACCTGCGCGAGATGATGGTCAGCGTGGTCCGGAACGGCACCGGCAAGAGTGCCGCGATCGGCGGCTACACGGTCGGCGGCAAGACCGGCACCGCCCAGTCCGCCCCGGATCGACCGGACCACGGCTGGTTCATCGGCTTCGCGATGGACAAGAACGGCAACCCGGTGTCCGCGGTCTGCGTGATGTTGGAGCAGGCCGGTCCGGGTGGTAGCGGCGAGGCCGCCCGGATCGCCGGTCAGATCATGCGGGCCGCCATCACCGACCCGGGGGGTCGCTGACATGCTCAGCCCCGGCGTGCAGCTCGGCAACCGCTACCGTCTCGACGAGCGGATCGCCAGCGGCGGCATGGGCGACGTCTGGCGCGGCACCGACCAGGTGCTCGGCCGGACGGTCGCGGTGAAGAGCCTGCTGCCCGCGCTACTCGACGACCCGGACTTCGGCGAGCGGTTCCGCGGCGAGGCCCGCACCATGGCCACCATCAACCATCCCGGCGTGGTGGACGTCTACGACTTCGGCAACGACCAGCAGATCGCCTTCCTGGTCATGGAGTACGTCGAAGGTGACGCCCTGTCGTCGACGTTGAGCCGGGTCGGCCGGCTCACTCCCGCCCGGACGATGGCCCTCGTCGCGCAGGCCGCCGACGCGCTGCACGCCGCGCACGAGAAGGGCATCGTGCACCGCGACGTGAAGCCGGGCAACCTGCTGGTCCGGCCGAACGGCACGCTGGTGCTGACCGACTTCGGCATCGCCCGCTCCGACATGGTCGGCCAGCTCACCGCCGCCGGTTCGGTGCTCGGCACCGCCTCGTACATCTCGCCGGAGCAGGCCACCGGCGGCGTGGCCACCCCCGCTTCCGACGTATACGCCCTCGGCGTGGTCGCCTACCAGTGCCTGGCCGGTCGGCGGCCGTTCGAGGGCGACAATCCCCTCGACATCGCGATGCGGCACGTCCGGGAGACGCCCCGGCCGCTGCCGTCCGACATCCCTCCGCAGGTGCGCGCCCTGGTGGAACGGGCGTTGGCCAAGGACCCGGCCGCCCGCTGGCCGAGCGCCGCCGCCCTCGCCGGGGTCGCCCGTCAGCTCAAGGCCGCGCTGTCCCAGCAGGCCCGGGCGGCCGGCAATTCCGGGCCGGTCTCGGCCGCGCCCGCCTCGCCCGCCGCGCCCGGCCGGGCCCAGGTGCCGCAGGCGCACCAGATGCGTCCGCCGGCTGCCCGCCCGCCGGTGGGCGGGCCCAGGCCGACAGCGATCGCGCCCGCCCAACAGCCACGCCCCACCGCCGTCGCGCCGGCCGTTCAGCCAGCCCGGCCGCAGGGCGCACCGAACGGCTACCCGCGCGGTGCCGCTGCCGTGCCCGCCGGGCCACCCCGGCAGGAACACCCGCCGGCGTACGTCCGACAGGCCGGCCCGGCAGTGCCGTCACCCCAGCCGCAGCGGTCCCGCCCCGGGATGGTGCTCCTCGCCATCCTGCTCGCCGTGCTGGTCCTGCTCTGCTCGGGCGTGATTTCCTACAACCTACGGAAGCAGTCGCAGGCCGGTGCATCGGCCGGGCTGGCGCCGCACACCGTGGCGTCCGGCGCGCTACGACTCGACGAAGGCGACGATCCGATCCGGACGTCGTACCGTCGGGAGGTACGACTCCAGCCGGGCGACGGCGGGACGACGACGAGCGAAGGACGACAGACGCGATGACAGCGCAGGCCCGCCTGCTCGGTGGCAGGTACCAGGTCGGCGAGCTGCTCGGCTATGGCGGTATGGCCGAGGTGCACCGCGGTCGCGACCTTCGGCTCGGTCGGGACGTCGCGATCAAGATGCTCCGCACCGACCTCGCCCGGGACGCGACGTTCCAGATGCGGTTCCGTCGGGAGGCGCAGAACGCCGCCTCACTCAACCACCCGGCGATCGTGGCGGTCTACGACACCGGCGAGGAGACCGCGCCGACCGGCGAGACGCTGCCGTTCATCGTCATGGAGTTCGTCAACGGGCGGACCTTGAAGGAGGTCCTCGGCGCCGAGGGCCGGCTGCAGCCGCGCCGGGCGCTGGAGATCTGCGCCGACATGTGCGCGGCGCTGGAGTTCAGCCACCGGCACGGCATCATCCACCGGGACATCAAGCCCGGCAACGTGATGCTCACCCAGACCGGCCAGGTCAAGGTGATGGACTTCGGCATCGCCCGTGCACTGGCCAGCGGCGCGACCACCATGACGCAGACCAGCGCGGTGATCGGCACGGCCCAGTACCTGTCCCCGGAGCAGGCCCGCGGCGAGGCCGTCGACGCGCGCTCCGACGTGTACGCGGCCGGCTGCGTGCTGTTCGAGCTGGTCTGCGGCCATCCCCCGTTCGTCGGGGACAGCCCGGTCAGCGTCGCGTACCAGCACGTACGGGAGACGCCGCCGACGCCCAGCGACATCAACCCGGACGTCACGCCGGCCGTCGACGCGATCGTGCTCAAGGCGTTGTCGAAGAACCCGCTCAACCGCTACCAGAGTGCCGGCGAGATGCGGGCGGACCTGCTTCGCGCCGCCGCCGGCCGGCCCGTGCTGGCCACCCCGGTGCTGCGCGAGGCGGAGACGGTGGCGATGGCCCCGGCCGGCGGTGGGGGCGGCTACCCGGCTTCCGGCCGCGGGCCGCAGACCGGGCAGATCCCCGCCCGGGTGGGAGACCCGCGTCAGCGCAAGGCGTCCTCCTGGTTGATCGCGATGTTCAGCGCGGTCGGCGTGCTGGCGGTGATCGCCCTGGTCGCCGCCCTGCTCTGGAACATGCAGCAGGGCAAGGACCTGAAGTCGGTGCCCACCCTCACCGGCAAGAGCCAGGCTGTCGCGATCGACGAGATTCGTAACGCCGGGTTCTCCCCGAAGGTGGGTGAGCCGGTGCTGGCCAGCGACTGCACCAAGGGCAACGTCGTCAACCAGGATCCGGCACCGACGAGCCGGCTGGAGCAGAACGGCACTGTCACCATTCAGGTCTGTGGCGGCGTTCCCGAGGTCCGCGTTCCGGCCGGGCTCAAGGGCAGCAAGCGGGAGAGCGCCATCGAACGGCTGACCGAGGCGAAGCTCAAGTACGAGGTCAAGACGGTGGACGCCGAGGCGAGCGAGGACGAGGTTCTCGACGTCGACCCGCCCTCGGGCGAGAGCGTCCCCGAGGGCACGAAGATCAAGCTCACGGTCTCGAAGGGCAACGTCCGCGGGGTGCCGGACGTCGTCGGGTTGAGCCAGGAGGAGGCCACCCGCGTCCTCCGCAACGACGGCTTCACTGTGGTCGTGCAGAACGGGCCGGAGGTGCCCGCCGCCGAAGCGGGGAAGGTCACCGACCAGAGCCCGAACGGCAAGGAGAAGAAGCCCACCGGCACGAAGGTGACCATCAAGGTGAGTCAGCCGGAGCCGGAGACCGACCCGACACCGACGAACACGCCGACGGCCACTCCGACGACCACGCCGACCACTCCCGGCAACGGGGGCGGCATCGGTCTGCCGTTCCCACCCCCGCCGAGCCGGCCGCAGGACTGAGCCACCAGTGGGCACCGACATGACCGAGGCGGGATCGTCCCCGGTCAAGCCGGTGCGGCGGTGGCCCCGACGCCTCCGTTGGCTGGCACTCGCGGGCCTTGTCGTGCTGGTGCTCGCCAGTTCCCCGTGGCTGTGGACGACGCTCGCCGCCCGCGGCCACGTGTACGCTGCCGCCGACGCGCCGACCGTCGACGTGGTGATCGTGCTCGGTACCGAGGTGGCCGCCGACCGACAGCGGCCCGGGGACCGTCTCGCCGGTCGCCTGGACACCGCCGCCGAGCTGGTGACCAGCGGGCGGGCCACTGTCGTTCTCGTGTCGGGCGACGGCGGTGGCGCGTCAGGTGACGAGCCGGCGGTGATGACGACGTATCTCTCCGAGCGCGGTGTGGACAGGCGTCGGGTGGTGGCCGACCCGTTCGGCCTGGACACCTACGACACCTGCGCGAGAGCGCGCGAGGTGTACGGCGTCGAGAGGGCCCTGATCGTCACCCAGTCGTACCACCTGTCCCGGGCGGTGACGCTGTGCCGCCATCTCGGCCTCGACGTCGACGGGGTGACCGCCCGCTGCGACGGTTGCGGCACCGCACTGCTCGCCGAGAAGTCGGTCCGGGACTACTTCGCCAGTGGCAAGGCGGCGTGGGACGCCGTTCGGAGCCGTCCGCCCGCGGTCCGCTCGCCGGCGGATCCGGCGGTCCAGAACGCGCTGCGGAACTGACCCAGCCGGCCCGCGTTCTCACGCCACCCGGCCGGATGACGGCCGGGACGGTTCGGCCTCAGGTGGTGGCGAACGCGGCGCGGCGGCGGGTGTCGACCTCGGCGGCGAGCGCGGGCGCGCGCTCCAGCGCCTCCGCGTGACCACAACCGGCCAGCCAGTTGGCCAGCATGAGGTGGCCGCCCTCGGTGAGCACCGACTCCGGGTGGAACTGGACGCCCTCGATGGGCAGCGTCCGGTGCCGCATCGCCATCACCACTCCGGAGCCGGTCCAGCCGGTGACCTCAAGCTCGTCGGGGAGCGTTTCGGGCAGAACGGCGAGGGAGTGGTACCGGGTGGCGGTGAACGGGTCGGGCAGACCGGCGAGGACGCCGACCGAATGGTGGCGCACCTCGGAGGTCTTGCCGTGCAGCAGCTCGGGGGCCCGGGTGACGGTCGCCCCGAACGCCTCGCCGATCGCCTGGTGACCGAGGCAGACACCGAAGATCGGCAGCTCGCCGGCGTACGTCCGGATGACGTCCAGGCAGATGCCGGCCCGGTCGGGGCTGCCCGGCCCGGGTGAGAGCAGGACGCCGGCGGCGCCCACCCTGCCCACCTCGGCGACGTCGATCTCGTCGTTGCGGCGGACCTCGCAGTCGACGCCGAGCTGGCCCAGATACTGCACCAGGTTGAAGACGAACGAGTCGTAGTTGTCGATCACGAGGACGCGCATGGTCACCTGCTTGGGGAGGACGGCGCTGGGTTGTTCTGGTCGGTGTCGTACGGCAGCTCGTGATCTTCCCCGGCCGGGGTCTCCCCGGTCACCGGGTCGCCGCCGCCACCGGTCTCGGCGGGAACGCCGGACTCGACCTGCACGTCGTCGAAGGGCAGCAGGGGCTCGGCCCACGGGAAGGCGACATACCAGAGCAGCGCGACGGTGGCGGCCACCAGCAGCACCGAGCCGGTCAGCTTTCCGACCAGGCCGAAGGGGAGCTTGCGCCAGATGAACGCGTACATCGGGTCAGCCTCCCAGCTCCGCCGGGCGGCCCGCCGACTTGGGTTGGGTACGGTCCAGCTCGGCGTGGATGATCAGACGCTGGTAGTTGTCGAACTTCGGGTTGCACGTGGTGAGGGTCAGCATCCGCTTGGTCGCCTTCTTGTTCGGCTCGCCGGGCACCGGTGCCACCACTTCCACCTGCGTCGGCTTGACGATCCGCGACTGCGACACCCGGTAGACGTACCAGTCGGTCTTGCTTTCGACCACTATCGCGTCGCCTTCGCTGAGCTCGTCCAGCCGCCAGAAGGTGGCCCGGTTGCGGTGGCCGGCGACGGAGAAGTTGCCCACCTGGCCGGGGAGCGCGCTGGCCGGGTAGTGGCCCGGGGCGTAGCGGATGTCGGCCTGGGTGACGCCCTCGACCACCACCCAGTTCTTGTCGAGCTTGGGGATGTAGAGGCCCGCGAGCGGCTTGCCGCGTACCGGAGGTGACGGTTTCACGCTCGGGCCGGCCGCCGACGGGGCGACAGTCGGGTCGTCGGTCGGGCCCCACGCCTGGGCCAACTCGTTGTTGAGGTCGTTCTGGTGGGCGTCGACGATGGCCGACTTGCCCCAGACCTCGTACCCGGCGAAGAGCAGCACCACCAGGCCGAAGGTGATCAGGACTTCGCCGGTGACGCGGATGCCGGTGCGCAGCCGGGAGCCGAACGACGGCCGGGTGAGCTCGGAGTAGACGCTCTTGTAGCCCTCGCCGGTCTGGTGCGGCCGGAGTTGGACCACCCGCTCGCCCCGACGCGGCTGGGGAGGGTCGGCGGGGTTGCCGCCGGTCGGCTCGGCGGGGACTGCGGTGCGCGGAACGGCACCCATCAGCGCGGTCGAGTCCATGGTCGGCGGCCTGGTGGCGGGTGTTGCGGGCACGGCCGGAATCAGCGCGGTGGCGGCCGGATCCGCGCCCCGGTCACCGCCAGCGCTCGGCGGGACCCGGCCGGGCCCGGTCGACGGCGCGACGCCTTCCGGCCGGGCCGCTGCCGCGCGACCAGGGGCGGCCGGTGACACAGGCATGGCCGGGCCAGGCGGGGTGGTCGGAGGGCCGGTGGGTCGTGCGGGCCGGGCGGTGACCTGCGGAATCGGCGCGGTCGGTGAGTCGGCCAGCGGCGGGGTCGAGGGGCCGGAGGAGGCCGGCCGGCTGGGCGGGCCGGAGGTCGTCGGGCGGGTCGGCATCGCGCTGGGCGCGGCCGGTCGGGTTGGTGCGTTGCCGGGGGCAGCGGGCCGAACCGGGCCCTGGTTGCCGGTGGCCGGCCGGCCGGGGGTGGTCGCGGGGGGAGCCCCGGCGTTGCCGTGCGGGCCCAGCCCGGGAGCCGCGGTGCCCGGCCAGGGCGGTGGGGCTTCGACACCCGGTCGGCCCGGGGTCTCGTTCGGCTCAGGTCGGTCGGCGTTCGGTCGCGTCGGTTGCCCGGCTCGCGGAGGGTGCAGCACCGGCTCGGGCCAGTTGCCGGCCGGGGCCGGCCGGTCGGCTGCCGACCTGGGCCGATCCAACGGGGGCAGGAAGGCGGTCGGCTCGTCGGTCTGGTCCCGGTGTCGCCCGTCGCGACGCTCGTCCGGCCCGCTCATCTGGGCACCGTAGCCGAGCGCAGGGCGGTGGAGTCCTCGAATGCGGGGACTCGCACCGTGGATGCTGTCTCCGTGTAGCCGAGCTGGTAGTCGTCGACCGCGTCCTTGAACAACCGGACTCCCTGAGAGCTGGCGAGGGCCTGCTGGAGGGCAGCGGGATCGCCGATTGCTACGATCTTGAACGGTGGGGAGTACACCCGGCCATGAAGTAGCAGGGTGTTACCGACGCAGCGTACCGCGCTGGTGGTGAGCACGCGGACGTTCATGATTGACATGGCCTCGGCTCCGCCGGCCCACAGCGCGTTGACCACCGCCTGTACGTCTCCCTGATGCACCACCAGGTCGTCGTTGCTGGCGTCCGACTGGGTCTGGTCGATCTGCGGCGCGTCGTTCAGCTCGACGGTGACCCCGGGGCCCGTCAGGGCGGTGAACCCGGCGTTCTGGAGGCTGCCCTGGGCGCGGTTCTGCTGCTCCTTGATCGGGGCGTCGGAGCCGGCCAGCGTGTTGGTCCGCTGCTCGACCTCGCCGCGCAGCTCGGCGGCGCGGCGCTCGCTGGCTGCCACCTGTTCGCGGCGGTCCTCGATGAGCTGATTGAGCTGGGGCCGCCGGTCCTCCCGGAGAGCGGTGCCGCCGGCGGTGGTGGCGGTGGTGGTGAACAGCAACCCGGCCGCCGCCGCGATCAGGGGCACCCCGATCGACCAGCCCGGACGGCGCTGACGCGGTCGCCGGGGCAGCAGCCCGGCAACGGCCCGTCGGAGGACCTTCTGCCAGGAGGTTGCGCCGGATGTGTACTCCACCGAGCGTTCCTTCCGCGTGTCGGGGATCGGTCCGTGCCGGCCGGGCCGGCGATGCGAACAGTCCCGCCTCTTTCGGTCACTCCGTGCACCGGCCTGACCCCATTCGTGGTCCAGGCGGCCAATCGGGACTACGCTAGCTCTCGAACATTATTGGCCATGGACCGTCGCCCCCGCGCCCGGTTGTCAGGCCGGACGAGGTCGTCACCCCTCTGGAGAGCGCCGTGCCCAAGTCTCAGGTCCGTAAGAAGAAGGTGTACACCCCGCCGACGGACGTCCGTCCGACGACGACGGCGTCGTCGTCGCGCAAGCCTAGCCCGGTGTGGTTGCCGGTCACCGCGGTCGCCTTGATCGTCGTCGGGATCGGCTGGCTGGTGCTCTACTACCTGTCCGAGCAGGAGTACCCGGTCATGGCGTGGGGTTACTGGAACCTCGCCGTCGGCTTCGGCGCGATGGTCGCTTCGCTGGCCTTGCTCTCCCGCTGGCGTTGATCTGGCAGGCCGTCGCGTCGGCGGTCTCACGTCACCCGTCGAGCCCCTGCCCGGCAGGATCGGGCGGGGCCCCCTATGGTGTGCGCAGGCAGCGTGGCCTACTGCGAGATGACTCACGTTACCGCTGGGTAACCTTCGCGTAGGCTGCAGTGCATGACCGAGCAGAGCGAGGTCATCAGGCAGCAGACCGGGGAGGCCAACTCGATGGGCAGCGTCCAGATCGTCACCACGATCCTCGCGGCCGCCATCACCGCCGTGGCGGTGTGGCTTGCGGTACGCGCGGTCATGAAGATGACGGCCGTCATCCGGCTCGGGCAACCCGCTCCGGAGCGGTTCTCCGACAAGGGCGCCCGTACCAGGACCATGCTGGTGGAGACCGCCGGCCACACCCGAATGCTCAAGTGGGGCGTGGTCGGTGCGGCGCACTGGTTCGTGATGGTCGGCTTCATCGTGCTGTCGCTGCTGGTGCTCGAGGCGTACTTCGAGGTGGTCACCCCGACTGGCGGGCTGCCGATCATCGGGCACTGGACGATCTTCGGCCTGGCCACCGAGATCATCACCGTGCTGGGCCTGATCGGCATCCTGGTGCTGATGGTGATCCGGTTGCGCAACCGGCCGACCCGGCCGGGCGGGCGGTCCCGGTTCACCGGATCGACGATGTGGCAGGGCTACTTCGTCGAGTGGATCGTGCTGCTGGTCCTGATCTTCGGCCTGCTGATCCGCGGCTTCAAGGTCGCCACCGACCACTTCGAGTACCCGCTCTGGGCCACCCCGGTCAGCCACGCGGTCGGCGCGGTGCTGCCCGACTGGTCGGACGGGGCGAGCGTCGCCGCGCTCATCAAGATCGCCATCTCGATGACCTGGCTGATCGTCATCTCGCTGAACGTCACCATGGGTGTGGCCTGGCACCGTTTCCTGGCGTTCCCCAACATCTTCTTCAAGCGGGAGCCGGCCAAGCCGGCCGGCTCCGGTCTCGGCGCGCTGCGCCCGATGACGAGCCAGGGCAAGCCGCTCGACTTCGAGGAGGCGGACCCGGAGAAGGACCAGTTCGGCGTCGCCCACGTCGAGCAGTTCAGCTGGAAGGGCCTGCTCGACTTCAGCACCTGCACCGAGTGCGGCCGCTGCCAGTCGCAGTGCCCGGCCTGGAACACCGGCAAGCCCCTGTCGCCGAAGCTGTTGGTGCTGAGCCTCCGCGACCACGCGTACGCCAAGGCGCCCTACCTGCTGGCCGGCGGCGGCAAGGACCTGACCGGCGAGGAGAAGGCCACCCAGGCCCAGCTCGCGCACCTGGACGTGCTGGCCCTCGCCGAGGCCGACAAGCCGCTGATCGGCACCGCCGAGGAGGGCGGGGTCATCGACCCGGACGTGCTCTGGTCCTGCACCACCTGCGGTGCCTGCGTCGAGCAGTGCCCGGTGGACATCGAGCACGTGGACCACATCGTCGACATGCGCCGCTACCAGGTGCTGATCGAGTCGAGCTTCCCCTCCGAGGCCGGCGTGATGCTGCGCAACCTGGAGAACAAGGGCAACCCGTGGGGTGCGCCGCAGAACACCCGCGAGGACTGGACCAAGGGCCTGGACTTCGAGGTGCCCCGGGTCGGCGAGGTGGACGACTTCGAGTACCTGTTCTGGGTCGGCTGCGCCGGCGCGTTCGAGGACCGGGCCAAGAAGACCACGCGCGCGGTGGCCACGCTGCTCAACGAGGCGGGCGTGAAGTTCGCGATCCTGGGCGAGGGCGAGACCTGCTCCGGTGACCCGGCACGACGGATTGGCAACGAGTTCGTCTTCCAGATGCTGGCCCAGCAGAACGTGGAGACGCTGAACGAGGCGTTCGAGGGCCGGGACAAGACCAAGCGCAAGATCGTCGCGACCTGCCCGCACTGCTTCAACACCCTGGGCAACGAGTACGGGCAGCTCGGTGGCGAGTTCGAGGTGGTCCACCACACCCAGCTGCTGGCCCACCTGGTCGCCACCGGCAAGCTCACGCCGGTGCAGCCGGTCGACGGCGGGGTCACCTACCACGACCCCTGCTACCTGGGTCGGCACAACCGGATCTTCGCGGCCCCCCGCGAGGTCCTCGGCGACGCTATCGCCGGTGACCTGACCGAGATGCCGCGCAACAGTGAGCGGTCCTTCTGCTGCGGTGCCGGCGGCGCCCGGATGTGGATGGAAGAGAAGATCGGCAAGCGGATCAACGTGGACCGGGTCGAGGAGGCCATGGCCACCGGGGCGAAGACGGTCGCCGTCGGCTGCCCGTTCTGCTCGACCATGCTGAACGACGGGGTCAACGGCAAGGGCGCCGGCGAGCAGGTCGAGGTGATCGACGTGGCGAGCGTGCTGCTCCGTTCGGTCAAGCCCGAGCAGCCGCAGGGCGGCAAGGAGACCGCGCCGATCGGCGGCTGAGACGCGTACCTCCGGGTTCTGAAACATCGACGGCGGTGGCCCCTGCGGGCCGCCGCCGTCGTGCAAGAATCTCGCCGAGGTGACGCGACATCGACGGCCTACTCTTGACGACGTTGTTGCCCCTGGTCGGTTTCGTAGCGCTGACCGCGGGCAACGCGTTCTTCGTCGCGGCCGAGTTCGCCCTGGTCACCGTCGACCGGGCGGAGATCGACAGGCGGGCCGTCGCGGGCGACGAGGCCGCCCGGACGGTACGCGCGGCGCTGCGCGAACTCTCCTTCCAGCTTTCCGGGGCGCAGCTCGGCATCACCATCACCGCGCTGCTCACCGGCTACCTGGCCGAGCCGGCTCTGGCTCGCCTCTTCGCCCCGTTGCTGCGCCCGATCGCCGGCGACAACACCGGGCGGCTCACCCCGTTCCTCGCGTTGGCCCTGGCCACGCTGATCTCCATGCTCTTCGGCGAGTTGGTGCCGAAGAACGCGGCGCTGGCCCGGCCCATGCCGGCGGCGTTGGCCACGGCCGGCCCGATGCACGCGTTCTCCCGGACGTTCGGCTGGTTGATCCGAGGGTTGAACGGCTCGGCGAACGGCCTTGTCCGGGCACTCGGTGTGGAGCCGCAGGAGGAGTTGGCCAGCGCCCGCTCGCCGGAGGAGCTGGGCCTGCTGGCGGGCATCTCGGCGCGGGCCGGGGCGCTGCCCACCGACACCGCGATGCTGCTGCGTCGCACCATCCGCTTCGGTGACAAACGGGCCGCCGAGGCGATGACTCCCCGGGTGGACGTGGTAGCGCTGCGCGTCACAGCCACCGTGGCCGAGCTGCTGGAGGAGTCGCGGCGGACCGGGCGGACGCGGTTCCCCGTGTACGAGGAGACCCTGGACCTGGTGACCGGCGTGGCCGCCGTGCCCGACGCCCTGGGTGTGCCGCTGGCCGACCGGGCGTCGACGACTGTCGGCTCGGTGGCCCGCGAGCCGGTGTACGTGCCGGAGAGCCTCAACCTGGACGGTGTGCTGGCCGCGCTCAAGGCGGCCGGGGCCGACCTGGCCATCGTGGTCGACGAGTACGGCGGCACGGACGGTGTGGTGACCGTCGAGGATCTCGTCGAGGAGTTGGTCGGGGAGATCGCCGACGAGTTCGACCCGGCGAGTGTGGACGACGACGGGTCGGCCGAGCTGACAGTGCCGGGCGGGGAGCGCACCGTGCTGGTCGACGGGGTGCTCCGCTCCGACGAGTTGGCCGAGCAGACCGGCTTCCGGCTGCCTGAGGGGCCGTACGAGACGTTGGCCGGGTACCTGATGGCCCAGCTCGGGCACATCCCGCTCGCCGGTGAGACGGTCGAGGCGGACGGGTGGGAGTTCACAGTGGTGGAGGTGGAGCGGCACCGGATCGAGCAGGTCCGGGTGGTGCGCCCGGCGGATCCGGACGACGATGACTGAGCTGCTGGTGACAGTGCTGCTGCTGCTCGGCAACGGGTTCTTCGTGGGCAGCGAGTTCGCGCTCATCGCGTCCCGTCGGACGGTGATCGAACCGTTGGCCGCCGGGTCGAAACGGGCCCGCTGGGCGTTGTCGGCGATGAACCAGATTCCGTTGATGATCGCTGGCGCGCAGCTCGGCATCACGGTCTGCTCTTTGGGGCTGGGGGCGATCGCCGAACCGGCGCTGGCGCACCTGCTGGAGCCGCCGTTCCACGCGATCGGCCTGCCGGAACGGGCGGTGCACCCGGTGGCGTTCGTGCTGGCCCTGGGTGTGGTGGTCTTTCTGCACACGGTCGTCGGTGAGATGGTGCCGAAGAACATCACGCTGGCCGGTCCGGAGGTCTCCGCCCTCTGGCTGGGGCCGGCGATGCTGGCGTTCTGCGTGGCCACCAAACCGTTGCTGCTCGCGATGAAATGGGCGGCCCGGCGGGTGCTCGCATTCTGGCGGATCGAGGCGTCCGAGGCGGTGAAGACGGTGTTCACCGCCGAGGAACTGGCCGGGTTGGTCTCCCAGGCGCGGACCGAGGGGCTGCTCGACGCGGAGCAGCACGCGCGGATCACCGGCGCGCTGGCCCTGCACGACCGCACGGCGGCGGACGCGCTGCAACCGTGGTCGACGGTGGTGACGGTGGCCGAGGACGTCTCGCCGGCGTCGCTGGAGGTGCTGGCGACCCGGACCGGCCGGTCCCGGTTTCCGGTGGTGCAGCGGTCGACCCGCCGGGTGCTCGGCTTTGTGCACGTCAAGGACGTGCTCGGGTACGCGGGGCAGGGTCGCCGGTCGCCGGTACCGGCCGACGTCTACCGGCCGCTGGCCGTGGTGCCGCCGGAACGTACGCTGGCCGACCTGCTGTTGGCCATGCGTCGGGAGCGGCGGCACATGGTGCTGGTCAGCGACGGGCGACGACCTCTCGGTGTGGTCACTCTTGACGACGTATTGACCGCAATCGTTGGGTGATGGGCCAATACCCTTGGTGTGCAAGCGGTTGCACGACAGTGATGGTTACTGCGCCCGCCTTGATTACCGCTGCGCGCTTCCCTAATGTGGGGCACCGACCGCTGTGGGTCGTCTGCCTCGGCCCTTCCCTCACGCGAGGCGCCCGGCGGTCGGTTGCAAAGGAGTCGGTGCCGGTGGCAACCATGCCCCCTCATCGTCACGACCTGAATGCGTCTGCTCGCTCTGGTGGCCTGCGCCGCGCCGCCCATCGGGTGCTGGTCCTGGTCGCTGCTGCCGCGGTCGGCGCCGGTCTGCTGACCGCGCCGGCGCATGCCGCGCCCACGGTCGACGAGATCGAGGCGCAGATCGACAAGAAGTGGGAGCAGTTGGAGCCCACCATCGAGCAGTACAACAAGGTCCGGGCGCAGTTGAAGGTCAACCGGAAGAAGTCGGCGGACCTGCAGAAGAAGATCGAGCCGCTGGCGCTGCAGAGCGAATTGGCGCTCAACCGGGTCGGCGACCTCGCCTCCCGCTACTACATCTCGGGCCCGTCGCACGACATCGGCGCGCTGCTGGTCAGCGCCAAGCCGGACACGCTCACCGAGCAGCTCACCATCCTCGACCGGCTCGCCGCGCAGGAGCGCAAGGAGGTCGAGGGTGTGCTGGCCGTGCGGGCCAAGTACGACGGCGAGAAGCAGAAGCTGGACGCGCTGATCGTCACCCAGACCAAGCAGCAGAACGATCTGTCGGCCAAGAAGAAGCAGATCGACGCCGAGATCAAGCAGCTCGAGGCGTCGATGCCGAAGACCACCGTCAAGACCGCGGCCTGCCCGACCATCAACGGGGTGGTCAGCGAGGCGGCCCGTACCGCTATCAAGACCGCCTGCGGGAAGGTCGGCAAGCCGTACGTCTGGGGTGCCACCGGCCCGAACTCGTTCGACTGTTCGGGGCTGACCCAGTACGCCTACAAGGCGGCGGGGATCTACCTCACCCACCACACCGGTGACCAGTGGAACGAGGGCAAGGCCATCGCGCGGGCCGACGCCCGCCCCGGTGACCTGGTGTTCTTCTTCTCCGGCCTGAGTCATGTCGGGCTGTATCTGGGCAACAACCAGATGGTGCACGCGCCCCGCGCCGGCAAACCGGTGCAGGTGTCCAGCATCACCACCATGCCCATCGCCGGTTTCCGCAGACCCGGCTGATCCACCTGACGCGACACGACGGCCCCCGGTCACCGACCGGGGGCCGTCGTGGTTGTCAGCGGGGCGCGCCCACCGGGGACGGCAACAGCTGCACGTCGGCGAGGTCGACGTACATGATCCGGTGGCCGAACTGGATCTGCGCGTAGCGGTTCTTGCCGCGGATCACCGTCCAGTCACCGGGCGAGGAGCCGTCGAACGTGCTGGCCCGGTAGTACTCGCCGGCCAGCACCGCGCCGACGGCGTACCGCTGCCCGGCGGCCAGGGTGTACTGCAACGGCGAGATCGTCTGGTACGGCACCCCCTCCGGGTACGCCGCCTGCTCCGGGTACGCCCGTCCGTACACCGGGATGGTGGCCCGTCCGGGTTTCGGGGTGGCCACGACGCCGACGGTCCAGCTGGCGGTCGGCGCGGACGGCGGGTTGTGGAACCAGGCCCGCTGCCCGAGGTACCAGATCGCCGTCCAGTCGCCCTGCCGGCCGGCCAGCGCGTACGTCTGCCCGGCGGAGGCCCGGGCCCCGTGGTCGGACACGGCCATCGTGTTCGGGGTGCCGTCCGGGCGGAGCGCGACGTCGTTGACCAGCGGCGCGTCCGCGGACGGTGCGCTCCGGAGCACCACCGCCGAGGAGCCGCGCGGTGCGCACGGCACGCCGGCGGTGACGCAACCGGTGAACGCCGGCTGGTTGGTGGCGTAGTCGGGGTCGATGCGGACCAGCCCGGTGGCCGGGGTGCCGGTGTCCAGTCGGGGTGCGTGCAGCAGGTCGAAGTAGTGCGTCCAGTCCCAGTACGGCCCCGGATCCCAGTGCATTCCCCGCACCGTGGAGGCGACGGTGCCGGGCACGTTGTCGTGGCCGATGATGTGCTGGCGGTCCAGTGGGATGCCCAGCCGCAGCGCCAGGTGCCGGACCAGCTTCGCCGAGGTCCGGTACATCGCCTCGGTGTACCAGGTCCCCTGCGCCGCGAAGCCTTCGTGTTCCAGCCCGATCGACTTCGCGTTGACGTACCAGTTGCCGGCGTGCCAACCGACGTCCTTGGTCTTCACGTGCTGGGCGATGTGCCCGTCCACCGAGCGCAGCGAGTAGTGCCAGCTGACGTAGGTCGGATCCTGGACGAGTTGCAGGGTCGTCGCCCAACTCGCCTCGGTGTCGTGGATGACGATGTATTCGATCTTCTGCCGGGCGGGCCGGTCGGAGAGGTCGTGGTTGCCGTAGTCCCCGTCGCCGAATGCCTCGTAGGGTGCCGGGATCCACTCGCACGAGATGGTGCGGGGGCACTCCACCCCGTCCGGGCGGGCCAGCCGGCGCAGACCCAGCCGGTCCAACCAGGAACGCTCGGGCCGTACCGTGCGGGCCGGCAGGGTGATCCGCTGGCCGTCGTCGGTCACCCGGGACTGGCCCGCGCCGATGGTGGTGAAGACCTCGTCGGCGAAGGCCGCGGCGGCGTCGGCGCTGTCCGCGCCGGAGTAGCGGGCCACCGCGCCGTACCAGGCGGCCGGGTCGGTGTCGGCGCCGACCGGGGCGTCCAGCTCCCGTTGGTACGCGCTGAGCAGCGCCGCCCCACCCCGGATGTTGAGGCCCGCGTCGGTGCGCAGTGCCTCGGGGGCGACGCCGGTCAGCGTGGCGGCGGCGTCCACGGTCTGCAACGCGGCGGTGGACGGCGCGGGGGCCTCGACCGGTCGGGGCGCGGGCACCCGGGCGGGACGCGAGTCGTCGCCGCGCGGGTCCTCGGCACCGGCGTCGTGGTGACCGCGCCCGGGTAGGGCGGCCACGTGCCGGGCGTCGGTCAGGTGCATCGGGCCGTAGCCGCCACTGGTGCTCGGTGTGCCGGCGTTGGTGTCCCAGCGGGACTCCAGGTAGGAGACGGCGAGCAGCACGACTGTCGGCACCCCGTACTCGGTGGCCGCGGCGGCGTACTGCTGCTGACGGTCGGTGGTGGACGCGGCGGCGGCCGGGCCGACGGAGAGTGGCACCGTGGTGGCGGCGGCGACCACGGCGGCGGCGAGCAGTGCGCGCCAGCCCGTCGACAGGGTTGGATGGTGCATCGAACCCCCTAGATTCTCGCGGAGTGAGGTCAGGTCACCATCGCGCCGTCCGGGAGGTCAGGTCAATACCTTTCCATCTATCGAAGCGTGGGGAAAGAATTCTTCACACACGGTCGGTGACCTCGTCCAATCGGTACGGAGTGTCACGGCCGTGCGGGTTGCGGATCGGTAACAAGCGTCTCTACTCTGGTCATTCGTCGGGCCGACAGCAGCTCCGCCCAGCCCGGGCGGTAACGGACCGACACCGCCGAGTCGTTTCCGAGCGAACCGGGGACCCAGGTCCCTCGGGGTGAATCCGCAGCCACTGCGGTAGGGCGCCGACTTCCCGCCCGAACCCGTCAGCTAACCCGGTAGGCGGTCAGGAAGAAGGAGTACGGAACCCCGGTGGCACTCCATGCCCCGCGGCCGTCGTCCGAGCGGTCGGCATCAGCCGGCCCGACGTCGATCGTGCCGCGCCCACGCTGGTCCCGCTTCACCACCGCACTCGCCGCCCTGGCCGGCGTCGCCGTCGTCCTGACCGGCAGTGCCACGGCGGCCCACGCCGACCCGTCGGTCGCCGAGATCGAGCGCCAGATCGACGCCGACTGGAACAAGCTCGAACCGATCATCGAACGGCACAACGCCACCCGCGCCGACCTCGCCGCGAAGCGCAAGCAGGCCGACGCGCTGGCCGCCCGGATCACCCCGCTGGAGCGCCAGGTCGACGCCGCGATGGACAAGGTCAGCGCCCTGGCCGTACGCGCCTACAAGGGTGAGAACGTGTTGACCGTCAACGCGGTGCTGGGCAGCCGGTCGCCCAGCGAGGTGGTCGGCCAGCTCGAGATGCTCGACCGCTTCGCGCACAACCAGCAGAAGGACGTACGCGAGGTCGCCGACCTGCGCGACCAGCTGGCCGCGCAGAAGGCGCCGCTGGACGAGATGGTGGCCCAGCTGACCCGCACCGAAGCTCAGCTGGCGGCGAAGAAGAAGCAGATCAACGAAGAGATCGACCGCCTGCAGAAGCTGCGCCTCAAGGTGTACGGCAACGGTGGCGGTGGCCCACTGCGCCCGGCGCCCTGCCCGGGCAGCTACCCCGGCGGCGGCGCGGGCACCGCTGTCAAGTTCGCGTGCGCCCAGATCGGCAAGCCCTACGTCTGGGGTGCCGAGGGTCCGAACTCGTACGACTGCTCCGGGCTGATGCTGGCCGCCTGGGCGAAGGCCGGTGTGTCGCTGCCACACAACGCCGCCGCGCAGAGCCGCGTCACGAAGAACGTCAGCAGGGGCGACCTGCGCCCCGGAGACCTGGTCTTCTACTACAGCGACATCCACCACGTCGGCATGTACGTCGGCGGCGGCTGGGTGGTGCACGCCTCGCAGGCCGGTCAACCGGTCAAGATGAAGAAGGTCGACGACGGCCCGATCCACAGCTACGGCCGCCCGGGCTGACCCCGGGTGACGAGAGGGCCCGCCGCGATCCGTCGCGGCGGGCCCTCGTCGTCGTGGTTCAGCGGGTGGGCCAGGTGCGCCAGTGCTGCCAGGCGCGGCTTGGCGTCGGCCCCCGCTGGCCCTGGTAGCGCGAGCCGTAGACCACCGAGCCGTACGGGTGCTCGGCCGGCGAGGAGAGCCGGAAGATGCAGAGCTGCCCGATCTTCATGCCGGGCCACAGGGTGATCGGCAGGTTCGCCACGTTCGAGAGTTCCAGCGTCACGTGACCGGAGAAGCCCGGGTCGATGAAGCCGGCGGTGGAATGGGTGAGCAGCCCGAGCCGGCCCAGGGAGCTCTTGCCCTCCAGTCGGCCGGCGAGCTGGTCACCCAGCGAGATGACCTCCAGCGTCGAGGCGAGCACGAACTCCCCGGGGTGCAGCACGAAGGGCTCACCGTCGGGGACCTCGACCGCCGAGGTCAGGTCGTCCTGCTGCATGGCGGGATCGATGTGGGTGTAGAGGTGGTTGTTGAAGACCCGGAACAGCCGGTCGAGTCGGACGTCGATGCTGGACGGTTGGACCAGGGTGGGCTCGAACGGCTCCAGGCCCAGCGTGCCGGCCTTGATCTCGGAGACCAGGTCGCGGTCGGAGAGCAGCATCGGACCACCATAGCCGCGTTGCCGAAAGTGCCCGGATTCGGTGCCGGTGACCAGCGCGTCGAGGTCGCTGCTCGTACATTTGTTCGATAGAATGCCCACATGGCTTCCTGGTCCGAATTCGCCGCCGACGAGCCCCGACTCGCCGACGGGATCCGCGTTCTCCTCCAGCAGTACGGGCCGGGCTTCGGCTATCTGGCCACGGTCCGCGCCGACGGCGGGCCCCGCGTCCATCCGGTCTCCCCGGTCATCACCGCCGAGGGGCTGTTCTGCTTCATCATCGACTCGCCCAAGCGCCGTGACCTCGAACGGGACGGCCGCTACGCGCTGCACTCGTTCCCGGCCGAGGAGAGCGACGACGAGGCATACGTGGCAGGGCGGGCCCGTCCGGTGA
The DNA here is from genome assembly GCF_040649675.1 of Micromonospora parva. NCBI lineage: Bacteria > Bacillati > Actinomycetota > Actinomycetes > Micromonosporales > Micromonosporaceae > Micromonospora > Micromonospora parva. The sequence continues at coordinate 384,626 of NZ_JBEZFX010000005.1, read as the reverse complement.
CCGATCCGGTCCGGGTGGCGCAGCTGGCGCAGAGCGCCCGCGCCGAGCCGCAGGTCGACTGGCGGCTCTTCGAGTTCACCATCGACGTGGCGATGCTTACCCGCCGTGAGCAGCACATCGCGGGCGTTCCCGGCCTCGCGCCGGGTCGGCCGGCCGTGCGGGTCTGGCTCGACCCAAACGCCCCGTCGGCGGTGGCCACCCCACTGGCCGTCCCGCCGACGCGCCCGACCCGCCTCAGCCGTGACGTCCAGTGCACGGCCGCCTGACCACGACCGGAAGATCATCGGTGTCGGCTCCGTCCTCACGGAGCCGACACCGGGCTGTACGTACGCCCGCCGCCGGCACCCCCGCATGATCAACTCGGTTTCCGTGAAACCGCGGTATCCCGGCGCTTCGGACGCCCCGATTTTCAGCAAGCCGAGTGGATCAACCCGGGTCGGCCAGGGTTGTGCGGTATGCGGACACCCGCGGCTGGCGGGGGTACCTGGGTGCACGGGCTCGACGACTCGGGTACAGTGGTGCCGCTTGCGGGTGTAGTTCAATGGCAGAACATCAGCTTCCCAAGCTGACAGTGCGGGTTCGATTCCCGTCACCCGCTCCACGCGAAGGGCCCTGGTCAGGACGAGAGTCCCAGCCAGGGCCTTCGACGTTTCCCAGGCCACGAGCACCCGGCGGGCCATCCACAGGCCGGTAGCCAGAAGGTCGAGCGGACACCGTGCCGATAGGCCCACGACGAGATCCGGGCGGCCCGGCCGCAAAGGCCGGACCGCCCGGGCGCGCCGAAACGGCGCCGAGGAATATCAGCAGGTCTGGATCCAGCGTGATCTGACGCCCGCGTCCAGCGTCACCTCGTCACCCGTAGCTACGGTGACCCAGTCGGTGTGGCCGTAGTTGGCGCCACCGGTCTCGTTCCAGTAGTAGATCAGGTCCGAGTCGATCGAGTCGATGAACTCGTGCGGGTCGTACACGTGAAACTGCACCCGGTAGGTGCCCGGGCGGACGTACGCCGTGAAGGTGCCGTCGGGGTTGATGGTGGTCAGCCCGCCGGAGCCGGACGAGCCGGGTTGCGTCGCCACCTCGATGCGGTAGATCCCTTCGTAGCCGACCGGGGCGCCCACCTCGCACGTGTCCCAGACGCGGTTGTTGTTGCCGTCCACCCAGACGGTGCCGCGGACGATCGCCCCCTGCTCGACCGTGACGGTATGCCGCGCCGTGTTGTTCTCCAGGGTCGTCTCCGGCAACGTCGTCGCCGCGGTCGCCTCCATCGTCACGACGTCGCCGACGGTGGTGGAGGTGAGGATCCCGCCGTAGTACAGCTGCTCGCTCGTCTCGCCCGGCCACAGCGGGCTGTGGATGCAGCGCCAGCCAGTCCGGCCGTCGGCGACGCCGTCGCCGAACGCGCAGTCCCACCCCTCGCTCGACATCTCTGAGCCCTGCATTCCGGTCGGCACCGGGATGGTGACGGTCACCTCGCCCGAGGGGGAGTTCCCGGAGTTCCGGAGAGACGTGGAAACATTGACATACTCGTTCGGGAGGAGCTGCTGGCTGGTTGCGGCGGGCACGAACTCGAGGTCCATCGTGCTGGGGATGTAACGCACGCTCGCCTGGCCGATGTTGTTGGCGGTCGACGACTCCGTACCGGTCTTCGCCGTGGCGGTGACGGTCACCGCGTCTCCAGCTGTGCCGGGCGGGAGCCCGAACGGCAGGTTCAGCGTGTCGGCGATCTCGCCCGCGGCCAGAGGGGCGTGTACGCAGGTCGCGGTGCCCTGCAGGTCACAGCTCCAGCTCGGCGGGATCACGAACCCGTCGGAGGAGAACCAGGCGCCCGCCGGCAGCGTGAACGCCACTGTCACATCCTGGCTGGCCTTCGTGCCGGAGTTGCGTACGTCGAGGGTCAGGGTCGACCAGCCACCGCTGGCCGGCACCTCGACGGTGTCGACGGAGGCGGCGACCACGAGGTCCGCCCGGGAGGGGGCGGCGCCCGCCGGGCCGGTGGGCAGCAGGCCGGTGGCGAGCCCGGCCAGCGCGCCGACCAGGAGACTGCTACGGAGCAGGTGCTGGCGGTTGGAGCGGAATTGAACGGACATCAGGTCCTAACGTCGGAGGGGATCGACCGGGCCAGCGGCCCGGTCCTCGGGATCGTCGGCGTCCATCCGATAGAGCGCCAAGATCATGACCATCGTTACGTCGCGCCGGCGGGCTCCCGAATAGCGATGGGCCATCCACGGGCCACAAGGTCGTACAACCAGGGGTCAAACCAGGCCACCCGCCTGCAATGTTGTTGCGGTCAGCAACGCCAGCAACCCCGGCGGCGCTACAAGACCGCGAAGACCTCGCCCTTCCCGCGTTAACCTCGCTGGTCTCCCAGAGCGTTCAGGTGGTGGGAGGGACACACACCATGCAACGACCCCGGGAACTGGCACCGCCGGAGGGCTTCGCCGAGTTCGTCGCGGCGCGCTCCGATGCGCTGCTGCGTTCGGCCTGGCTACTCACCGGTGATGCCGGGCGGGCCGAGGACCTGTTGCAGACGGTCCTGGCGGATGTCTGGCGGCGCTGGGCCACGATCAACAGCGCCGGGCATCCCGAGGCGTACCTGCGCAGAGCGTTGTTCACCACCTACGTCTCCTGGTGGCGACGGCGCTGGCGCAGTGAGGTGCCGAGCCAGCCGCCGGACCAGCCCTCACGTGGCGACATGGCCGGGGAGTCCGCCGACCGGGACGCCGTACGCCGCGCACTGGCCCGGCTGAGCCGGCAGCAGCGGGCGATCGTGGTGCTCCGCTACGTCGAGGACCTGACGGTGCAGCGGACAGCGGAAGTGCTCGGCTGCTCGCACAACACCGTAAAGGTGCAGGCCTTCCGCGCTTTACGGATTCTGCGTACCGATCCGGATCTTGAATTGTTCGCCGCCTGGAGGTCGCGAAGTGACGCATGAAGATGAGGACATCAGGCTCCTGCTGACCAGCGCCGTTCCGCCACTGACACCGCCACCGGACCGGGTCGTCGAAGTGGCCAGGCGGGTCCGCCGGCGCCGGCAGCGCCTGATCGGAAGCGCAGCGCTCGCCGTGGCAGTGGTCGTTGGCCTGGGCGTCGGAGGGGCGCAGATACTCAACGGCGTACCTTCACCGCACACGGCTGCCGATTCCGCCGGTCAGGGGCGGTGGACATCGTGCGTGGAGGCCGCACCGGAAATGGTCACGCGCGGCTTCCGTGTCCCGACCAGTGAAGCAGCCGCCCTGCCCCGTCTCGGCGATGACTTCATCCCCACCACGGTCGTCGTCTGCAGGGTGGAGCGTCCTCCTGTCCGGCCCGACTGGCTTTTGACGGAGCGGCGTAGCGATGACGCCACCGCCCTCGCCGCCCTCGTCGCCGCCCTCCGCCGGCCCGACGCGCCGGATAATCCCGGCTTTGCCTGCAGAGCGGTCCTGCAGGAGGCACCCTGGCTCGCGCTCGTTGACGCGGACGGCCGGTGGATGCGGCCCGGCATACCACTCGATTCCTGCCACGACAATCTGCCGGACGATTTCCGGGCAGCGTTCGATGCTCTGCCGCTGACCACCGTGGCGACCCGTCCGGTCGCCGAGAGCGATTCGGCCAGAGCGGGTTGCAGCCAGCGCGAGGTCGACATGACATCCTTGGCGGCCGACCCTGAAGCCCGTTTCGTGACCCTGCCAGAGCCGTTCCCCGCCGGGCAGCAGGTCCGCCTCTGCGTCTACTACGTGCCGAAGAGTAGGCAGGGGAACGGCGAGCCACTCGGCGAGTTCGCGCACGGAACGGTGCTGCCGGAGGACCAACGAGCGGCGATCGAGGGTGCGCTGCGGGCGTCTCGACCGGCGAACCCGTGCAGCACCCGTGCGAGCCGGTTCGCTGTGCTGATCCCACTGACCACCAGCGAGCCCCGCACCTATGTGGAACTCGACGGCTGCCGCCGAATCACCGTGCGAGTCGCTCCCGACCAACGGACCATCGGACAGGGCGACGCCGCGCTGATCGAGCTGATCGACAAGCCGTGACCTGTCGGGCGAGGCATCCGGGGATGTCCGGGCCGCGCCTCGACGTCAGGCCGAGACCGCCTGGAGACCCGTACCAGTTGCCGCTGGGGGTGGGCCCAACGGGAACTCACCGACGGTGCGCCACGGGCTGACGTCCGGTGTGCCGGCGATCAGCCGGACCCTGTCGACGGCCGCGTTGATCGGCAGGTGCGCGGCGACGGTTTCCGCCGCGTGGGTCAGCACGGGCTTGTCGGCGTCGTGACCGATGGTCAGGTGCGGCACCACGTCGCTGTGCGCCCCGCCGTACGGGGGTGCCTCAGGAAACCGTCGCCACACTGCCCCGGTGAGGTCGCGGAAGGGCCGATGTGGCTGCGGAGCAAGCCAGAGGACCGTGTCACCGAACCAGTCGACGTGCGTCAGTGCGACGTCGAACCGAGGTATCCCGGCGATGGTGTCACGCAGCGCGGCCAAGGCCCGCTCGTCGATCTGCTGCGGTGGCAGGAACGGGTAGAGGACTGTCACGTGCGCTGGGACGCCCCACGAGGCGGCCCGGTCGAGTGATGCCCGGAACCTGCCGACCGCCTCCTCGGCCTCGGGTATCGGCACGATGAGCGCCGTCTGCGTCGGCTCCATACCCTGCGGTTTCCTATCGGTAGTCGGCGAAGATTCGACGTTCCACGCCATCGACGGTGATCGGACCGCCGTGGGGAAGGATCCACTGTGGTCTGGTGTGGCCGAACGGGACGCCGACACAGACGACCGCCTCGGGGTTGTAGCGGGTCACCACGTCGACGACCGTGTCCCGCTGCTGCTCACGAAGCCGTGCCCGATCCTCGGCCGCGGGTCGACGGTTGTGGTCGGAGACCGGCGGACGGGCGACCACTACCGCGTCAACGGCGCTGAGAAGACCGCGCTCACCGAGTGATCGGACGATCCAACCGACCTCGCGGGCGGGAAGGAGCTCTTCCGACGTCTCGATGAGCAGCACCCCGCCCTGTAGGGCCTCGGGAGGAAACGGGAAGCGTCCCGCCGTCAGGATCCACTGGATGACCTCCAGGCAGCCACCCCAGGTGCGGCCGGTGACCGAGCGCGACGGCCCGTACCAACTCCACGGCTGCGTCGGTTCGCGCTCGCCGAAGGACTTCAACGCCTGCGGATCTGCCCAGTCGATGCCGATGTCCTCGGACTCACCCGGATCCGTGACCTCCAGCCGTTCCCCGGTGAGCAGGGCCGCTCGCAGCGACCGGACGTGGACGTCGTCAACGGCAGGCCCGGGGCCGAGGTGCACCTGGGACGACCCGCCGTAGAAGCTGGCGATGCCGAGGCCCCAGAGCCAGTGGTGCAGGTTGGTGTTGTCGCTGGTGCCGAGGAACGGCTTCGGGTCGGCTCGGGCCAGGTCGGCGTCCAGGTGGGGGATGACGGTGATCTGGTCGTCGCCTCCGACGACGGCGAGAATGCCGCGTACCTGGGGGTCTGCGAAGGCGGCGTTGATGTCCGCCGCCCGCGCTGCCGCGCTCGCGCCCACCTGGCGGGTGGTGGGGTATTCGACCGGTACGAGACCGGTCAGGTCGGCGAGCCGTCGCATTGCCTGTTCGTGGATCGCCGGATAGGCGCCGGCCGCGGCGAAGGACGGCGAGAGGACCGCGAGGTGGTCCCCGGGGCGGGCTTTTCGAGGACGAACGAGCTCATGCACCATGTCGAGATCCAACAGTTCTGCCCGCCGCTCCGCACCTCATTTCGGGTCGGGCCCGCGGGCCCGACGGACCCGCCGGTCGTCGAGCCAGAGTGCCAGCCCACCGCGGTTGCGGTAGACGACGACGCCGGCGACCACCACGGTGATCAGGATCGTCCAGGACCAGAATCGGCCACCCAACCCACCGGGCGGGTCCGCGGCGCGCGTGCGACCGGCGCTGATCACAGTGTCGGCGACGTCGACAGCGAGGATCTGCTCCGGGGCGGTCATCACTGTTCGTGGCGCGCTGGCGTCGGGCGTCAACGCCAACACCCGTACGCCGCGCACGTTGGGGTAGGCGGTGCGTTGGTCCAGCTCCAGCGGCTGGTCGAACCGGTCCGGGCTGAGGGGCTCGGGCTGGTAGGCGACCACCAGCGCGGACCCGTCCGGGCCCCAGCCGAGCAGCCGGATGGCGGTCACGCCGGTGACGCCGGGCACTGGCAGCGGTGCGGTGTTCCGGCCGGTGGCGCTGTCGACCCGGCGCAGGCTCCAGTCGGTGCTGCCGGCCTTCCGGCTGATCAGCGTCAACGCCCCGTCCGTCGTCCACGCCCCCTTGCCGGCCAGCCAGCTCTCGGCGGGCAGTTCGAAGGTGGACACCGTCCGGCCGTCCGGGTCGGCGACCGTGACGGTCCGACCGATCTGGTACGCGAGCCGTCCACCTCCGGGGGCGAAGGCCACCGACGAGCCGAAGATCGGCTGTTGAGCGGCGTCAGCCAGCTGGGTCCAGCGTTCACCGTCGAGCGTGACGATGCTCAGCACCCGCCGGTAGCCGCTGCGCGTCGGGTCGGTCGGCACGGTGTCGTCGACCACCAGTTGCCTGCCGTCCGGGGACCAGGCCCTGGGGCTCGTCCCCACACTGTTGGTGACCTTGCTGTGCAGTCGCCGGGTACGACCGGTGACGAGGTCGATGAGATCGACCCGGCCGTCCTCGGAGAGGCCGGCGGGCCGGGCCACGTACCGGCCGTCCGGCGAGAGGATGACCTGCTCGCCGACGGGTGCCTCGTAACCCATCGAGAAGATCCGGTAGCGGTCGGAGTCGGCGCTGACCACGCCGACGATGCCGTCCTCGTCCCAGCCCTGGAGACGTCGCGCCTGCCCGCTGAAGATGACCGACGCGGGCCCAAGCCGGGGTCGGTCGGTGGCGTGCAGCGCACCGAGCGGGGGCAGCGCGATCCGGTCGGGTAGTGCGGCGTCCGCGCCGGCCGCCGGATCCACGACAGGGGTACGCGTCAGCGGGAGCACCGCCCCGGTCAGCGTGGCGAGCACGAGCACCACGACAGCGGCGACGACGGCGCGGCGGCGGGAGCGGCGGGCGGTGGCGAGCGCTCGTTCGTAGACCGGGTAGGCGGGGACGTCGGCCGCGGCGGCGTGCAGCGTCTCGCGGAGTCGGGCGGTCACTGATGGCTCCTCTCCACCGTCGGGTCGATCAGGTCGAGGGCGGTCGCCCGCAGCCGGCGGATGGCGTCGTGGCCGTGCCGCTTGACGGTGCCGACCGAGCAGCCGAGCACCTCGGCCGCCTGGGCTTCGGTCAGGTCCTCGTAGAAGCGCAGCACGATCACGGCGCGCTGGCGAGGGGTGAGCCCGCGCAGCGCGTGCAGCAGACTCAGCCGCAGGGCTGTCGTCTCGGAGTGGTCGTCGCCGGGCCGGTCGGTGGGTTGTGCCTCCAGGCGTTCGGTCAGCCGGCGCCGCCGCCACCAGGAGACCTGCTGGTGGTACATCACCCGCCGCACGTACGCCTCGGGGTCGGTGTCGCGGATCCGCCGCCAGTGCCGGTACGTCCGGGCCAGGGCGCTCTGCAACAGGTCCTCGGCGAGTTGATGGTCGCCGGTGAGCAGGTAGGCCGTCCGGGACAGCGCCGGCGTGCGGTGCACCACGAACTCGTGGAACGTCTCGGTCATCCCCACCCCCTCGCCAGGTAGAACGCCACCTGTCCCGGAAATGGTTGAGGCCGGGGTGAGTCTGGCCGGCAGATGATGACACCTGCCGGGATCGACGGCGGTGGTTCCGGCTGGACCACGGCAGCGGCTAGGGTCCGGCGTGGAGGTGGTCCGTGTTCACCGAAGCCTTTCCGATCGTGACGACACCTGACCTGCCACGACTGATCGCGTTCTACCGGGACGTGGTCGGTTTCGAGCTGACCTACCGGTTCCCGGACGAGGGCGTGCCGGAGTTCGTCGCGCTGCGACTGGGCAGCAGCGAGCTCGGCCTGGCCGCCAACCCGGAGGCTGGCGAGCCGGCCGAGTCGCACCGCTGGGAGTTGTGCGTCTACGCCGACGACTGTGACGCGGCAGTGGGTGCGCTGCGCACTGGTGGAGCGACGGTCACCGAGGAGCCGGTCGACCAGCCCTGGGGTGAGCGATCCGCCCGGGTCACCGACCCCGACGGCAACCGGTTGCTGGTGCTGGCCCGGCTGTAGCCGACAGTGCCGGCCAGGAGCGCTGTCATCGTTTCCAGAACAGGAGGTGGGTGACTCCGCTGGGGCTGGGCACCGACTCGAGGTGGAAGCGGTCGAGCAGTTCGTCGGGGCTGTCCCACAACCGTTCGCCCCGGTGCAGGTCGACGGGTGCGACGGCGATGTGCATCGTGTCGACCAGGTCGGCCTCGAGGAACTCACGGATCGTCGCCACCCCGCCACCGAGGCGGACGTCCCGACCGGCGGCTGCCTGCTTCGCCCGTGTCAGCGCTTCGGTCGGGCTGGCGTTGAGAAAGTGGAACGTGGTGTCGGCCAGTGTGAACGACGGGCGTTCGTGGTGGGTGAGCACGAAGACCGGTGTGTGGAACGGCGGGTTGTCCCCCCACCATCCCGTCCACTCGTGGTCCTTCCAGGGGCCACGTTGCGGGCCGAACTTGTTGCGACCCATGATCTCCGCGCCGATGTTGCACTCGGCGTCGCGGGTCAGGTAGTCGTCCAGGCCGCGACTGCCGCCCGGCTCGGTGCGGTACACGAAGCTGGCGGTGGCGGCACGCCAGGAGAACAGCGGGGTGGGGTCCGCGTGACCGAAGGGGCGTTCCAGGCTCTGCCCCTCTCCGGTGCCGAACCCGTCGCGTGAAACGTTGAAGCACTGCACCCGCAACAGCTGTGACATGGTGTTTCCTCCTTTCCGGTCGGCAGTGGTTCAGTTCGCGGTTGCCGTCGGACCGCCGCCACGGCCCCGGTCGTCGAGCACGAGCGGGGCGCGACCGCGCACCGCGTACCGGATGTGGGTCACCTGCGGGGTGGTCAGGACGCGGGTGGGCGTCAGTTCGATGCCCTCCCGGTCGCCCAGGTCGAGGTCCGCGTCGAAGACCCGCAGGCCGGTGCCGAGCACCACCGGCACGACATGCAGCTCCAACTCGTCGAGCAGGCCGGCCTTGAGTACCTGACGCACCAGGCTGCCGCCACCGGCCACCGCGACGTCCTTGCCACCGGCCACGGCGCGCGCCTGTTCGACGGCGCTGGCCACACCATCGGTGACGTAGGTGAAGCTGGTGCCTCCGCCCTTCACCAGCCGTTGGCGGGGGCGGTGGGTGACGACAAAGACCGGTGCGCGGAACGGCGGCTCCTCACCCCAGGGGATCTCACCCCCGTCGGCCATCCGGCGGCCCATCACGTACGCGCCGGCCGCGCCGAACGACTCGGCGATCACCTCGGAGTTGGTGTCCTGCTCCCCGCCGGCGAAGCCCTGCCGTTCGCGCCAGGCCGCCGCGTCGGTCGCCCACCGGGTGACCCGGAAGAACTTCGCGCTCTCCGTCGAGCCCATCCAGTCGCCGTTGCCGTCGAACTGCGGGCCGGCGTAGAAGCCGTCCACCGACACCGACAGTTGTGCGGTCACCTTCGTCATCGCGCCTGGTCCTCTCTCGGTCGACACCCCGTCCGGGTGCCGCTCGCCGAGAGGTCGGAGCCGAACGCGATGTCCCTACGAGGAGCCAGTGTGACCCGTGTCACTCGTCGGATTGCTCAACAGCCACGTTCCGGCGTGTTCCGGGTCGCGTGACCAGCGCATCCGGGGCCTCTCCTCCGGTCGGGGCCGCCAGTCCCGGTAGGGCGCGAGGGCCACTCGCCAGGCGATCACCGCGAAGACGTAGAGGCCGGGGCCGATCAGCCAGAGCAGGGCGTCGCGGCGGCGGTAGGAGGCGTACGGCGCGAGCCAGGCGGTCGCCGCCATCGGCACCGCGACAGCGCTGACGTCGGCCAGCGGCCCACTGCCGAACCGGAACTCGACCAGCTCGCGGAGGACGAGGGACGGAACGACCACCCCGACCAGCATCGCCACGGTGCGGATCACGCGGATCCGGCGATCCGGGGATTCGCGGGCAGCAGCCGCCTCGGTGGCCATCCCCCGAGGGTACGGACTGGTGGCGGCGGTGGACCTAGGACTTCCGGTCGCCGATCGCCGCCTCGATCCGCAGACCGAGACCGGTCAGGATGAGGAAAGCGGCCAGGATCTGCGGCTTCAGCGGCTCATGGCTGGACGGCATGCTGAGCAGTGAGACCACGAAACCCGCCAGCAGTGACAGGGTGCCGAACGCCCGTACCGTGTCGGTCCGGCGTGCCTGTATGTCCATGGCCGAACGGTAGCCAAGGTCGGGCGGCGATGTCGTCCCCGGTGCGGCGATCGACCCTCCACTCCGCAGGGGCAGCGATTTGTGGGTGGACGGGTGTCATCTTTTTCAAAACAGAGACATTGATCTGCCTGGCTGTGTCCAGTATCGTCAGTCCAAGCCGAGGGCATTGAGGCGGGGCACGGGGCTAGCGCCAAATGCCGCGGCACGGGAGGAAATATGCTGCTGCGTCGCGTCCTGACAATCTTTGCGCTGGCGGCCATCGCCGCTACCGCCACCGCCACACCCGTAATGGCTGCTCCGGCAGGTGGAGTGGAGACCATGGCCACCTCGACGTGCAACAGGTGGATCTCTTACAACGGGGCCGACGTGCCTGCGTACGGGAGTAACGTCAATTGCTCGCTGCGTCGGGGCAATGCGAACTCTGCCGTCTTTCAGCTGCAGGTCACAATGAACGTCTGCTACGAATGGGTTCTCCGTAGCCAGGGCGTCTATCCGCTCACCGCCGATAGCAGTTTCGGTCCAGCTACCGAAAAGGCACTACGAGCCGTTCAGTCTGCGGTAGCCACACCCTCCGACGGAGTGTATGGCCCGAATACCCGTAAGGCCATTTATCACCAGGGTTCAAATGGCACGTCCTGCAGGCAGGTGCCGTAAACCGTAGTCGCTCGGGTCGGAGGGTGGCCGGCGGGCAAGCCGCAGGTCGCCCTCCGGCAGACCGTCGTGAGGTCCACAGCGGAACGAGAGCGAGAACCCGACCCTGGTGGTGTCCCCGGCTAGGGTGGCGATCATGCGGATTGGCATCGTGATCCTGCCGGACCAGCGGTGGGCGGAGTCGCAGCGTCGTTGGCGGCAGGTCGACGAGTGGGGTTTCGACCACGCCTGGACGTACGACCACCTGGGTTGGCGTGACCTGGTCGATGGCCCGTGGTTCGACTCGATGTCCACGTTGACGGCCGCCGCCACGGTGACCTCGCGGATTCGGCTGGGCACCCTCGTGGCGTCGCCGAACTTCCGGCACCCGGCCGCGTTCGCCCGGCAGATCACCACCGTGGACGACGTCTCGGACGGTCGGCTGCTGCTCGGCCTGGGCGCGGGCGGCATCGGCTTCGACTCGGCGGTGCTGGGTGGTGAGACGTTGCCACCGCGGCAGCGGGTCGACCGGTTTGCCGAGTTCACCGAGCTGTTGGATCTGATCCTGCGGGAGGACGGCACCACCTGGCGTGGCGACTGGTTCGCCGCGGTGGACGCCCGCAACAATCCCGGCTGCGTGCAGCAGCCCCGGGTGCCGTTCGTGGTGGCCGCCAACGGGCCACGGTCGATGCGGTTGGTGGCCCGGTTCGGGCAGGGCTGGGTGACCACCGGCACCGGTGACGACAACGACCTGGCGGGTTGGTGGGCCAGCGTGTCGGCGCTGTCCGCGCGGATGGACCGGACCCTGGCCGAGGCCGGCCGCGATCCGGCCAGCCTGGACCGCTACCTCTCGCTGGACGCGGCGCCGGTCTTCTCGCTCAGCAGCGCCCAGTTCTTCGCCGATCAGGTCGGCCGGGCCGCCGAGCTGGGCTTCACCGACGTGGTGACGCACTGGCCGCGGGCCAGCAGCTGGTACGCCGGTGACGAGGCCGTCCTGGTGGACGTGGCGACCCGGCTGCTGCCACAACTACGCAGCTGAGCCCGCCGCGCCCGAACCCGCCGGGCTGAGTCCGCCGCACCCGAACCCGCCGGGTCAGGTGCCGAGGTCGCCGCCGGTCACCCCACCCTCGCCGCCGGAGACCAGCCGGAAGCGGAGGCAGACGATCGGGGTGTCGTCGTCGACCGGCGTGCCGAGCCGCGCCCAGTAGGCCGAGTGCCCGCCCCGCCACTCCTCGATCGAGCGGTCACCCTCGCCCTCGGCGTGGGCGAAGTCCCAGGGCACGTCGGCGAAACGGACCACCTCGACTCCGGTGATCTCCACGACGCCGGCCAGGGCGTCGTCGTCGTCGACCAGCGCCAGGCGTTCGCCGACGTGCTCCAACTCCTCGCCCTCGTCCGCGTACTCGGCGAGCCGCCCGGCCGTGGCGGTCTTCACCCCGGCCAGCACCAGGGTGTTGAGGGTTTCCCGCAGCTCGCCGGGGGTGCCGAGAGCGAGGGCGCGCAGTTCACCGATCCGAGGCCACATCCTGCCGAGGCTAGGCCAGCACGGGCCGGGACGCTGCCGCAATACCCGTCGCCCCGCTCAGATCAACTGGCCGGCGTAGCCGGGTGCGATGAGGAGCCGGTCGTCGCCGCTGGCCGCGTACGCGTCGAGGATCGCGTCGGCCAGCTTGACCACGTGCTCGTCGCCGTGCCGGGCCGCGCGGGCGAAGACCTCCGCTGGCGTCGCCGGGGCCACCGTCGGTGGCGCGATGCCGTCGGCCGGGGCGTACACCGAGGTCATGGCCGCCGTCGCGGCCCAGGCCGCGGTGAGGCTCGGCGCCCACAGGGCCCGGTCCAGAGCCGGCAGGGTACGCAGCACAGCGGTCGGCGCGGTCACCGCGTGCACCAGCATGACCGGGTTGGTGTGCCCGAAGCGCAGGTAGTCCAGGCCGGCCCGGTGCACCAGCGTGGTGAGCCCGCGCTGCGCCTCGGCCGGGCTCCGCGCCGGTCGCAGCGCCGCGAGCGCCGGCTCCCACCGGGGTACGTCCGGCAGCCGGCCCAGCCGATCCCGGATGCCCCCGGTCTGGTCGTCGATCCGCGGCACCCCGGCCAGCGCGGCCGCCACGTCGACGTCGCTGGTGCCCGGCCGCTCCGGATCGCCGGCGAGCAGTTGGTCGGTGCCGGGGATCGGCTGCCAGCGGGCCGCCCAGTAGCCGAGGGCCTGGCCCAACTCGGCGAGCCGCAGTGGGTTCTCGTCGGCCGAGTCGAGCGCGCGTACGGCGTGCCCGACCCGGATCACCCCGTGGGTGGCACCGGCGGCGATGCCCGGCAGCAGCCGGGGCCACCAGGTGCCGAGCACCGCGCGCCACGGGTGTTCGCGCAGTTGGCCGTCGAAGTAGGTCAACCAGTCGCCGGCGCGCTTCGGGTCGCCCAGCGCCGACCGCCAGTCGTCGATCGGGTGCAGCCCCCGGGGCAGTTCGTCGAGGCGGCCGAGGTAGTCGTCGAGCCAGCGGTGCACCCGTTGCTGGTGCCCGTGCCGGACCAACGCCTCGACGGCCATCGGCCCGTGGTTGGACAACCAGCCCTCGAACTCGGGGCCGGTGCGGTGCAGTCGCTCGTACGCCTCGTCGAGAACTCCGTCACTCATCAGTCGATCGTCAATGCTGAACCTCGCTTGAGGTCAAGCGGGCAGATCGGCGGCGGCGATCAGGCCGGTGATCCGGAGGTCGGCCGCGACGTCGGGCGGGCAGTCCACCGCCACCACGGCGGTGCCCAGCACCTCGGCGCCCCGTGCGGCGCAGATGTCGTAGAGGGCGCGTAGCTGCGCGCCGGTGCGCACCCAGTCGTCCACCACCAGCACCCGGTCGTCGGGGCCGAGGTGTCGGTCCCGTACGGCGAGGTCGACGCGTCGGCCCCGGTAGTCCGGTGGGCTCTGGGCCCAGGTGAGCGGTCCGGCCGGCAGCCGTCCGTCACCGGGTTTGTGTGCGGCCACGAAGCCGACCCCGAGGGCGGTGGCGGCCAACGGCCCCAGCAGCAGCCCGGTGACGGCCGGCGCGAGCACCACGGTGGGCCGGGCGGCCCGGTAGGGCGCGACCAGGGCCGGTCCCAGTTCGGCCAGCACCGTCGGGTCCCGCCACCAACCGGAGATGTCGCTGACCAGGTGACTGGTGCCCGGGCCGGGGTCGATCCACCGGAACAGGGCGGCCAGGCGTTCGGTCAGCTCGGAGGGCATCCGCTCATCCTGCGGTACGGACGGTGGGTCCCGCCGCACCCGGGCCGCCCGGCCCACCCCGGATCGGATGATCGGCTACACGTACCTGTGCAAATGCGGGCATAGCACCATGATCACGTTGACTTCGGAAGTGCTTCTCTCGTTACGGTCCGACCCGGTTTGTTCAGACGACGAAAGGACCGGGCCGGTGGCAGGCAGGCACTCCCGTACCCGCATCTTCTCCTCCCCGGCGGGCATCGTGGCCACCGCGGCGGTCGGCGTCGCCCTCGCGGTCGGCGGCACCGTCGGTGCCGTGCAGCTGGCCTCCGGCTCCGACCAGTCGGGGCAGGTTGCTCTCGACCTCACCCCGACCACCGCCGCGAGCAGCCTCACCCCCAGCTCCCCAAGCGTCTCCCCGAGCGCCAGCGCCTCGCCCAGCGCGACCGCAAGCCCGTCGGCGACCCGGTCGCAGCAGGCCGCCTCCCGGAGCAAGGAGCGCACCACGTCGCCGAAGCCGAAGCCGACCGCGAAGAAGACCACGGCCGCGGCGAAGGTGCTGGAGAGCGGTTCGTGCGGTGCCTCGTTCTATTCCGACGGGCAGCTCACCGCCAACGGCGAGTCGTTCAACCCTGACGCGCTGACCGCCGCGCACAAGACACTGCCGTTCAACACCAAGGTCCGGGTGACCAACCCGGCCAACGGCAAGTCGGTGACGGTGCGGATCAACGACCGCGGCCCGTTCATCGACGGCCGCTGCCTGGATCTCTCCCGGGCCGCCTTCGCCACCATCGCCTCGGTCGACGTGGGCGCGCTCACCGTCCGCTACGAGGTTCTCGGCTGAGCGGCGCGGACGACGCCGATTCGGTCAGCCGACTGGGCCGGCCGGACAGAACCTGCTCGGACGACGGGTCAGGTTCATTCACCGGTTCACGTGGATCAGGCAAACTGTCAGTCGTACCCACGCGACTCCTCCAGTCGGGCCGCCGCCCGCTGAGCCCCGGATCCCGCGCCGGCCTCGGCGCGGCCCTCGTTCTGCTCGCGATCGTGTCGGCGGTGGAGGTGGCGGACGGCCGGGAGGTGCACTACGTCGCGCTCCTGGCCGCCGCACCGGTGCTCGCCGCGGCCCTGGCGTCCTGGCTGGTGGTCCTGGGGGTGGGCGTCGCGGCGACTCTGGTCAGCGTCGGCTTCGCGCTGGTCGCGCCGAAGGTTTCGTTGGACACCTCGGTCAACGTTGTCGCGGTCGCGCTCGTCACCGCGTTGGCAGTGGCGGTGGCCTGGGTTCGCCAGCGGCAGGCCGAGCGGATCGTCGAGCTGACCAAACTCGCCTCGGTGGCCCAGCAGGCGGTGTTGCGCCCGCTCGGGCCGCAGGTCGGCACGCTCTCGGTAGCGGGGCGTTACATCTCCTCCACCGCGACGGCCGAGATCGGCGGCGACCTGTACGAGGCGATCGACACCCCCTACGGCGTACGCATGATCATCGGTGACGTGCGAGGCAAGGGCCTGGACGCGGTCCGGCTGGCCAGCATCGTCCTCGGTTCCTACCGGCACGTGGCGTACGAGCGGGCCGACCTGCGGGCCGTCGTCGCCGACCTGGACCGGGCGGTGGCCCGCAACGTCGGGGACGAGGACTTCGTCACGGCGGCACTGGTCGAGGAGCGGGGCGGCACCCTGACGATCGTCAACTGCGGGCATCCGCCGCCGCTGCTGCTGCGTCGGGGCGCGGTGATCCCGCTGGAACCGCCGGCCCCGGCGCCTCCGCTCGGGTTCATGCCGGTGGTCCGCCCCCGGGTCGAACGCCTGGAGCCCGGGGACAGGCTGCTGTTGTTCACCGACGGTCTCGGCGAGGCGCGGCGGGACGGCGAGTTCTTCCCCACCGCCGACCGGGCCTGGCGGCTGCTCGGCCATGGCACTGTCGCCGACGGGCTGGCGTCGCTGGAGACCGCCCTGGTCGAGTGGGTCCACGGCCGGCTCGACGACGACATCGCGCTGGTCCTGATGGAGTACGTGGGTGCTCGTACCAGCGCGGCCGTGGCCGTCCCGAGCTGGGAGGTCGGCGCCGCCGAGAGCTGAGTCGGCCGGCGGCACCGCAGGTGTGTAATCGCCGTCACTTGGGTGATCCGCTTGTCGCTGCCTACCCGCGAGTAATACAGTCTGGGTTACTGATCGGTAACACCTGTCCGGAAGCGGGGCCAGCGAGCATGACCCACTACAAGAGCAACCTGCGGGATCTCGAGTTCAACCTGTTCGAGGTCTTCGGGGCGGACCGGGCGTTCGGCCAGGCACCGTACTCGGAACTCGACGCCGACACGGCCCGCACCTTCCTCGCCGAGCTGGACCGCCTCGCCCGCGAGGATCTGGCCGCCAGCTACACGGACAGTGACCGCAACCCGCCGGTCTTCGACCCGGCCACGCACACCGCGCCGCTGCCGGAGTCCTTCAAGAAGTCGTACCAGGCGTTCATGGACTCCGAGTTCTGGCGCCTGGACCTGCCGCCGCACCTGGGTGGCACCACTGCGCCGCGCGCCCTCTGGTGGGCCCTCGCCGAGCTGGTGCTCGGCTCGAACGCCCCCATCTGGATGTACGCCTCGGGTCCGTCCTTCGCGCACGTGCTGGAGGTCGAGGGCACCGAGCAGCAGAAGCGGTGGGCCAAGCTCTTCATCGACAAGCAGTGGGGCTCCACAATGGTGCTCACCGAGCCGGACGCCGGCTCGGACGTCGGCGCCGGCCGCGCCCGCGCCATCCAGCAGCCGGACGGCTCGTGGCACATCGAGGGCGTGAAGCGCTTCATCACCTCCGGTGAGCACGACCTCACCGACAACATCGTGCACTACGTGCTGGCCCGCCCGGTGGGCGTGGAGGGGGTCGGTGGCCCCGGCACCAAGGGCCTGTCGCTCTTCGTGGTGCCGAAGTTCCACTTCGACGAGACCACCGGCGAGCTGGGCGAGCGCAACGGCGTCTACGCCACCAACGTCGAGCACAAGATGGGCCTGAAGGTCTCCAACACCTGCGAGCTGACCTTCGGCGAGCACGGCGTACCGGCCAAGGGCTGGCTGCTGGGCGACAAGCACGACGGCATCCGGCAGATGTTCATGATCATCGAGTACGCCCGGATGCTGGTCGGCACCAAGGCCATCGCCACCCTCTCCACCGGCTACCTCAACGCCCTGGAGTACGCGAAGAACCGGGTGCAGGGCGCCGACCTGATCCAGCAGGCGGACAAGACCGCGCCCCGCGTCACCATCACCCACCACCCGGACGTGCGCCGCTCGCTGTTGATGCAGAAGTCGTACGCCGAGGGTCTGCGCGCCCTGGTCCTCTACACCGCCACCTGGCAGGACAAGGTCGCGATCGCCGAGGCGGCCGGCGACGAGAAGGCCACCAAGCTGGCGAAGCGGGTCAACGACCTGCTGCTGCCGCTGGTCAAGGGCGTTGGTTCGGAGCGGGCGTACGAGCTGCTCGGGCACGAGGCCCTGCAGACCTTCGGCGGCTCCGGCTTCCTGCAGGACTACCCGCTGGAGCAGTACGTCCGGGACGCCAAGATCGACACCTTGTACGAGGGCACCACCGCCATCCAGAGCCTGGACCTGATCTTCCGCAAGATCGTGCGGGACAACGGCAAGGCGCTGATGGCGGTGGCCGGCGAGATCCAGGAGTTCATCTCCTCCGAGGCGGGCAACGGTCAGCTCAAGGACGAGCGGCAGGCGCTCGGCAAGGCGCTCGCCGAGGTGCAGAACATCCTCGGTGTGATGACGGGCTGGCTGGGCGAGGCGCAGGGCGGCGACACCCGCGCCCTCTACAAGGTCGGGCTGAGCAGCCGGCGGTTCCTGCTGGCGATCGGCGACCTGGTGGTCGGTTGGCTGCTGCAGCGGCAGGCCGACGTGGCGCTGAAGGCGCTGGCCGGCGAGGTTTCCGCCAGTGACAAGGCGTTCTACACCGGCAAGGTGGCCGCTTCCCGCTTCTTCGCCCGTGAGGTGCTGCCCCGCATCGGTGCCGACCGGCGGATCATCGAGGGCACGGACCTCGACATCATGGACCTCCCGGAGGAGGCCTTCTGAGCGTGCCACGGCACGTCTGACGGTTTCGGGTCGCACCACCCGACGCCGCAACGGCCGGCGGGGCTGTCTGCCTCGCCGGCCGTCGCCGTCCCACCCCGCGTCGGGCACGTATTCGGCGAGCCCGGTCGGGTATGCCGGTGGCGTGGCGGGTAACCGTCGCGTGACCTCGAAAGGGAACGCCCAGAGCCACCGCACGGGGGAGTGCAGCGCACATGGGTGTAGGTAGCGGCATTTTTCTCATCGCGATCGGCGCGATCCTGACCTTCGCGCTGAGAGCCAACGTCTGGTGGATCGACGTACGCGCGGTCGGCTGGGTGTTCATCCTGGCTGGGCTGGCCGTCCTGCTGACCACGCTCTGGTTCTGGCAGGACCGGCGCAAGCGGGCCCGAACCCTCATCGTGGAGGAGAACCGGCTGTCTCATCCGACGGCGATGATGCCGCCACCGCCGGACCCGCCGCCACCGACCGCGCCGCCGTCCTGATCCCCACCCAGGCTGGACGCGTACCGCTGAGCCACCCGTCGACTGCCGGCGGGTGGCTCAGTCGCGTGCGGTGTGGCGGGCCGTGAGCGGCGCTCCCGCCCTGCTCCACTGCGACCAGCCGACCGGGCAGCGGTGTACCGCCAACTCGGCGGTGCGCAACCCCCCGTCGTCGACACCCTCGGGGTCGAAGAGCGCCGAGAGCAGCGAGATGCCTGGATTGTGGGCAATGAGCAGTGCCGTGCGGGCCGCCGGGTCCACCGTGCGGACCAGCGACAACAACTCCTCGGGGTGCGCGTCGTACGCGCCCGGCTCATAACGGACGGTCGGGCGGGGACCGGTCGGGCCACCCTCCGGCGGGGAACCGGTCATCCCCATCGCCACGCCGTGCCAGGTCTGCCGGGTGCGGCGGGCCGTCGAGCAGATCACCACGTCGGGCAGCAGCCCGTGGTGCGCCAACCAGGCCCCCGCCGCGGCCGCGTCGGCGGTCCCGCGGGCGCTCAGTGGCCGTTCGGCGTCGTCCGCCGCGTCGTTGCCCTGCTCGGCCTTCGCGTGCCGCAGCAACACCAGTGTCCGTGTGTCGGGGTCGGCGTCCGTCATGGTCCCAGCTTGCCCGATTGGCGATCTCCGTGCCGGGGTAAGTCGATGGATGCCGCACCCCTACCGACGGCCGCGGCGCGAGGTACGCCAGGTTCGAGCCGAGGAGCGAGACATGGGCATTGGTGGCAGCATCTTCTTGATCGCGATAGGCGCGATCTTCGCGTTCGCAGTGGAGGCCGACCTGGGTTGGCTTGACCTGTCAGTGGTCGGCTGGGTGCTGATGCTGGCCGGCGTCGCCGGTCTGCTCGTCACCCTCTACTTCTGGAGCAGCCGCCGCCGCACGGTGGTCGCCGCGCCGGTGCGCGAGGAGCGCGTGGTGGCCGACCGGGTCGTTCCGGTCCAGAACGACCAGGTCGTGCAGGAGTATCGCGAGGTGCGTAGGCCGGGCCGACCGGTCTGATCCTCGCTCACACACTCCGGGGTCCCGCAGCGTCGCGGGGCCCCGGCTCGCGTTCGGCCCCGGCCCCGGAGCCGCGCCCCGCGCGCCCCCGCGGATCGTGAGGTGGGATGCGGTGCCCGATCCCGGGGAGCCGCCGATCCCGGAGTTCGGGTCAGGCGAAAAGCGCGAAGTAGATGGCGATGTGGTGACAGAGCGCCGCCAGCAGCGTGCAGGCGTGAAAAAACTCGTGGTGGCCGAAGACGGTCGGCCACGGATTGGGCCGGCGCAACGCGTAGAAGACCGCCCCTACGCTGTAGATCGCGCCGCCGACGATCAGCAGCACCAGTGCCGCGACGCCGCCGCCGTGCAGGATCTCCGGCAGCATGGCCACCGCCACCCAGCCCAGCGCCAGGTAGAGCGGCGCGGACACCCAGCGCGGGGCGTGCGGCCAGACCACCTTGACCGCCACACCGGCCAGCGCGCCACCCCAGACCAGGGCCAGCATCACCGTGGCAGGCCGGGGCGCGAGCAGCATCACGCAGAGCGGTGTGTACGTGCCGGCGATGAACACGAAGATCATCGAGTGGTCCATCCGGCGCATCAGCTGGTAGCCGCGCTCCGACCACACCCGACGGTGGTACAACGCGCTCGTGCCGAAGAGTCCGCAGACCGTCAGGCTGTAGATGAGGCAGCTCACCAGTGGCGCCCATCCCGGCCTGGTGGCGGCGATCGAGCAGAGCACGATGCCGCAGACCACGGCGACGAAGAAGGCGTACGTGTGGAGCCAGCCGCGCATCCGAGGCTTACCGATGTCGACCGGCTTCAGGCGAAGCGGGGCGGAGGTGGTCACCTAGCCAGGTTACGACACCGTAGGTTACTTGTAAGTAGTGGCGTTGGTGACACCGGGCACCATCATCGTGAACACCGGATCGGCGGCACATCGGCGAGGATGAGCGGATGCGGATCCGACCGGTCGGGGCGCACGCCCTGCTCCTCGACTGCACCACGCCCACCGACGTCCCCGAGGCCGCGCTCGTCGAAGCGTGGCGCAGCGAACTGTGGCGGCGTCGGGAACGGGGCGACCTGATCGCCGTCGAGATCGTGCCGGCGGCCCGGACCGTGCTGCTCGACGGCCTGCCCGACCCGACCGCCACCGCCCGGCAGCTGACCCGATGGGCGTCCGCCGTCGCCGCCGCGGCCACCGGCCCCGAGCACACCAGAGCCGCAGGCCACAACGCCAACGCCGACGCCAACGCCGACGCCAGCGCCGACGCCAACGCCGACGCCGACGCCGACGCCGACGCCAGCGCCGCCGCCAACCCCGACGCCGACGCGGCGGACGTGGTCGTGCCCGTCTCCTTCGACGGGCCGGACCTGCCGGCGGTGGCCGACCACTGGGGGGTGGACGTGTCAGCGGTGCGGCAGCGGATCACCAGCACCAGGTTCCGGGTCGCGTTCTGCGGCTTCGCCCCCGGCTTTCCCTACCTGACCGGGCTGCCCGCCGAGTTGGCGCTGCCCCGGCTGGCCACGCCCCGACCCCGGGTCCCGGCCGGCTCGGTCGCGCTGGCCGGCCCGTACGCCGGCATCTATCCGGGCGCGTCGCCCGGCGGCTGGCAGCTGGTCGGCCGGACCGACCTGGTGCTGTTCGACGTCGCCGCCGATCCGCCGGCCCGCCTCAACCCGGGCACCACCGTCCGGATGGTGGCGGCGTGACCCACCCGGGCGCCATCGAGGTGCTCCGCGCCGGCGCGCTCACCACAGTGCAGGACCTCGGCCGGCCCGGCTGGGCGCACCTGGGCGTACCCCGCTCCGGCGCCCTCGACCCGGCCGCCCTGCGGCTGGCCAACCGGCTGGTCGGCAACCCGGAGCACGCGGCCGGCCTGGAGATCACCCTGACCGGCTGCACAGTGCGGCTGACCCGGGCCACCACTGTCGCGGTCACCGGTGCCGAGGTCCCGGTCCAGGCGGGTGCTCGGCCCGGTGACACCGGACGCCCGCTCAGCGTGCCGGCCGGCACGGTGCTGCGGATCGGCCCCGCCCGACGGGGCGTACGGAGCTGGCTGGCGGTCGCGGGCGGCATCGACGTGCCACCGGTGCTCGGCAGCCGGGCCACCGACACCCTCTCCGGGCTCGGCCCACCTGCGCTGCGGGACGGCGACCGGCTGCCACTGGGCGAACCGGTCGCCGCACCCGCGCCGGTCGACTCGACCAGCTGCGCCCACCCCGAGCCGGAGCTGCACCTGACGCTCGGCCCCGGCCCCCGCGAGGACTGGTTCACGCCGACTGCGTTCGACCGGCTCTTCGGCAGCGCGTACACCGTCAGCCCGGTGAGCAACCGGGTCGGCGCGCGCCTCGCCGGCGCGCCGCTGCCCCGCGCGGTCGCCGGCGAACTCCCCAGCGAGGGCATCGTGCTCGGCGCGGTACAGGTGCCGGCGGACGGACAACCCCTGATCTTCCTCGCGGACCATCCGACCACCGGCGGATACCCCGTCATCGGGGTGGTCACCAACGTGACAGCGCTCGCGCAGGCACGGCCAGGTACTACCGTCAGATTCCATGGACCTCAACGCTGACCTGGGCGAGGGATTCGGCATCTGGCGACTCGGCGACGACAACGCGCTGCTGGACCTGGTGACCTCCGCCAACGTCGCCTGCGGCTTCCACGGCGGCGACCCGTCCACCATGCGGCGGGTCTGCGAGGGCGCCGCGCACCGTGGGGTGGCGGTGGGCGCGCAGGTCGGCTACCGCGACCTGGCCGGCTTCGGCCGGCGGCACATCGCGTACGACTTCGCCGAGCTCCGCGACGAGGTGACCTACCAGCTCGGGGCGCTGGACGCGTTCTGCCGGCTGTTCCGCACCCGGGTCCGCTACCTCAAGCCGCACGGCGCGCTCTACCACGCGGCCAGCACCGACGAATCCCAGGCGGCGGCGGTGGTCGCGGCGGTCACCGGCTACGACCCCGAGCTGCCGGTGCTCTGCCTGCCCGGGTCGACCCTCGCCCAACTCGCCGTCGGTGCCGGTCTGCCGGTGGTGGCCGAGGCCTTCGCCGACCGCGCCTACCTGCCCAACGGGGCGCTGGTGCCGCGCGGCACCCCGGGCGCGGTGATCACCGACCCCGAGCAGGTCGCCGAACGGGCGGTGCGGATGGCCACGCACCGCAGCGTGGTGGCTGTCGACGGCACCGTCATCCCCTGCTCGGTCGACTCGATCTGCGTGCACGGCGACACCCCGGGTGCGGTCTCCGCAGCCGAACTCGTCCGCGCCACCCTGATCGACGCCGACATCACGCTCGCCCCGTTCGCCTAACGGGAGGGGCCCCGCGCGGGCCCCTCCGACCAGGTCAGGCGTCCAGACCGCGGAGCACCAGTGGCAGCCGCGTCACGGCACCGTCGACCACCCGGACCGGTACGCCCCAGTCCTGCCGGGTCAGGTGGCACGCCGCGTGCTCCACGTCCGCGTCACAGGTCGCCGCCTGAGCCGTCACCTGAAGCACGCCAGCGGTGACCTCGCCGTTGAGCACCAGCCGACGGGACAGCTCGGTGCCCGTCCCGGCACCCTCCACCAGCAGCTCCGGCGGGGACGCCGACACCACCAACCGCGTCGACGGCCCGTACGTCTCGTCCAACTTCTGCCCCGGCGCCGGGGTGAAGACGATGTCCAGGGTGACCTCGCCGGCCGCGAGATCAGTCGGCTTGCGCTCGGTGCGGTGCCGGGGGCCGTCCACCGTGCTGGCCCCCGCCGCCGACAGGGCACCCGGCGCGAGCCGGGTCAACCGGTGCGCGGCCGACTCCACCACCAGCACCTCACCGGACGGGGTGAGCACCAGGTCGCTCGGCTCCGCCAACCCGTCCGCCACGGTGGAGACCTGGTTGCTGTCCGGGTCGAAGCGGCGCACCGCGCCGTTGTACGTGTCAGCGATCAGCACCGAGCCGTCCGGCAGCGCGCACACGCCCAGCGGGTGTTGCAGCAGCGCCGACTCCGCCGGACCGTCCACGTGCCCGAAATCGAACAGGCCCTGCCCGACGGCGGTGCCCAGCACGCCGTTCTCCACGTACCGGATCGCACTGCTCTCGCTGTCAGCCACCCAGAGCCGGGTGCCGTCGACCGAGACGGAGAGCCCCGACGGCTGGGCCATCCACGCCTCGGCCAGCGGGCCGTCGCGCAGCGCCTCCACTGTGGTGCCGGCGTACATGCCGGCGGTCCGCTTGATCGGGTCGAACCACCACAGCTGGTGGATACCGGCCATCGCGATGATCAGCTTGTCGTCGTACCAGGCCAGATCCCACGGTGAGGAGAGGTCGACGGCGAGCGCGTCGTGGGCGTGGTCGTCGACCTCGGCGCGCCACTGCCGGCCGCTGCCGGCCACCGTGACCACCTCGCCGGACTCCAGCCGTACGCCGCGCAGCAGGTGGTTGACGGTGTCGGCCACCACCAGGTCGTAACCGGCCACCTCGGCGACATGCGTGGGCAGCAGGCACACGCCCTGCGGCTCGGAGAACGTCGCGGTGGCCGCCGGCCCGTCCGCCCGACCCCGCTCACCCGAGCCGATCCGCCGCACCGGCGTCTCACCGTCCGGCTCGACCTCGACCACCGAGTGCCGGGCCGAGTCCGAGACCAGCAGGTTGCCGTTCGGCAGCAGCGTCGCCTTACCCGGGAAGCGCAGCGCGGTCTCCGGTGCCGGCGGCGGGACGTACGGGCCGTCCCCCCGGTGCAGGGTGCCCTTGGCCTCGTGGGTGGCGACCAACTCGTCGATCAGCCGGGCGAGCCCTTCGGCGTGCCCCTCGCCGGCCATGGTGGCCACCACGTAACCCTCGGGGTCGATCACCGACAGGGTCGGCCAGGCCCGGGCCGCGTACTGCTGCCACATGTCCAGCTCAGGATCGTCGAGGACGGGGTGGTGCACCCCGTACCGCTCCACGGCGGCGGCGAGCGCGTCGGCGTCCTTCTCGTGCTCGAACTTCGGCGAGTGCACGCCGATCACGACGAGCACGTCGCCGTACTTCTCCTCCAGCGGGCGCAGCTCGTCGAGCACGTGCAGGCAGTTGATACAGCAGAACGTCCAAAAATCCGCGATGACGATCTTGCCGCGAAGGTCGGCGAGCTTGAGGTCGCGTCCACCGGTGTTCAGCCAGCCCCGACCGCGCAGTTCGGGAGCCCGTACTCGTGCGCTCATGCACCCATCGTGCCTGACCATCGGCCCGCACCCGGCCGGAGGGGGCGAGATTTGGTGGTCACCGACACCACCTGCGGGTACGACGACGGCGGGGCCACGGTTGCCCGTGACCCCGCCGTCGGTGCAGCTACTTTGCGGCCGGCTTCAGGCAGAGCACCCGGTTGCTGCCGTCACCCGGCAGCACCACGTGGGGCTGCGTCGTGTCGGTGCACTTCTCCTTGGCGTCCACCTTCGAGACGATCGTGAACGCACCCGCCTCGCCACAGTCCGCCGCCGAGGCGCCGCCCTCGCCGGACTGCTTCACGCAGGTGCCGACCGCCGGGTCGAAGGCCGGCGCGTCGTCCCCGCCGACCTTGCCGAGCAGCAGCAGCAGACCGAGCGGCACCGCCAGGATGAGCACCGCGGCGATCAGCACCGCGGCCAGCACCCGGCCGTTGCGCACCTTCGGCGCCGGTGCTTCCACCTTCGGCTCGTCGGCGTCCGGCTTGAACGCGTCGAACCGGCCCTGGTCCGTCGGGCTGGCCTCCTGGCCCCAGGACGGCGCGGACTGCGCCGGCGGCGGGAACGACGGCGGGAAGCCGCTGCCCGACACCGGTTCGGCCGCCGGCGCGCCGAAGCCGGGCCCGCCGGAACCGGGGCCACCGAAGGTCGGCGCACCGAAGGTCGACGTCCCGTTCACGGTGCCGGCGGACGGCGAGCCGGGGCCGCCGAACTGGTCCGCCGGCTGGTCGGCACCGGCGTGCGGCCGAACGCCGTTCACCGGCCTGTTGTTACCCGGGGCGTCGACGAAGGACGGCACACCGGGCGGGAACGCCGGCGGCGCCGACGGGGCCTCGTTGAACGGGTTCGGTGCGGGCTGCCGGTCGTCGAAGCGCGGCTCGGCCGGGGAGTCGCCACCCCAGCCGGACCCCGCCTGCCGTTGCGCGTCGTGCTGCCAGTCGGGCGCGATCTGCCGCTGGCCCTCGTTCTGCCAGTCGGGCGTGGCCTGCTGCGGCGCGTCGTTCTGCCACTCCGGGGCACCCTGACGGTCGCCGCCCGGGTTGCCCTGGAACGCCTCCGGCTCGGGCTCGGCCTCCGGCTCCGGTCGAGCCGGGCGACCGTACACCCGGGGTTGCGGTGCGGCGGTGCCGGTCGGTCGGATCGCCTGGTCGGTCGGGGGCATCACCCGGCTGGCCAGCGGCACCGAAGCGCTCGCCGTGGCCCGGGCCGCCGCGCCGGCTGCCGACTCGGCGTCCGACACCGGTACCGCCGCACGGCCCGCTCCGGACTCCGGTGAGGTACGCGGGGCGGGCACCACCGCGGCGCTCGCGGCGGAGTCCTCGGGGCGGCCACCGTACTGCGCGGCGGCGTCCGGGGTCTCCCGCTCGGCGTAGGCGGGCTGCTCGGGGATCGGCGCGAACTGGGCCTGGGGCGCGTAGTCGGCCGGTGGGGCGGCAGCCAGGCTGGCGCCCGGCACGCGCTGCTCCTGCGGAGGCAGCGGCACCGCGTTCGCCGGTGAGATGCCCGGTGCGGGACCGGGCTGGTAGGCCGGTGCCTCGTCGGCCCGGTCCGCCTCCCAGCCGCCACGGGCCTGGGCGGAAGCCTCGGCCTCCGCGCGGCCCCACACCTCACCGGGCGCCCACGGTTCGACCTCCGCCACAGCGCCGGAGTTGCCCTGCGCGGCGTTGTCCGGGCTGGCGGCCCAGTTGGGTGCGCCGCCGCTGGTGGGCACGCTGGCGCTGGCCCGGGCGGGCAGGTTGCTCGGCTCCGGCGGGGTCCACGCTGCCTGCTCCGGCCGCTCGGTCGGCTGCTCGGGCTGGGACAGCACCCAGTCGGGCTGTTGCGGGCGGCTCTCGGCACCGCCCCAGGCGGCCGGCTGCCCGGGGGTCGGCTGCGCGGGCTGGTCCTGCCGCGCGTCGTTGCCGTCGTTCCACGCTGCGGGCTGCGCCTGCTGCTGCGCGGCCCACCCGCCGGAGTTGGCCGGGTCGTCCTGGGCGGGCCAGGTCGTCGTCGGGGCCGGGACCTGGGCGGCGCCACGGGCCGCGTTCGGCTGGGCGGCCTGACCCCAGCCGGGGGCGGGCTGCTCGGTTGCTTCGGCGGGCTGGCCCCAGGCCGGTGGCGACTGCTCGGCCGGCGTCCACACCGGCTGGTCGTCCCGGGCGCCGCCAGCGGGCCAGCCGCCGTTGCCGGTGGCCTGTTCCTGCTGAGCGCCGCCGGGCCAGGCGGCGGACTGCGGTGCGTCGGACTGGGTGGACTCGGCCCCGCGCCAGTCGGCGGCGGGCGGGTTGGTCTGCTGCGCCGCGCCACCCCAGCCGGCGGCCGGGTCCTCCTGGGCGGGCCAGGCGGCGGTGGCCGGCGGAACCTGTGCGGCGCCCCGCGCGGCCGGCTGGACCTGCACCCAGTCCGGTTGCTCGGCGGGGGCGCTCGGGGTCCAGGTCGGCGCGGGCGAGCTCTGCTCGGCGGGCGTCCAACCCTGCTGCTGCGCCGCCCAGGGGTCGGGCTGCGCCGGAGCCGGGGCACCGTCGTTGCCGGGCCACGCACCGGGCTGCTGCTGCGGCGGTTCGCTCCCGCCACCGCCAGCGGCCCAGGCGGGCTGTGCCGGGTCGTTGGACTGTGGAGCAGCGGCGGCACCCCAGGCGGGGGCCGGTGGCTGCTCGGGCTGGGTCGCCCATGCCGGCGCCGACGGGTTGGGCCGTGTCGGGGGCGGGGGTGCCCAGCCCAGGTCGGGGCCGGCGGCGTTCTGGCCGTTGTCCGGCTGCGCCGGGCGGTCGCCGTACGGCGCCGGTCCGCCGGCGCCCGGTGACACCTCGTCCGGCTCTTGGCCGGAACGGTGCGGGCCCTCGGACGTCATGGGTGCGCCTCCTCCATCACATGTCGGCTCGCCGGTGCCGATCGGTCTCCTCGGCGTGGCTGCCGGCGTCACCGGCGTACCGCTGTGCCGGCTCCCCGCACGGTATCGGGTGGTGGCACGACACGTCCAAGGAGCACTGGCCGTCACTCACCGTGGCCGGTTGGTGTCGAGCAGCTTCTGTCGGCTCGGCCTCTGCCGGGTCGGCGGGCGGCGACCGAAGCCCACCGTACCGGGCGCTGCGGCAGGGCGGAATCCCGGTGGTGGGTGGCGGCTGAACGCCGATGGCCCACCCGGTGGGCCGGGTGGGCCATCGATCTGGAGGAGGTGAGGAATGTCGTGGAGCGTCAGCTCATGTGACGCTGGGCGATGACGAGGATCTCCTCGCGGACCGCCGGCGAGTTCGCCGAGCGCAGCGCGTGCTCGATGGCACGGGCGCGGCGGGTGGCGTCGCGGTGGTTGCGGATTCGCTCGATCATGCTCATTGGTGGGTCCCCCTAGCTATTCGGTTGTCAGCCCCTGATGCATCTATTCAACAGCAGAAGCCGGTAAAATTCCATCGATTATTAGGTGAGCTGAGACACCTGCCTAACAATCAAAGGTCAACGGGGCTCCTGGCCGACGGTTCCGTCGCCCAACGGACACGGCCGGTGTGCCGGGCGTTAACCCGTGGCACACCGGCCGTGGCTGGTGACGCGAACGATCAGGTCCAGGCGAGCAGCGCCGCCTCCGGATCAGTGAGGAAGTCGCCGACGTCCCGCAGGAACTTCGAACCCAGCTCACCGTCGATGATCCGGTGATCGAAGCTCAACCCCAACGTGGTGACCTGGCGAACCTTGACCTTGCCCTTGTGCACCCAGGGCATCTCCCGCACCGCGCCGAACGCCAGGATCGCGGACTCACCCGGCGGCAGGATCGGTGTGCCGGTGTCCACCCCGAACACGCCGACGTTGGTGATGGTCAGGGTGCCGCCGGACATGGCCGCCGGCGAGGTACGGCCGGACTTCGCCGTCTGCACCAGATCGGTCAGCGCGTCCGCCAACTCCCGCAGCGAGAGTCGGCCGGCGTCCTTGACGTTCGGCACGATCAGACCGCGCTCGGTGGCTGCCGCGATGCCGAGGTTGACGTACTCCTTGACCACGATCTCGTCGCCCGCCCAGGTCGAGTTGACCATCGGGTGCCGTTGCACAGCGAGCAGCACCGCCTTCGCCACCAGCAGCAGCGGCGAGACCCGTACGTCGCGCCACTCCCGCCGGCCGCGCAGCCGGTCCAGCGCCTTCATCGCCCGGGTCACGTCGACGGTCAGGAACTCCGTCACGTGCGGGGCGGTGAACGCCGAGCGGGACATGTTCTCGGCGGTCAGTTTGCGAACCCCCTTGACCGGGATGCGCTGCTCCCGGTCGGCGCCGAAGCTGGGCGCGGTGGTCGCCGCGATCGGCTCGGCAACGACGGTGGTCGCACCGTTCGCCGCCCGCTGCACGTCCTCCCGGGTGATCGAGCCGAGCGGCCCGGACCCGGTCAACGTGCCGAGGTCGACCCCGAGGTCCTTGGCGAGCTTGCGCACCGGCGGCTTGGCGAGCACGCCACCACCGGTCAGCGCGGCCTGCCCGTTGCGGGCCGGAGCCACCACCGGTGGTGCAGTCGGCGCAGCCGGTGCGGGAGCGGCCACGGCCTGCGCGGGAACCGCGCCCTTGCGGGGGCGGCGCTTCGCGGCGGTGGTACGCGGGCCGTAGCCGACCAGCACCGCCGTGCGACCACCAGGGGCCGCACCGCCGATCAGACCGGGCTCGACCATGCCCTCGGCCGGTGCCACCTCCACCGCCGCCAGCGAAGCCGCCGACGGGGTGGGCAGGTCACCGCTGGGCGTGGCAGTGGTCGACGGCGTCTCCAGCGGGCCGGCCCCCGGGTCGGTGTCGATCGCGATGATCGGCGTACCGACCTCGACAGTGCTGCCCTCCGGGTGGTGGATCGCCTGCACCTGCCCGGCCCACTTCGCCGGGATCTCCACCGCCGCCTTCGCGGTCTCCACCTCGACGATCGGCTGGTTCAGCTCGATGGTGTCGCCGACCTTGACCAACCAGGCCAGGATCTCGCCCTCGGTCAACCCCTCGCCCAGGTCGGGCAGGTTGAACGTCTTGATCCGGGACATGCCGCTCACCAGCCGAAGGTGCGGTCGACGGCGTCGAGCACCCGGTCGAGGTCGGGCAGGTACTCCTCCTCCACCCGGGCGGCCGGGTAGGGGGTGTCGAAGCCGGTCACCCGCAGCACCGGCGACTCCAGGGAGTAGAAGCACTCCTCGGTGATCCGCGCGGCCAACTCGGCGCCGAGGCCGATGTTGGACGGCGCCTCGTGCACCACTACCGCACGGCCGGTGCGCTTCACCGACTCGTACGCCGCCCGTAGGTCCAGCGGCGAGAGTGAGCGCAGGTCGATGACCTCCAGCTCACGGCCGTCCTCGGCGGCGGCGGTCGCCGCGTCCAGGCAGGTCCGCACCATCGGGCCGTAGGCCAGCACGGTGGCGTCGGTGCCGGGCCGCACCACCCGGGCGGAGTGCAGGGGGTACGCGTCGGACAGCGGCGCGTCCAGGTCGACCTGGCCCTTCTCCCAGTAGCGCCGCTTGGGCTCCAGGAAGACGATCGGGTCGTCCGAGGCGATGGCCTGCTGGATCATCACGTACGCGTCCTGCGGGTTGGCGCAGGTCACCACCTTCAGGCCGGCGGTGTGCGCGAAGTACGCCTCCGGCGACTCGGAGTGGTGCTCGACCGCGCCGATGCCGCCACCGAACGGGATCCGGATGACCATCGGGATGTTGAGCTTGCCGCCCGAGCGGTAGTGCATCTTCGCCACCTGCGACACGATCTGGTCGTACGCGGGGTAGACGAAGCCGTCGAACTGGATCTCGCAGACCGGCCGGTAGCCGCGGATGGCCAGACCGACGGCGGTGCCGATGATGCCGGACTCGGCCAACGGGGTGTCGATGACCCGCTGGTCACCGAAGTCCTTCTGGAGCCCGTCGGTGATCCGGAAGACGCCGCCGAGCTTGCCGACGTCCTCGCCCATGATGATGACCTTGCTGTCGTTCTCCAGGGCGCGGCGCAGACCCGTGTTGAGGGCCTTGCCGATGGTGAGCGTCTCCGTGGCCATCAGTGGGCGCTCCCCTCGAACGACTCCATGTAGCGGCTGAACTGCGCGCGCTGCTCGTCGAGCAGCGGAGACCCGTTGGGGTAGACGTGATCGAACATCGTCACCGGCTCCGGGTTCGGCATCTCGAGCACCCGCTCGCGCAGGTGCACCGACTCGCGGCGGGCCTGCTCGTCGACCTCGGCGAAGAAGCCGGCGTCGGCGATCTGCTGCTTCTCCAGGAAGGCCTTGACCCGGGCGATCGGGTCCTTGGCCTGCCACGCCTCGACCTCGCTGGCGATCCGGTAGCGGGTCGGGTCGTCGGAGGTGGTGTGCGCGCCCATCCGGTAGGTGTACGCCTCGATGAGGCTCGGCCCCTGCCCGAGCCGCGCGTTGTCCAGCGCGGTGCGGGTGACCGCGTACGAGGCCAGCACGTCGTTGCCGTCCACCCGTACGCCGGGGAAGCCGAAGCCGGCGGCCCGCTGGTAGAGCGGGACCCGGGTCTGCCGCTCCAGCGGCTCGGAGATCGCGTACTGGTTGTTCTGGCAGAAGAAGACCAGCGGCGCGTTGAACACGCTGGCCCAGACGAACGCCTCGTTCACGTCGCCCTGGCTGGTGGCGCCGTCGCCGAAGTAGGCGATCGCAGCCTCGCCGTCGTCGGTGCCGGTCTTGCCGTCGATGGTGATGCCCATCGCGTAGCCGGTGGCGTGCAGGGTCTGCGCGCCGATGACGATCGTGTACATGTTGAACTTGAACTCGTTCGGGTCCCAGCCGCCCTGGTCGACGCCGCGGAACAGGCCGAGCGGCATGATCGGGTCGATGCCCCGGCAGTAGAGGACGCCGTGCTCCCGGTAGGTCGGGAAGGCCATGTCCTGGGCACGCAGCGCCCGCCCGGAGCCGACCTGGGCGGCCTCCTGGCCGAGCAGGCTGGCCCAGAGGCCCAGCTCGCCCTGGCGCTGGAGAGCGGTCGCCTCGGCGTCCAGCTTCCGGACCAGCACCAGGTCACGGTAGAGCCCGCGGTACTCCTCGTCGGTGAAGTCGACGCGGTACTCGGTGCCGTCCGGCCCGGTGGCGCTGTCGATCCGCTCGCCGTCGGGGGTGAGTAGCTGCACCAGCGCGGGGTCGCCGGCCGTGCCCTTCCTGGAGCGGGGTGCGGCCCGCCTGCTGCGGGTGGTGCCCCCGGGGTCGCCCTTTGCCATCGGTCTCTCCCTGTCGTGTCTGCGTCGGCACCGGGGGGTCACCCGGCCACGCAACTCGTGCGCCTGCCCGGCTGCTGCCGGACCGGTTCCTGGCGGCCGCGCCTAGCCCCGGTGGGGGTTGCCGCACGGCGTGAACCGGGTTCTGGCCGAACCCGGATCGGGGAGCGCCGGCGCCGGGCCGCGCCTGCCGCGAGGGTGCGCGGAGGTCACGGCTGCGTTGCCGTCGTGCTCCATATTCGCAGAGCAGGTGAGCGCGCCCACAGTACGCCTGCCCCCGCATTCCGACCGACCCTGCTTTGACGCCGTTTGTCGCCATCATGACGGCCCGCGTCTCCCAGGCGTTGCGGCATGAATCGTCACCGTTCGGCCAGCACCGCGTGTCGACACGCGGTGGAGGTTGGCTGACGGAGGGTGACTGCGCGAGGCTGATTCCCGCAGGATCGCGCCGATCGGGTGAATTGTCGGGTTTGACCCGACGGTTTCCGTCCACGCCCGCCAAGGACCCGACGACCCGACGACCCGACGACCCGACGACCCGACGACCCGACGACCCGACGACAAGGAGTGTGCGGTGTACGAGCCAGGTGACGGTCCCGGCGCACCAGCACTTGGTCGGCACCGGTCGGCCGGCGGCTATCGCGGGGTGGTCGGCGTTCACCGTGCCCCCAGCGCCGGTGGCCCCACCCGCGGTTACCTGCTCACCGTCGCGCTGCTGGCCGGCACCGCGTCGATGCCCATCCTCGCCGCGATCAGCGCGGGCTCGGCCACCCCGGGCAGCACCGCCCTGCCGGACAGCAGCACCCCGTTCATCCCGACCCCTTCCGTCGGGCCGGTGGTGATCCCGCTGCCGATGGCCAGCCAACCGCCGCCTCCGCCGCTCGGCACGCCCAGCGTCGGCCCGACCAGCGGCTGGCTGACCGCCGCCCCACGACCTCCAGCGCACGGACCCGCCGCCGCCGATCCCGGGCCGGCCCTGCGCACCAGCGCTCCGCCCGTCGCGCCGAAACCCACGCGAGGCACCTCGCCGCCCGTACCCCCGCCCGTCGCTCCGCCGCCCCACGACCCCGACCCGACCGACCCGCCGGACCCGGACCCCACCGACTCCACCGATCCGCCGGACCCGGACCCGACCGAGCCCACCACCGACCCAACCGATCCCACCGATCCGCCCGACCCGGACCCCACCGACCCTGGCCCGACCGGCTCGGCCGACCCCGATCCGACCCCGACACTGACGGTGGACCCGACGCCGGACCCGACACCCACGCCGACCGACGACGCGACCGCGACCGCCGTGCCGACCAGCACCCGGTCCGTGCCGGCCCCCACCCCCACGCCACCCGCGGTACCGACCCGCCGGCCGGGCCCGGCGAACCCGTCGCCGTCGGCCGTCGCCCCGACCCCCCACGTCAGTCCGGCTCCGCTGCCCGGACCGACACACCCCCTGGCTTCGCCGACGGTACGGTGACGATCAGGCTCGGCCCGTCCGGCGTCGGTGCTGATCGGCAACAGGCGCGTACCGGAGGGGGTGGCGTGGGCGGCGGTGCGGAACTCCGCCCGGTCACCACCCGACCCGGCCCAGGGCTGTGGATCGCCCGGCTGGTCACCGAGGTGACCGCACCGGCGGTGCTCGTGTCGCTGCTGATGCTCACGGTGAGCTGGCACAGCGCGAACCGCCCCGGTCAGGGTCTCGTCTGGGGGCTGCTCGCCACGCTCTTCGTCACCGGCATTCCGTTCGCCTACATCGTCGGCGGGGTACGCCGTGGCCGGCTCACCGACCACCACGTCGGCCGCCGGGAGCAGCGCCGCGCGCCGCTGCTCGTCGGCCTCGGCTCGGTCGCCGCAGGGCTCGCCCTGCTCGCCGTGCTCGGCGCGCCCCGCCCGGTGCTGGCGCTGGCGGTGGCCGGGCTGGTCGGCCTCGTCGTCGCCGTGTCGGTCAGCCACTGGTGGAAGATGTCGATCCACTCGGCGGTGGCCGCCGGCACGCTGGTCATCCTGATGTTGACCTTCGGGACGCAGCTGGTCGCGGCCGCACCGCTGCTGGCGGTGGTCGGCTGGTCCCGGGTACGGCTGCGCGACCACACGGTGCCGCAGGTGCTGGCCGGTGGTGTGCTCGGCGCGCTGATCGCCGCTGTGGTCTTCGGCCCGTTGCGCTGACCCGCCACCCAGCGACCGAGGCGGGTCGCGCGCCGCTCAGTGACCGGGGAGGGGTCGCGGGCCGCCGCGAGGGCGGGCGGCGCGGAGCCACCCACCCCCGGGACACGGTCAGGCGCCGTCGTCGGCGAGCCGGTGCCGGTTCGCCTCGATCCAGGCGTCCAACGCGGCCGGATCGTCCGGGTCCACCCCGTCGGCCATCAGCTGCGCCACCGCCGCGGTGGCCGGGCTGCGCCGCTCACCTGTCGAGTAGAGCCGGGCGAACTCCGGCACCATCTCCTCGATCGCCTCGTCGGTGCGCGTCACCGCCGCCTCGGGCAGCCCGCGCTGGCGCGACGCGTACCGCGCCCAGGCCCGCAGCACCCGGGGCAGCATCGCCGCGTCGTCCATGTCCAGCACGGCCCGGCGGTGCACCCAGTCGAGCAGGAAGAGCCCGGACACCGCCGGGCTCCAGCGCATCGGATCGGCGTCCGGGAAGCTCGCCGAGTGGTCCAGCAGCAGGCTCAGGCAGAAGTGCAGGGAGGCCAACTCGGGGCCGTCGACGGCGTCCAGCCCGAACCGGACGGCTTCCGGCGCGGCGAGGAACCGCCGGACCAGGTCCGTGCGCTCGGCAGCGGAGAGCGGCTCGACCTCCGCCGGGCCGGTCGGACCGGCCGCGGTGGGCAGCATCGCCAGCCGGGCACCGACCAACGCCCGGTCGGTGGCGAGCGAGCCCTCACCGGGCAACTCGCCCAGGTCGTCGGTGACCGCCAGATGACGCGCCACCTCGCCCCGGAGCCGGGCCGGATCTTCGGTACGGAACCAGGTCAACTCGTCGTCGGCGCACATCTGCCGGACCTGGTCCAGGATCCGTTCGGCCGGCCCGCCCACGAAGATGTCCTTGGTGATGCCGATGTTGTGGTCCACCAGGGCCACCAGCGCGTGCTCCGAGCCGCCGGACTCGTCGTCGTAGGCGAAGGTCGCCAGGTAGGAGGTCTGATCGCCGTACACGTCGCCGTACGCCCAGCTGCCGGTGAGGTGCACCCGGCCCAGTTGCGCTGTCCAGTTGGGCGCCTGGCTGCCCGGACGGACCCGCTCGGTGCCCTCGGCGGTGGGGACGAGCGTGGCGAACACCTGCCGGATGGTGGTCGCCGCCGCGACCCGGCGGCGGCTGGTGGCGGCGAGGAAGCCGGTGACGAACTCCCGTACGGCGGCGTCGCGGTCGGTCTCCGCGATCGCGTAGACACTGCCGAGCAGGGCGCTGCCCAGCATCTCGGCGTCGAGGGCGGACTCCAGCTTGGTCACGTCGCGTGCGGCGTGCAGCACCGCGTCGTAGGGGGTCTGAGGCGTGGCCATGCTCCGACCCTACGCCGCTGTGGGCGTACGGAGAGCGGTAGCGGGCCGTGCGGAGCGTCAGCCGCGTGCGGCGTCCCGCAGCGCGTCGCGGGCCTGCGCGTACGAGCCGAGCACGATCCGTACCGGGGTCAGCACGTACTCGTCGCCCACCTGGGCCACCCGCGCCGTCAGCCGCTGTTCGGCGCGGGCCCGGGCGCGTCGGGCGGCCCACCGCACCACCGGTCGGGTCAGCACCGCCACCAGCAGCCCGGCCAGCAGGCCACCGAGCAGCAGCGCTGTCGGCAGCGGCACCGCGCCGACCATCGGGTTGTCCAGCGCGGGCAGGCCGAGAACCCGCAGCGCGTAGCCGAGCACCAACCAGCCCAACCCGACCACGGCGGCGAGGGTGACCAACCACTGCACACCGCCGACGGCACGCCACCACACCGGTCGACGGTCGAGGCCGAGGTCGGTGCCGGCGATCGTGCGGTCCAGGGCGTCCGGCAGGTCGCCGAGGCGGGACCGGGCGGCGGACGTCACCGCGCCGGGCCAGGCGGCGGGCAGGTCGGCGGCGGCCCGGTCGGCCACCGCGCGGATGGCGAGGCCGAGCGCCGAGCGTTGGGCGGCCGTCGGGTCCGGTACCGAGGTGGCCGCGACCAGGCTTTCCGCCGGGTCGCTCTGGTCGCCGGGCGGGCCCGGCAGGTGCAGTCGGCGCAGCGGGTCGGGTCGCAGCCGCCGCCAGCCCCGGACCACGGGCCAGCCGGTGGCCGCGCCGGCCCGGTGCCGGTACGCCCGCTCCACGGCCTCGGTCACCGCGGGCACCCCGGCCGCCCCGGCCAACGCCCGGTTCAGCCCGTTGACGGCGGTGTCGTCCGGCCCACCCGCCGGCCGGGCCGAACCGACAAGTTGGTCCAGGCCGGCGACGACCGTGTCCACGTCACCGGCGAGGCGGCGCAACGCGGCCTGCCGTTCGGCCACCGTGCGCTCCATGGTGGCGCGCAGCCCGACCATCCCGGCCGGATCGACGGCGGTGGTGGCCAGCAGGGGAACCCCGGTCAGCCCGTCCGTGTCGAGCAGCCGGCGCAGGTCGTCCAGGACCCGCGGCACCTCGGCCGGGGACAGCCGGTCGGCCTGGTTCAGCACGACCACCGTGACGTCGCGGTGCCGGTGGAACTCGCGCAGGTAGCTGTCGTGGATGACCCGGTCGGCGTACTTCTGCGGGTCGACCACCCAGACCACCTGGTCGACGAGGCCGAGGAGCCGGTCCACCTCAAGTCGGTGCGATCGCTGCACCGAGTCGAAGTCGGGCAGGTCGAGCAGGATCAGCCCGTGCAGGGCCGTCTCGTCGTCGGCGTCCAGAGCGCTCTCCCGGACGAAGCGGTGCCGGGGCAGTACGCCGATCCAGTCGAGCAGATGGTTGGCGCCCTCCAACGGCCCCCACACGCAGGCGTGGGTGACGCCGGTGGTCGGCCGGCGGACCCCGACCGGCGAGAGTTCCAGCCGCGCCAACGCGTTGAAGAGGCTGGACTTGCCGCTGCCAGTGGCACCGGCGAGGGCGACAACGGTGTGGTCCCGGGACAGCGCGAGCCGGGTGCCGGCCCGCTCGACCAGTGTGTGCGCGGGCACCAGGTCGCCGTCCGGCAGCAGACCGTCCACGGCGGTCAGGAACCGGCGTACCGCGTCCAGTCGGGCGATCAGCGCGTCGGCGTCGACCCGCTGGTCCCCGCGGAACACCTCGCGTACCCGGCCGGCGATGTTGCTCACCGGGAACCCTCCTCGTCGCCGGCCGACAGGCCACTGCGGTGCCGGGCCAGCTCGACCCGGCCGGCGGCCCGGCGCAGCCCGTCGCCGGCGTCCGCGGCCGGGCGGGCCTCGGCGGTGCGGCTCAGGAAGCGGTCGGCCTCCGCGTCCAGCAGCGTCCGCACCCGGGCCAGCAGGTCGGTGCGGGCCTTGGCGGCGAGGGTACGCACCGCCTGGTCGCCGAAGATCGCCTGGAGGACGGCCTGCGCGGCGACAGTGGTGCCGGCCCCGGTGGCCAACTCCAGCCCGGTCGGGATGAACGCGGTGGAGGCGAAGACGGCGATCATCACGGCCAGCCCGGTGGCGTTCACCGCGTACGCGGCGGTGCGGGCCACGAACCGCTTGTCACCGCCCTCGACCCGGACCAGCTCCAGCACCCCGCGCTGCCAGTCCCGGACCATCCGTTCGGCACGTTCGGGCAGGTCGTCGCTCGGGTGGGCGAGCGCCGGGTCGAGCAGCCCGGCGCCGGCCGGGTGTGCCTTCCACCCGGTGTACGCGGACTCGGCGGCCTCGGAGGCCACCCCGCGCAGCAGCGTCACCAGCTGGGACTCGATGGCGTTGCGCAGCTCGACGGCGGGTGCCGGGCGACCGGTGACGGCGGCCACGACCCGGTCCCGGAGGCGGCCGATCCGTGCCTCCAGCGTGCGGAACAGCTCGCCGGTCCCGACGAACTCCTGCCAGCGGGCGAGCACCTCGCCGCGCAGCAGCCGGCCGTCCTGAAGCCCCTGCTCGACGGTGCGCTCGGCACCCCGGTACGCGGCCCGGACCCGTTCGTCCAGCCCATCGGCGGCGGCGAGCTGCTCGTCGGCGGCGTCGGCCAGGTCCTCCACTGTGGGATGCAGCGCGGCCAGCGCCCCGTCGAGGGTCTGGCGGACCACCGCGGCCCGCGCGTCAGCGTCGGCGGCCAGCCGGGCGAACCAGTCGGCCAGCGGCGCTGTCACCCCCTCGGGCAGCAGCCCCTGACCGTCAACCCAGGTCTCCGGCAACACGAACAGCGGCGCCCGGTCGAGGTCCTGCTCGGCGAGCATCTCGGTCAGGTGTGCGGCGATCTCGTCGGTGGCCTCAGCGGGCACCCGGTCCAGCACCATGGCGATCACCGCGCCGCGCGCCCGGGCGCTGCGCAGCAGCTCCCACGGCACCGCGTCGGCGTACCGGGCGGCGGTGGTGACGAAGAGCCACAGGTCGGCGGCGGCCAGCAGTTGGGTGGCGAGCGCCCGGTTGGCGTCGACGACCGAGTCGATGTCGGGCGCGTCGAGGAAGGCCAGCCCGGCGGGCAGGGCCGGGGCGGTGACGAGGTGCAGGGCGCGCGGATCGTCGCTCGGCTCGGTGGTGCGGGTCAGCCCGGGCAGGAGGTCACCCTGCCGGAACCACGCCGCGTCGGACGGGTTGCAGACCAGCACCGGGGAGCGGGTGGTCGGCCGGAGCACGCCGGCCGCGCTGACCCGGGCCTTGACCAGGCTGTTGACCAGCGTCGACTTGCCCGCGCCGGTGGAGCCGCCGACCACCACGAGAAGGGGGGCGTCCAACCGGGCGAGCCGGGGCAGCAGGTAGTCGTCGAGCTGGTCGGTGAGGGCGGTCGCGGTGTGCCGGGCGGAGCTGGCAGAGGGCAGCGCGAGGGGATACCGGGTCGCGCCGATCGCCTCCCGGAGGCCCGACAGTGCGCCGGGGAGGCTGTCGTCCCCGGTGGTGGCGGGCGGCTCCTCCGCGGCGTCCGGCGGGTCGGTGCGGGCTGCGACGGCGGGCGCACCGGAACGGGTGGCGGGATCGCCGTGCGTCGTCACCGCTAAAGCGTGCCCGACCGATGCAAGGGAAGACAACCGGACGGTAATAACGGCTGGGTTGCGTCGGGTTGACTCAAGTCGACTTGACGATTGGCCAACGCGTGGCACTATTGAGTCAAGTTCACTCAACTTGTGGTGGGGCCCGCTGCGGGCGGTGCTCGCCAGCAGCCCACGGGCGACGCCCGTCACCTGCACAACCTTACGAAGCGAGGAAGCGAACATGGCACGTGCGGTCGGTATCGACCTCGGCACGACGAACTCCTGCGTCAGCGTTCTCGAGGGCGGTGAACCCACCGTCATCGCCAACGCTGAGGGGTCGCGGACGACTCCGTCGATCGTCGCGTTCGCCCGCAACGGCGAGGTGCTCGTCGGTGAGGTCGCCAAGCGCCAGGCGGTGACCAACCCGGACCGGACGATCCGGTCGGTCAAGCGCGAGGTCGGCACGAACTGGTCCGTCGACATCGACGGCAAGAAGTACACCCCGCAGGAGATCTCCGCCCGGACGCTGATGAAGCTCAAGCGGGACGCCGAGGCGTACCTGGGTGAGCAGATCACCGACGCGGTGATCACCGTTCCGGCCTACTTCAACGACAGCCAGCGGCAGGCCACCAAGGAGGCCGGTGAGATCGCCGGCTTCAACGTGCTGCGGATCGTCAACGAGCCGACCGCGGCCGCCCTGGCGTACGGGCTGGACAAGGGCTCCAAGGAGCAGACCGTCCTGGTCTTCGACCTCGGCGGCGGCACCTTCGACGTGTCGCTGCTGGAGCTGGCCGAGGGCGTCATCGAGGTCAAGTCGACCAGCGGTGACAACCACCTCGGCGGTGACGACTGGGACCAGCGGATCATCGACCACCTGGTCAAGACGTTCCGTGGTGAGCACGGCATCGACCTCGGCCAGGACAAGATGGCCCTCCAGCGGCTCCGTGAGGCCGCCGAGAAGGCCAAGATCGAGCTGTCCGCCGCCACCACCACCAACATCAACCTGCCGTACATCACCGCTGGCGCGGCCGGCCCGCTGCACCTGGACGTGACGCTCAGCCGCGCCGAGTTCCAGCGGATGACGCAGGACCTGCTGGACCGTTGCAAGGGCCCGTTCGAGCAGGCCGTGAAGGACGCCGGGATCAAGATCTCCGACGTCGAGCACGTCATCCTGGTCGGCGGTTCGACCCGGATGCCCGCCGTGACCGACCTGGTCAAGCAGCTCACCGGCCGCGACCCCAACAAGGGCGTCAACCCGGACGAGGTCGTCGCCGTCGGCGCCGCCCTCCAGGCCGGTGTGCTCAAGGGTGAGGTCAAGGACGTCCTGCTGCTCGACGTGACCCCGCTGAGCCTGGGCATCGAGACCAAGGGCGGCATCTTCACCAAGCTGATCGAGCGCAACACCACCATCCCGACCAAGCGCTCCGAGGTCTTCACCACGGCTGACGACAACCAGCCGTCGGTGCTGATCCAGGTGTTCCAGGGCGAGCGGGAGATCGCGGCCTACAACAAGAAGCTCGGCACCTTCGAGCTGACCGGCCTCCCGCCGGCGCCGCGCGGCGTGCCGCAGATCGAGGTCGCCTTCGACATCGACGCCAACGGCATCGTCAACGTGCACGCCAAGGACCTGGGCACCGGCAAGGAACAGAAGATGACGATCACCGGCGGCTCGTCGCTGCCGAAGGACGACATCGAGCGGATGCGCCGGGACGCCGAGGAGCACGCGGAGGAGGACAAGCGCCGCCGCGACGACGCCGAGACCCGCAACGTGGCCGAGGCACTGCAGTGGCAGACCGAGAAGTTCCTCGCCGAGAGCGGCGACAAGCTGCCCAGCGAGAACCGCGAGCAGCTCAACGAGGCGCTCGGCGAGCTGCGCGGCGCCCTCGGCGGGCAGGATGTCGAGAAGATCAAGTCCGCGCACGAGAAGCTGGCGCAGGTCTCCCAGCAGGCCGGCTCGCTGCTCTACTCGCAGCAGGCCGAGCAGGGTCAGCAGCCGGGTGGCGAGCCCGGCCCGGGTGCGACCGGCGCGACCGGCGCACAGGCCGGCGGCGCCGACGACGTGGTCGACGCGGAAATCGTGGACGAGGACGGCAAGAAGTGACCGTCGGCCTCCGACACGTGTCCACCGCGAAGGGGATGAGGTAGCCGCATGACGCAGAAGCCACGAGCCGCCGACCCGGGCGAGACCGGGTCGACGCCGGGTGGCTCCGCGCCCACGGAGCAGACCACCGGCGACGGGGAGCGGGTCGTCATCCGTAACAACCGCAAGCTCGTCGACACCGCCGAGCCGGAGGGCACCGCCGCCGACGCCGAGGCCGGCGTGCCGGCCGAGGGCCTGGTCGAGGACGCCGAGGTCGTGGTCGACGAGATCGAGGTCGAGGTCAACGCCACCGACGGGCCGGAACCGTCCGGCCCGCCGGTGGTGGACGCCCCGGCGCAGCCGGTGGACGGCGGCGGCACGGGCACCTCGCTCGGTGCCGAGCTGGAGGCGCTCCGGGCCGAGCTCGACGAGCGGACCAGGGACCTGCAGCGGGTGTCGGCGGAGTACGCCAACTACCGCAAGCGGGTCGACCGTGACCGCAGCCTCGTGCAGGAGCAGGCGACCGGCTCGGTGCTGGCGGCGCTGCTGCCGATCCTGGACGACCTGGACCGGGCCCGGGAACACGGCGACCTGGTCGGGCCGTTCGGCACGGTGGCGGAACAGCTCACCACCGCGCTGGGCAAGTTCGGCCTGAACGCCTTCGGCGAGCAGGGCGACCCGTTCGACCCGACCCGGCACGAGGCGGTCGCGCACCAGACCTCGGCCGACGTCAGCGAGCCGACCTGCGTGCAGGTCATGCGACGCGGCTACCAGCTCGGTGAGCGGCTGCTGCGCCCCGCGCTGGTAGCGGTCGCGGATCCGGAATAGTGCCAGCCAGTGACCAGGCCGTCCCGCCCACCGCGCAGCGGTGGGCGGGACGGCCGGGCCACCAGGGTCGGAAGGAGGTGGACCGGTGAGTTCGAAGGACTGGATCGAGAAGGACTTCTACGCCGTGCTCGGCGTGGACAAGGCCGCCTCCGCGGATGACATCAAGAAGGCGTACCGCAAGGTGGCCCGGGAGTCGCACCCGGACCACAACCCGGGCGACCCGAAGGCCGAGGAGCGGTTCAAGGCCGCGTCCGAGGCGTACAACGTGCTGTCGGACAGCGGCCGCCGCCGCGAGTACGACGAGATGCGCTCGCTCTTCGGCTCGGGCGCGTTCCGGCGCAACGCCCGGGGTGGTGGCCAGCCGGGTGGCATGCCGTTCGACGTCTCCGACATGTTCGGTGGCGGCGGAGGCGGCGATCGCCGCTTCGGAGGCGCCGGCTTCCAGGACCTGTTCAGCTCGATCTTCAGCGGCGGTCAGGCCGGTGGGCAGGCCGCGCCCCGCGGTCCGGCCCGTGGCCGGGACGTGGAGACCGAGGTGGCGCTGGACTTCGGCGACGCGGTGCGCGGGGTGACGCTGCCCCTGACGCTGCGCGCGCCGGGGGTCTGCGACACCTGCCACGGCAACGGGGCCAAGCCCGGCACCCAGCCGCAGACCTGCCCGGTCTGCCACGGTGCCGGGGTGACCACCCGCAACCAGGGGTCGTTCAGCTTCTCCGAGCCGTGCCGCAACTGCCAGGGCGTCGGCACCGTGGTCGAGGAGAAGTGCCCGGAGTGCCACGGCAGCGGCGGTGTCACCAAGACCCGCACCATGAACGTGCGCTTCCCGGCCGGTGTGGCCGACGGTCAACGCATCCGGCTGGCCGGGCGCGGCGAGCCGGGCGAGCGCGGCGGTCCGGCCGGTGACCTCTTCGTGCACGTCAAGGTTCGGCCGGACGAGTTGTTCGGGCGTACCGGAGACGACCTGACGCTGACCGTTCCGGTGACCTTCGCGGAGGCCGTGC
This sequence comes from Micromonospora parva, assembly GCF_040649675.1. Taxonomy (NCBI): domain Bacteria; kingdom Bacillati; phylum Actinomycetota; class Actinomycetes; order Micromonosporales; family Micromonosporaceae; genus Micromonospora; species Micromonospora parva. The sequence continues at coordinate 341,768 of NZ_JBEZFX010000005.1, read as the reverse complement.
TCGGCACGGACCTGCGGGTGCCCACGCTCGACGGCGCGGTGACCCTGCGGGTTCCGCCGGGGACGCCGAGCGGGCGGGTGCTGCGGGCCCGGGGCAAGGGTGTGGTCCGCCGTGATGGGCAGGCTGGTGACCTGCTGGTGACGTTGGACGTGGTGGTGCCGGCCCGGTTGTCCGACGAGGCGCGCACGGCGCTGGAGTCGTTCGCCGAGCAGACTCCGCCGGCGGCCCGGGAACATCTCGACGCACGGGTGCGTCGAGTCAGTTAGTCCGGTGGAGGGGACGCGGAGGTGAGCGGGATGTCGGGCGAGTTCCTCGGTTCGGGCGACCCTGCCTACGACGCCAAGGTGCTGATGATCTCGGTGGCGGCGCGGATGGCGGGGATGCACCCGCAGACGCTGCGCCAGTACGACCGACTCGGGCTGGTGCAGCCCGGTCGAGCGGCCGGTGGCGGGCGTCGTTACAGCGTCCGCGACGTGGTGCTGCTGCGCGAGGTGCAGCGGCTCAGCCAGGACGACGGGATCAACCTGGCCGGCGTCAAGCGGATCATCGGGCTGGAGCGGCTGCTGGAGCAGGCGCAGCAGCGGGTGGCCCGGCTGGAGGCGGAGCTGGACGCCGCGTATCGCCGGGTGGCCGAACTGGAGTCGCTGGCCCGCTTCCCGGGCCGGGATCTGGTGCCGACCAACCGCACCTCCACCGCCCTGGTGGTGTGGCGCCCTCGCCGCACGCCCGATCGCTGACCTGCCGCTCACCCGGAGCTGTCTGCCCGGCCCGGACCGCGCTGGATTTCCCGGCGCGGTCCGGGCCGCTTCGGTTAGCCTGTCGATAAGGGTTCAATCGGCTTAAATCGGACCCACCGGCATGGCGAGGGGGAGCGATGGCGGAGCCGGCGAAGAAGATGGCCCAGCAGACGGAGGACCGGTTGGAGAAACTGGCCGAGACCGTCCGCGAGAAGTTCGACAAGGTCACCGAGGGGACCTACCGGGACCGGATCATCGCGGGCCGGTTCGCCGAAGACGGCGAGCGCGGCGGCGAACCGGGCCGAGCCGAGACGGAACGCAAGCAGGACTGACCGGTGACCGACGTGCGGGCCGGGACCCACGGGGGGTCCCGGCCCGTTCGCCGTCGCCGGGTGCGGGCCGGGACGCGGGGCTTCCGCGCGCGGGGGTCCCGGCCCGTTCGCCGTCGCCGGGTGCGGGCCGGGACGCGGGGCTTCCGCGCGCGGGGGTCCCGGCCCGTTCGTCGTCGCCGGGTGCGGGCCGGGACGCGGGGCTTCCGCGCGCGGGGGTCGCGGCCCGTTCGCCGGTTGGGTGCGGGCCGGGACGCGGGGGTTCCGCGCGGGGGGCGCGGCCCGTTCGTCGCCGGGTGCGGGCCGGGACGCGGGGGCGCAGCGGCGGGGGTCCTATACCGAGCCTTTGGAGCTGAATCGTTTACGACATCACGCTGTGGTCCGCACCTGTCACGTCAGGGACCCCAACCGGTGAATCGTTTGCGACATCAGCTCCACAGCGGCGCAGGAACCAACACCCCGCTGCGCAGACCGCTGGCGATCAGCCCGTTCTCAACCGAGGCGGCGGTTTTCGCGGACCAGGCCGCCCTCGCACCAGTCCCGGTAGACGAAGAGATCCGGTCGGGCCAACAGCACCCGGCCGTTGTGCGCCCAGATCTTCATCAGCTCGTCGCCGTCCCGCTCGGCCTGTTCGACGAGCTTGCGGAAGCGGCGCTTCGGGTGGGCGCGGAAATTCGTCCGGATGCCGTCGGCCGCGTAGATGTACAGGCAGTGCAGCGCGAAACGCCGGGCCGGGCAGGTCGGATCCATCGCTAACTCGAAGAGCGTCAACACCAGTCGGTCGCCGGAGACCAGCAGGTCCCAGTCGGGTGGCATCGAGGCCAACGGCACCGAATCGGGCTTGTACGCCCAAGCTCGCAACTCCGCCGGAGTCGGATCGACGGGGTTGGCGAAGCCGTGGAACGTCGATTCCTGCACGCTCACCGGCCAACCTTCCGCTCTCGCCCGCGTTTTGGCAACGCTGCCTGCGGACCCTGGCTGCTGCGGCGAAACGGTAACCCGCCCACGCTTTGCTGCGGTAGCCCCCATGAGGAGCAATTCCGCAACCGTTGGCGGGAGGGGCATTACGCCCCTCCCGGTGGCCGTCCCGCGGGTTCAGGTGGTGCTCAATGCAGTGGGTCGGGGACCGGTGTCGACTCCCGCCGCTGGGCCGCCGCCCGAGTGCGCAACCACCGCTTGAACCACGGGAAGTCAGGCAGTCGGGCCAGAATCGGTCCGGTCACCACGGTGATCAGGACGTACGTCGCGGCCAGCGCCGCCAACCGTGGCTCGACGCTCCCGGCAGCCACCGCGAGCCCGGCGATGACGATGGAGAACTCGCCTCGGGGTACGAGTGCCAGGCCGGTCCGCCATCGACCGGGTTCCGCGATGCCGACACGGCGGGCGGCGAGGTAACCGGTGAGCGTCTTCGTCCCCATGGTGACCACGGCCAGGGCGAGTGCCGGCAGCAGGACCGGCGGGATGTCCTGCGGGTCGGTGGTCAGGCCGAAGAAGACGAAGAACACCGCGGCGAACAGGTCCCGCAGGGGTGAGAGCAGCTCGGTGGCGTGGTGCGCCACCGGGCCGGAGAGGGCGATGCCGACCAGGAACGCGCCGACCGCCGCCGACACCTGGAGCGACGCGGCGATGCCGGCGATCAGCAGGGTCAGACCGAGTACGCCCAGAAGCAGCGCCTCCGGGTCCTTCGCCGACAGGGCGGCGGAGATGAGGTGGCCGTAGCGGATGGCGAGGACCAGCACGAGCAGTACGGTGCCCACCGCGACGGTGAGCGCGATCCCGCCGCCGAGCAGGCCGGTGCCGGCCAGGACGGCGGTGACGAGCGGCAGGTAGAGAGCCATCGCCAGGTCCTCGATGACGAGGACCGAGAGGATCACCGGGGTTTCCCGGTTACCGAGCCGGCCCAGGTCGGCGAGGACCTTCGCGATCACGCCGGAGGAGGAGACCCAGGTGATGCCGCCGAGTACCAGGGCGGCGACCCAGTCCCAGCCGAGCAGCAGGGCGAACCCCGCGCCGGGCAGCGCGTTGAGGACGCCGTCGATCAGCCCTGCCGGCGCTGCCGAGCGCAGGTTGCCGACGAGTTCGTTGGCCGAGTATTCCAGGCCGAGCATCACCAGCAGCAGGATGACGCCGATCTCGGCGCCGACGGCGAAGAACTCCTCGCTGGCGTCCAGCGGCAGCAGCCCGCCGTGCCCGAACGCCAGCCCGGCGAGCAGGTAGAGGGGGATGGGAGAGAGGCCGAAGCGCCGGCTGAGCCGGCTGAGGAGCCCAAGCAGCAGCAGCAGCGCACCGACTTCGATGAGCAGCGTGGTGAAATCGTGCATCCGCCTCAGCCGTCCGGGTCACTGTCGGCGAGGATGGCGGACACGCCGTCGAGACCCCTGCGGGTCCCGACAACGACCACCACGTCGCCGGCCGCGAAGCGGAAGGAGGGGAGTGGCGAAACGATCACTTCGCCTTCGCGCAGCACTGCCACGATGGAGGCGCTGGTGCGGGTACGCGCCTTGGTGTCGCCGAGCTTCCGGTTGACGTACGGCGACCCGGCCGTGATGGCGATCTGCTCGGTGAGCAGACCGGCGGCCTGCTCGCGGAGCCCGGAGAGCTGACCGAGCATCAGCGACGCACCGAGAATGTCGGCCAGTGCCTCGGCCTCGTCGTCGGTCAGCGGAATGTCCGACTGACAGGCGTCGGGGTCGTCGGGGTCGTAGAGGACGAGATCACGGCGGCCATTGCGGTGGGAGACAACGCCCAGGCGGCGTCCGGACTCCGTCACCAGATCGTGACGTACCCCGATCCCGGGTAAGGCGGTCTGCTCGACACGTACTCGCACTCACCCAGGCTACCGCTTCGTGAACAGAAGACAGATCTTGGAGGGAGCAGGCCCAACCGTGGGTGATCGACTCGGCCTTCACGATGTCGGGGTGTCCGGACAGCCCGGACACCCCGACCCTCAGCGAACCGAGTCGATCAATTCGGTCGGCGGAGGCTGGCGAAGAACTCGCTGATGTCGGTGACCAGCACCTCGGTGGCCTGGTGGGCTGCGTAGTGGCCGCCGACGTCGCCCCGACCGGCGACGTCGGTCGCGTACGCCGTCCACCGGACGATGTTCGCGTGGTCCCGTTCGGCGAAGCGGCGGATGGACTGGAAGTCGCCGGGGAACATGGCCAGCGCGGTCGGAGCGGTGGTCGGCCCGGCCGGCGGCTCGCCGGCGTGCGCGTCCTCCCAGTAGAGCCGGATCGCCGAGGCGGCGGTCCCGGTGAACCAGTAGAGCGCGACGTTGGCCAGGATGAAGTCGGCGTCCAGGCTCTCGTCGAAGAGTTGGGCGTTCCAGGCGAGCAGCCCCACCGGTGAGTCGGCCAGCCCGAACGCCAGGGTCTGCGGCTGCTGACTGTGCACCTGGTTGAAGGAGAACTTGTTCTCGTAGAACCACTGGAGGTGCCCGAGCGCCGCCTGGTCCGCCTCGGAGAGCCCGGCGAACTCGGCCGGGTCGCCGGAGGGGAACGAGAAGAGCTGGGTGACGTGGACGCCGAGCACCCGCTCCGGATCGATCCGGCCCAGCTCCGGCGCGATCATCGAGCCGGCGTCGTTGCCGACCGCGCCGTAGCTGTCGTACCCCAGGCGGTTCATCAGCTCGGCCCAGGCGCGGGCGATGCGGAACCGGTTCCAGCCGGCGTTGCGGGTCGGGCCGGAGAAGCCGAAGCCGGGCAGCGACGGGATGACCACGTGGAAGGCCGGCGCGTCCGGGTCGGTGGGCTCGGTGAGCGGGGCGATCACGTCGAGGTATTCCAGCACCGATCCGGGCCAGCCGTGGGTGAGCACCAGCGCGGTGGCGTCCGGCCGGGACGAGCGGACGTGCAGGAAGTGGATCTGCTCGCCGTCGATCTCGGTGACGAACTGGGGGTGGGCGTTCAGGCGGGCCTCGACGGCGCGCCAGTCGAACTCACCCCGCCACCTGTCGACGAGGGCGCGGACCCGCTCGGTGCCCATCCCGTAGGAGTCGCCCGCGCCGGGCAGGTCGGCGGGCCAGGTGGTGCGGCCCAGCCGGGCGGCCAGGTCGTCGAGGGCGGTCTGCGGGATCTCGACGCGGAACGGGCGGATCGCGGTGTCGCTCATGCCGGAACTCCTTCGGAACGGAATGTTTCGTTCTGCAATCACAGTAGCAGAGCGGAACGATCCGTTCCACTGTTAGGCTGACGACATGTCATCGACTTCCGGCAAGACGCTGGGCGGTCGCCGCGCCCAGGCCGCCCGCAATGACGAGGTCATCCTCGAAGCCGCCCGCGCCGTCTTCCTCGACGACCCGAAGGCCCCGATCGCCGCCGTCGCCGACCGCGCGGGCGTCGGCATCAGCGCGCTCTACCGGCGGTACGCGGGCAAGGAGGACCTGCTGCGTCAGCTCTGCCACGACGGGCTGCGCCGGTACGTCGCAGAGGCCGAGACCGCCCTCGCCGAGCCGGACGACTGGGCCGCGTTCACCGGCTTCCTGGGCCGGATCGTCGACGCTGACGTGCACTCGCTCACCGTCCACCTGGCCGGCACCTTCACCCCGACCGAGGAGATGGGGCGGGACGCGGTGCGCGCCGGTGAGCTGGCCAGCGCCCTGGTCGACCGGGCACGCGCCAGTGGGCGGCTGCGCCCCGACGCCGTCGTCCAGGATCTGGGGTTGCTGTTGGAGGCGTGCGCCGCGGTGCGCGTACCCGATCCGGAGCGGACCCGCCAACTGCGCCGCCGGCAGCTCGCGGTCCTGCTGGCCGGCCTGTCGGCGGTGCCGGACGCGGACCCGCTGCCCGGCCCGCCGCCGGCGGCCGGCGAGTTCGACTGGCGGTGGCGGCGCCGGGAGTGATGGGCGTCACGCGCTAAGGTTGAGCGGAATACGCTCAACTCTGGTTGTGTCCAATCCAGTGGACAACGCCGATCCGGGGGAGCCCATGAACACCGAAAGACTCACCACCAAGAGCCGGGAAACCATCACGGGCGCCGTCGCGTTGGCCAACCAGCGTGGTCACGCAACAGTGGAGCCCTGGCACCTGCTCCTGTCACTCCTGGACACCGACGGTTCGACAGCCACCGGTCTGCTGCGCGCCGTCGGGGCCGACCCGACCGAGCTGCGCCAGGCCGCCCAGCGTGCTGTCGACAACCTGCCTGCCGCCCGCGGCTCCAGCATCGCCGAGCCGACGTTGGCTCGGGAGTTCGTCAACGCCATCGGCGCCGCCGAGCAGATCGCCCGGCCGCTGGGCGACGAGTACACCTCCACCGAGCACCTGCTCGCCGGCCTGGCCCGGGTGGGCGGGGCGGTGTCCGGCGCGCTGAAGACCGTCGGCGCCACCGAGGAGGCTCTGGTCGCCGCCTTCCCGACCGTTCGCGGTGGGGACCGTCGGGTCACCACAGCCGACCCCGAGCAGACCTACCAGGCCCTGACCAAGTACGGCGTCGACCTCACCGCCAGCGCCCGGGACGGCAAGATCGACCCGGTCATCGGGCGGGACTCCGAGATCCGTCGGGTCATCCAGGTGCTCTCCCGGCGTACCAAGAACAACCCGGTGCTGATCGGCGAGCCCGGCGTCGGCAAGACCGCGATCGTCGAGGGTCTGGCCCAGCGGATCGTCACCGGCGACGTGCCCGAGTCGCTGCGCGACAAGAAGCTGATCTCGCTGGATCTCGGCGCGATGGTCGCCGGCGCGCAGTACCGCGGGCAGTTCGAGGAGCGGCTGAAGTCCGTCCTGGAGGAGATCAAGAACTCCAACGGGCAGGTCATCACGTTCCTCGACGAGCTGCACACAGTCGTCGGCGCCGGCAAGGGCGAGGGCTCGATGGACGCCGGCAACATGCTCAAGCCGATGCTGGCCCGTGGTGAGCTGCGGATGGTCGGCGCCACCACGCTTGACGAGTACCGCGAGCACATCGAGAAGGACCCGGCGCTGGAGCGCCGCTTCCAGCCGGTGCTCGTCGGTGAGCCGACCATCGAGGACACCATCGGCATCCTGCGCGGGCTCAAGGAGCGCTACGAGGTGCACCACGGCGTACGGATCACCGACGCCGCGCTGGTCGCCGCCGCGACCCTGTCCGACCGCTACATCACCGACCGGTTCCTGCCCGACAAGGCGATCGACCTGGTCGACGAGTCCGCGTCTCGGCTCCGGATGGAGATCGACTCCCGGCCGGTCGAGGTGGACGAGATCGAGCGGGCGGTCCGCCGGTTGGAGATCGAGGAGATGGCCCTGGCCAAGGAGCCGGACGCCGCCTCCGCCGAGCGACTGGAGCGACTGCGCAAGGAGCTGGCCGACAAGCGCGAGCAGCTCACCGTGCTCTCCGAGCGCTGGCAGACGGAGAAGAGCCACATCACCAAGCTCTCCACCGCCAAGGAGGAGTTGGAGCGCCTCGGTGGTGAGGCCGAGCGGGCCGAGCGGGACGGCGAGTTGGAACGTGCGGCCGAGCTGCGCTACGGCCGGATCCCCGCCCTGAAGGTCGAGCTGAAGCAGGCCGAGGAGGAGCTGGCCCAGCTCCAGGCCGACGGCGCGATGCTCAAGGAGGAGGTCGGCGCGGACGACATCGCCGCTGTGGTCGCCTCCTGGACCGGCATCCCCGCCGGCCGCCTGCTGGAGGGTGAGACGGCCAAGCTGCTGCGGATGGAGGAGTCGCTGGGCGGCCGGGTGGTCGGCCAGGGCGAAGCGGTCGGCGCGGTCTCCGACGCGGTACGCCGCGCCCGCGCCGGCATCGCCGACCCCGATCGGCCGACCGGCAGCTTCCTCTTCCTCGGCCCCACCGGCGTCGGCAAGACGGAGCTGGCCAAGGCCCTCGCCGAGTTCCTCTTCGACGACGAGCGGGCGATGGTCCGCATCGACATGAGCGAGTACGGCGAGAAGCACTCGGTCGCGCGCCTGGTGGGTGCGCCGCCCGGCTACGTCGGCTACAACGAGGGTGGTCAGCTCACCGAGGCGGTACGCCGACGGCCGTACTCGGTGGTGCTGCTGGACGAGGTGGAGAAGGCCCACCCGGACGTCTTCGACGTGCTGCTCCAGGTGCTCGACGACGGGCGGCTCACCGACGGCCAGGGCCGCACTGTCGACTTCCGCAACGCGATCCTGATCCTCACGTCCAACCTCGGGTCGTCGGTGATCAGCGATCTGACCCTCGCCGACGAGCAACGCCGGGAGGGTGTGCTGGCCGTGGTCCGGTCGCACTTCAAGCCGGAGTTCCTCAACCGGCTGGACGACATCGTGGTCTTCGCCTCGCTGCGCGGGGACGACCTGCGCTCCATCGTCGACATCCAGTTGGACCGGATGCGGCGGCGGTTGGCCGACCGCAGGTTGGGCCTGGAGGTCACCGATGCGGCCCGGGACTGGCTCGCCGAGCACGGCTACGACCCGATCTACGGCGCCCGTCCGCTGCGCCGCCTGGTGCAGACCGCGATCGGCGACCAGCTGGCGAAGGCGCTCCTGTCCGGCCAGATCCGCGACGGCGAAACGGTAAAGGTCGACCGCACCCCGGAAACCGGAACCCTCTCCATAACCCCCGCCTAATCCCCACCCCTCAACGCCGTGATCAAGAGGTTTGCGTCAGGTTCGCGTCTTCGCATGACGCAAACCTCTTGATCAACAGGGTGGGGCGGGGGTGGACGGGGAAAGGGGTGGGGCATGTTTGGGATTGGTAGGAAGTGGGAGCGGGACCTTGGTGCGGCCGCCGACGAGTTGGCGGCGGCTGACACGCTCGCCTTCGGGGGAGTTGGCCTCGCCGGCACGTTGTTGCCGGTGACGGAGGCGTACGAGCGGGTGTCGGCGGCCCTCGACGACCACCCCGAGGAGGTCCGCCGCCAACTCGACCGGGTGCTTGCCGACGGCACACCCGCTGGCCGGGCGTACGCGGCCACGCTGCTGGAGCGTGTCGACCCGGCGGCGGCCCGAGCGGCGTGGACGTCGCTGCGGGACGACCCGAGCGAGTTCACCACCTTCGTCGGCTGCGTCATGGACCGCGAAACCCTGGGCACCTACGCCAGCCGGCGGCTCGCCGCCGCCTGAGCCATGCGCAGCAGGCGGCGGCACCGGTGCCGTCGGTAGCTGAGCTGTCGGTCACGGTACGGGTCCCGCTGGTGCCGAAGGTTGTTACCGTCTGCGCCGACGAACCTGGGGAGGTAGTCGGGTGAACGCGCTGGTGACGTACCTGGCGGCGGCGCTTGCCGTGCTCGTGGTGACCGTGCTCCTGTTCGTCGCGCGGGCCCGCCGGACAACCCGGCCCGGCGGCCTGCCGCCGTCCGTCCGGTCAGCGGGCGGCCCGGCGCAGTCGCCGCGCGGTGGCCCGCTCCGCCTGACCCCCGGGGACCGCGTGCGGATCCGCGAGCGGGAGTACGCGGTGAGCGCCACCATCCGCCTGGTCGAGGGTGACTGGAGCTGGGTGCAGCACCTGCTCGACGACGGATCCGGCACCCGCCACCGGCTCTCCGTGGAGGACGGCCCCGAACTCGAGCTGGTGTTCTGGACCGCCGAACCGAGTGCCACCGTCACGCCGGGCGCCCCGACCATCGAACTCGGCGGGCGGCGCTTCACCTGGGCCGAGACCGGGCAGGCGCGATACACCGCCACGGGCGAGACCGAGCTGCCGTCGACCGGCACTATGCGCTACCACGACTACCAGTCCGGTGGCGCCGCGCGGCTCTCCTTCGAGGCGTACGGCGAAGAGGGCTGGCGGGTTTCCCGCGGTGACCTGCTCGGGCCCGCCGACCTGACGATCCACCCCACACCCGAGCTCCGCTGAGCTGGACCGGTGGGCGCGCCGGGCTCGTCGCGACATGCCGAACTGGCCGGTTGTCGATACGGTGTGGGCGCGATCTTAGGGAAGGAGAATCGTGGTCGATTCCCAGCGCACACCGGCCCGTCAGCGGCCATCCATTGTGTCGATTTCCAGTTACCTGCTCTTCCTGTTCCTGGCACTCCAGGTGATCAGCCTGATCATCACGCTCAGCACCTTCGGCAAGACGCGGGACGCGATTCGTGACGCGTATGCGGACAGCACCGCCGAGGGCGCCGACCAGGTGGCCGACGTCTTCGCCGTGATCGGCATCGGCGGCAGCGTCGTGCTGCTGCTGCTCGCGGTCGTGTTGGGCGTGCTGGCCCTCTTCAACAACCAGGGCCGCAACGGCGCCCGGATCACCACCTGGATCGTCGGCGGCATCATGGTCTGCTGCGTCGGCGGTGGCCTGCTCAGCAACGCGGCCGGCGGTCTCAACGCCGGTGGCGGGACCGGCGGCGACGGGCCCAGCCCCGAGGAGCTCCAGCGCCGCCTGGAGGAGGCCCTGCCCTCCTGGGCCACCCCGGTCAGCCTCCTGCTCAGCGTGCTCAGCCTGATCGCGCTGCTCACCGCGCTGATCCTGCTGGCGCTGCCGAAGGCGAACGAGTTCTTCCGCAAGCCCACCGCGGCCTGGGAGCCGCCGACCCCGGGTGCCAGCTACCCGGGCTACCCGCAGGCGCCGGGTCAGCCCGGCTACCCGCAGGCCTCCGGCGAGCCGGGCTATCCGTCGAGTGGGGAGCCGAGCTACCCGCCGCCGGCAGCGGACCGGCCGGACGCGACGCCGCCCACGGACCGGCCGGACGACACGCCGCCCACGGACCGGCCCGGGTCAACCCCGCCGTCGACGAGCTGACGGCTCGATAAGCACGACGCCGACGATCCCTCCGAGTAGGTTGCAACCCGACGCCTACCGGAGGGATTCGTCGTGTCGTACCCGGATTCGCCACCGGCCCGCCGGCCCGCCGCCGTCCTGTCGGCCGCGTCCGTGCTGTTGGTGATGGCGGTCGCCGCGCTCGCGTACGCCGTGGTCGATCTGGTGGTGCTGGGCGCGACGGTCGACGCGTTCCGTTCCGCCGCCGGCAACACGTCGGCGAGCCCGGAGCAGATCGACGACGTGGTGACCCTGCTCCGCGCCTCCATGGTGCTGTCGGCGGTGGTGGCGGTGCTCTCCGCGCCGCTGCTCGCCGGCCTGGCCCTCGGGCTGCTGGCCGGTCGCAACGGCGTGCGGGTGGCGACGTGGGTGGTCAGCGGGCTCGGCCTGCTCGCCGGCTGTTGCAGCGTGGCGGTGGTCGTCGGCGAACGGGCCGCGCCACTGCGGCTGGGCTCGGGCGAGCAGGCTCTCGCCGAGTTGCTGGGCCTGATCGGCGACGCGTACCCGTCCTGGTGGATTCCGCTCAACGCCGGGCTTTCCGTCGCACAGGGGCTCGGTTACCTTGTAGTAGCTACGCTGCTGGCGCTGCCCGCAACGAACAGCTGGTTCGGCCGCCACCGCTCGGCCACGCCAACCGCACCGCCCACGTTCACGCCCGCCCCGCACCAGCCCGCGCCCCCGTTCCCGCCCAGGTGAGGACCGCCACGTGACGCTCGACCCCACCACCGCCGAGCGGCGAGCCCTGATCACCGGGGCCACCGCCGGCATCGGCGCGGCGTTCACCCGGCGACTGGCCGCCGACGGCTGGCACCTGGTGCTGGTTGCCCGAGACGAGGCGCGGTTGAGTGAGCTGGCCACCGAGTTGGGTTCCGCGTACGGCCGCGAGGTGGAGACGATCCCGGCCGATCTGTCCACCGACGACGGATGTGCGACGGTGGAGCGGCGGCTCGCCGAGGGCAGCCCGGTGCACCTGCTGGTCAACAATGCGGGCATCAGCCTGAACAAACCGTTCCTGCGTTCCACGGCCGAGGACGAGGCACGACTGTTGCGCCTCAACGTGCACGCGGTCATGCGGTTGACCCTCGCGGCGGTTCGACCGATGACCGAACGGCGAAATGGGGCAGTGATAAATGTCTCTTCGGTCGCCGGTTTCGGTACGGCCATGCCCGGCTCGACCTACTCGGCCAGCAAGGCGTGGGTGACCAACTTCAGCGAGTCCGTCGGCCAGTCGACGCGGCCGTTCGGCGTTCAGGTGATGGCTCTCTGCCCCGGCTACACCCGCACGGAATTCCACCAGCGGGCCGGCATCAACATGTCCAAGACGCCGGAGTGGCTGTGGCTGCGAGCCGAGGATGTGGTCGACGAAGCCTTGCGTGACCTGCGCAAAGGCAAGATGGTCAGCATCCCGGCGTGGAAGTACAAGGTGGTCGTCGCCGGTATGCGACACGCGCCGCGCCGACTGCTCCAGGCGGTCGCCCGGGACACCCGCGGCCGGATCGGTCGCGACGAGCGCTGAGCTTCGACAGGCCCGTCGGCCCCGAGCCGGCGGCGGGACGGCGTTGGCGCGCCGCTGTCAGACCAGTCGCTGAGCGTAGTCGAACATCGCCAGTCATCGGTTCCCCCCGGGGCTGATCAGGGTGGACCCCGCACACGGCGTTCAGAGTTGCGCAGTAACCTCTATCGCCATGGGGGACCACGACGACCTGCGTAAATTCATTACCGACCTGGCTGTGGTCCATGGCCGGGTCGTGCTCTCGTCGGGGCGCGAGGCAGACTGGTACGTGGATCTGCGGCGCGTCACGCTCCATCACCGGGCCGCTCCTCTGGTCGGCCGGGTGTTGCTGGACCTCACCGCCGACTGGGAGTTCGACGCGGTCGGGGGCCTCACCCTTGGTGCGGACCCGGTCGCCCTCTCGATGCTGCACGCCGCCGCTCCGACCGGCCGGGCCCTGGACGCCTTTGTGGTGCGCAAGGCGGGCAAGGCCCACGGTCTTCAGCGGCGGATCGAGGGGCCCGAGGTGGCCGGCCGCCGCGTGTTGGCGGTGGAGGACACCTCCACGACGGGCGGAAGTGTTTTGACCGCTGTCGAGGCGCTTCGCGAGGCCGGGGCGGAAGTCGTGGGTGTGGTGGTTATTGTTGATCGAGGCGCCGGCGACGCGGTGCGAGCCGCCGGATTGCCGTACCGGGCGGCCTATACGTTGGCTGACCTCGGCCTTGTGGCGTAAAAGTCTGCCGATTCGGATCTGCTGATATGCAGGCGGATCGATGCTGCTGGTGGAAGGATGGAATACGTGGGAACTGCGTTGGCCGAAATGACTATGCCTCAGATCTCGCCGCTAAACGGCGAGCCGATCGAACGTGCCGATGCCGAGCGTCTGGCCGGGGTCCTCAAGGCCCTTGCTGACCCTGCTCGGTTGCGGCTGCTCAGCCTGATCCAGTCGGCCCCCGAGGGCGAGGCGTGCGTCTGTGACCTGACCGCACCGCTCGGCCTCTCTCAGCCGACGGTCAGTCATCACCTGCGTATCCTCACCGAGGCCGGCTTGTTGCAGCGGGAGAAGCGCGGTGTCTGGGCGTACTACAGCCTGGTCCCGAGTGCGATCGCGACGATCGCCGACCTGCTGACCCCGCCGCGTAAGCGAGCCACCAAGAAGGCTCGCTGACGTAGGCATCACACGCCGCCCCGAGCCGGGGCGGCGTCCGGTGGCGAGCCAGGGGTGGCGCCACCGGTGGTTGACACCTGCTCGTCCCCGGTCGCACCGCCGGAGGCCGGGTTCGACACGCTGACGGCCGACCCCCTCGCCAGGGGGCCGGCCGTCGTCGTACCCCTCAGCGGTCCTGACCGTGCTCCGGGCGCTGCTGGCCGTGCGGGTGCCGGTCGTGGTCGAACGCCTCGCGGGCCGCCTCCACCGCTCCGGCGGCACTGGCCGCCGCGACCATCGCGACCGCCTCGCCGCGCTTGCGAGCCCGCCGGTCGCGAAGGAACTCGAAGAAGATCGGCAGCACCGAGATCAGGATGATCAGGGCGACCACCGGCAGGATGTAGTGGTCGATCTTGTCGCCGATGGCCTGGTAGATCTGCTCGGCCAGCAGGTAGCCGATCAGCAGGATGCCGTCCACCCAGAGCACCGCGCCGACGATGTTCCACAGCAGGAACTTCTTGGCCGGCATGCCGAGCGCGCCCGCGACCGGGTTGAGGAACGTCCGGACGATCGGAATGAAGCGCGCCAGCACCACCGCCTTAGCCGGGCCGAACTTCTGGAAGTAGTACTCGGCCTTCTCCACGTACTCCTTCTTGAAGAGCCGCGAGTTCGGCCGTTCGAACATCGGCCGGCCGTACCGCGCGCCGAGCCAGTGCCCCAGCTGGGCGCCGACGATCGCGCAGATCGGGCCACCGATCAGCAGGCCGGCAAGGGAGAGGCGGGTGCCGTCGCCGAAGATCGCGTCCGCGACCGGTGACGAGGCGACCCCGGCGAGGAACAGCAGCGAGTCACCCGGGAAGAAGAAGCCCACCAGCAGGCCGGTCTCGGCGAAGAGGATCACCCACACGCCGATCAGTCCGAAGGTCTGCAACAGATCCTTGGGATCGAGCGGGTTCAGGGCGACGCTCTCCACGAGAGCGCGGGTCTTCTCAGCTGTGTCCACGGCCACAAAGGGTACCGAAGCCCGGGGCCCCGGCCGCGCCGGACCGGCCCCTCACCACCCGCCCGCGCCGTACGGCGCGGGCGGCAGCGTCCCGGCGTCGTGGGGTGCAACGACGGTGCCCCGCCGAACGTGGTGGTCGACGGGGCACCGGTGCCGCGGGGTGGATCAGGCGACGAAGCGGGTCCGGCGGCGCTTGGCCACCAGGTAGCCGCCGACGCCCGCGGCGAGCAGCAGCGCGCCGAGGCCGGCGATCAGGCCGGTGGACTGGCCGGTGATCGGCAGCGAACCACCGTCGCCGTCGCCGTCACCGTCGCCACCGCCCGTGCCGCCGGCCGCGTTCACCAGGATCTTGGCGACGTCGTTGGCCGGCTTCAGATCGTCGTAGAAGCCGCCCTCGCACTCGCACGGCACGTTGACCTTGACGGTGCCGGTGGCGTTGGTGATCACCTTGTCGATCCGGAACGTGAACTCACCGGCCAGCGTCTCGCCCGCAGGTGCGAACGGGCCCGGGTAGCAGCGGTACTCGCCGGCGCCGGGGCTGCCCGCCTCCGGCCACTCAACGTCGTTACCGGTCCGCGGCGCGCACTCCATCGGCACCGCGATGGCGGTGGTGCCGGTCGGCACCGTCACGTCGACGTACGTCACGTTGGCCTCGCTGCGGAGGTAGTCCAGCGTTGCCGGACCGTTGTTGCGGAAACCGAGGGCAGCGGTCAGCTCGGCGCCCTTCTTGCCGTTGAGCGTGGCACCGACGGCTTCCAGGTCGGCCCCGTTCTTGCCGGTGACGTCGACAGCCAGCCCGCTGAAGTTGTTGTTGGGTTCGGTGTCGGTCTGCACGGCACGGGCCGCGCGAGCGGCGGAGACCGCCTTCAGCGACAGCGTCTTGCCGTTGCCGCGGCGGGCCTTCTCCGCGCCGGCCTCGTCGCGGATCGCGAGGAGGTCCTCGAAGTCGGCCGGGGTCATGAACCAGGCGTAGCTGTTTTCGCGACCCGGCGCGTAGGTGTCGGTGGCCAGCTCGTAGTTGAAGGTGGCCGTCGCGCCAGCGGAGGCCGGGATCTTCTCATCGAAGATGCAGGCGAAGAGGAAGTCCTCGGCGTAGAGGCAGTTGTCGAACCGCTCCTTGGTCCGGATGCCGTAGTCGGTGTCGAACATGGCCACGACACCATCGACCTCGGTCGTGCCGACATTGAACACCGTCACCGGGGCCTGGAACTTGCCGCCGGGTGCCGCCGTCACCGTGGTGTCCGGCCCGCCCTGCAGGTCGACGCCCTCGCCGACCCGGACCCGGGAGGTGTAGCTGGCGATGTCCTTACCGGCGGCCTTGAGGCTGATCTTCAGCTCGCCGGTGTCGCCGTTCGTCGCCTTGTCGGTCGGCGCGATGACGACCTCGCCGAAGAAGCCGCCGAACAGCTCGTCAATGGTCACCGGGACCTGTTCGCGGCAGAGAAGTACGCCATCGCCGTCGGCGGCGCAGTCGTTGCCGCTCTCGCCCGCCAGCGTGATCTTGCCGGCGAGGCTGCTGTAGTCGTAACGCACCGAGACCTCGTTGAGCACCGTGGACTCGCTGCTGTACAGGGACGGAGACCGGACGACGCCAGCAGAGTCGGCGGCGACGGTGACGTCCTGGAAGTACAGGTCGAACTCGGCCGCAGGGGCGGCGAAGGCGGGGGTGGCGGAGGCGGCGACGAACGCGCCTGCGACGCCCAGCCCGGCCAGCCAACGCCGGGTGGAGTGGGTGAGCATGAGGGGGTTCCTCCAGTTGGGGGATCAGGTGGAGCCTGCGGATCTTAAGGAATCGCTCAGGCTCACTGCACCCCGTGGAGCCGCCCATTGCCTAAGACGAGCCAAAAGGTTGATCAGAGTCACCGCAATGTTCGGTCGGTCCGCTCCCGTCATCTGTGACAGGAGCCCCCGGGAGGTGCAGTGACGTACGAGGAGTTCGCGGACACGCGGCTGGCCCCGCTGCTGCGGTATGCGGTGATGCTGACCGGTGACCCGCACCAGGCCCAGGACCTGGTTCAGGAAACCATGGTCCGGGTCCAGCTCAACTGGCGTCGGGTCGCCCGCGCGGACTCGCCGGAGCGGTACGTGCGCCGGATGCTCACCAACCAGTACGTCGACTGGCGGCGCGGCTCGTGGGTTCGCCGGGTGCTGCTGCGCGGGGAACCCGACGCGTCGGTGCCGGCGCTCACCGACCATGCCCAGTCCGCCGTGGACCGGGATCAGATCTGGTCCTGGCTGTCTCGGCTGCCACGCCGGCAGCGGGCCGCTCTGGTGCTGCGTTACTACGAGGACCTGCCCGACATGGAGATCGCCGACATCCTCGGCTGTGCCGTCGGGACCGTTCGTTCGTCCATCTCCCGGGCCCTGGCGACGCTCCGGGCCGAGTACGTGGAGGCGTGACCATGATCGAGGATGACCTGCGTGCCGCGTTCGTTCGGCACGAACCGTTGACCCCGTCGACCGGCCCACTGCGGGCGTCGATCGACCGGCTCGCCGCTACCCGCCGTCGCCGCCGGCAGCGGTTCCAGGCCGCCGGTGTCACGCTCGCCCTGCTCGCCGCGCTCGGAGTCGGGGTGCCGCAACTGCGCCCCGACCGGCCGGTCGACGGCCCGTCGCTGTCCGGTCAACCGGCTGGCACGCCGTCCGAGGCGCTGAACGTCCTGCTGCTCGGGGTCGACGGCTTCGGTGAGCAACCGTCGTACCGGTTGGCGGACTCCGTCCTGCTGGTGCACATCCCGGCCGACCGGAGCCGGCCGTACCTCATCTCGTTGCCGCGCGACCTGGGGGTGTCGATCCCCGGCCGGGGGGTCGACAAGCTCAACAGCGCGTTCTTCACCGGTGCCGGCGAGCCCCGGCCCGACCTGGACGCCGGCTACGACCTGACCCGCCGGGTGGTCGCCGACCTGACCGGGGTACGCGTCGACGCCGGCGCGGTGCTGACCTTCGCGGGGCTGCGCCGGATCACCGACGCGGTCGACGGGGTGCAGGTCTGCCTGCCGAAGGAGGTCGAGTCCTGGCACACCCGTCGGACCTTCCCGGCCGGCTGTCAGCGGCTCGACGGCGCTGCCTCGGTCGACCTGCTGCGGCAACGGCGGGACCTTCCCGACGGCGCGTTCGACCGGGACCGTAACGCCCAGCGCTATGTCGCCGGTCTGATCCGAGCGGTGTCCGCTAAGGACGTGCTGAGCAACCCGGTGCGGCTCGCCGGGCTGCTGTCGGCCCCCGGTAAGGGTCTGGCGGTCGACGACGACGGCCTGCCGCTGACCAGGCTGGTGGCGGTGCTACCCGAGATGGACAGCGTCGACCCGGTGGGGCTCAGCCTCCCGGTCGGCGAGCCGGTGGACGACCGTACGCTGCTGCCGCTGGACCCGAAGCTGGGCAAGGCGTTTCTCGCCGCGCTGGCCGAGGACCGGTTGGCGCAGTGGGTGGCCCAGCACCCGGAGCGGGTCAACCCCGTTCGGTGACGGGGGACGGGGCGTTCGCGACGGTGCCCCGCCGGCCGGGTACGGGACGGCGGGGCACCGGTCGTGCGGGGTGGGTCAGGCGACGAAGCGGCTGTTCCGGCGGCGGGCGATCAGGTAGCTGCCCGCACCGGTGACGAGCAGCAGGACGCCGAGGCCGGCGATCAGGTTGGTGGGGGCGCCGGTGATGGGCAGCGAACCGCCGCCGCCACCGCCGCCATCGCCGTCGTCCTGACCGCCGCCGCTCTGGGCCGCGTTGACCACGATGGCGGCCTTGTCGTTGGCCGGTTTGATGTCGGCCTTGAAGCCGCCACCGGCGGGGCATTCGCACGGCGCGTTGACCCGTACCGCGCCCCGGGCGTTGGGGATGACCTTGTCGATGCGCAGCCGGAACGCCATGGTGTAGGTCTTCCCGGCCACCAGGAGCATCTCCGACGCGCACAGGTACGTGCGGGTGCTGTCCTGCCGCAACCAGCAGTTCTTGGGAACCTCGACGGCGGAGGTGCCCGGCGGCAGCTCGACGTCGGTGTGGGTGGCGGCCTCGTACTCCTCGCTCACATTGTCGAGCGTCGCCGGGCCGTTGTTCCGGAAGCCGACGGTGGCCGTGACGACGGTGCCGGCCGTGCCCTTGAGCGCGGCCCCGATCGCCGCGAGGTCGGTGCCGTTCGTGCCGGTGGCCTTGATGGTCCACCCGGTGTAGTCGTTGCCCGGGTTGACGTCGGTCTGGTCGGCCTGCCGGGTGGCGCCGGACGTCTTGGCCAGGGTCAGCTTCGGGCCGCTGCCGGGGGTGGCCGCCCGGGCGCCGACTGCTTTCCGCACCTTGGTCAGGTCCTCGAAGTCGGCCACCGTCATGAACTGGGCGTAGCCGGACTGGTTGGTGGGGGCATAGGTGTCCCTGGCGAGTTCGAGTTTCAGCGTGGCGGCCAGCCCGGTGCCCACCGGGATCTCCTCGTCGAACTGACAGGAGACCAGGTGGTCGTCGGCGTAGCGGCAGTTGCTGAACCGGTCAGTGGTCCGGATCGAGTAGGCGAGGTCGAAGACCGCGACGAACCCCTCGACCGTCCGGTCGCCGGCGTTGGCCACGACCAGCGGCACCGAGAACTTCCCACCCGGCTTGGCCGAGGCGGTGGTGAACGGCCCGCCGGCCAGGTCGACGCCCTCGCCGACCCGGACGCGCGAGGTGTAGCTGCCGCTGCGCCCGCCGGCCGCCTGGAAACTGACCACGACGTCCCCGGAGTCACCGGGCTGCGCATCCTCGGTGAGGCCGATGCGCACCCGCTTGAGCCCGTTGCGGTAGATCCCGCTGCCGAGCGGCGGCTCCTCGTAGAGGACGACGTCGAAGGGCTCCTCGCAGACGAGAACGCCCGGCTCCGGGGCGGTGCACCGCTGGCCGTCCTCCTCGGAGACGACGGTGATCTTGTTGGCCAGGGAGCGATAGTCGTACCGGACGGAGACCTTGGACAGGGTCGTCGGCTCGTTGGCGTACAGGAGCAGGGCGCGGGTGGCCGGCTCCGAACCGACGGCCAGTGTGGTGTCCTGGAAGTAGGGCGCGATCGGGGCCGCGGCGACGGCGGGCGTGGCGGAGGCAGCGACCAACGCGCCGGCGGCGCCGAGCCCGGTCAGCCAGCGGAGCCAGTGCTTGAGCATGGGGGTCCTCCCGTGGGGATGGCTATGGCGCTCGTCCAACCTAGGGAGCCTCAGCTCCTCCGGTAACCCTTTGGGATCGATATTTGTCGAACGGCCCGAACGGTTGAGCATCCTCTGGCGCAACGGGCAGCCGTCCCGGTGGCGGGATCAGCGGTAGTCGTCCTCGTCCCCGGTGACCACCCGGGCCTGCTCCATCGCGTCCCAGTCGTCGACCTCCAGGCCGCGGTGCGGCTCACCGTCGGTGTCGGCGGGGCCGGCGACGGTGGCCTGCTCGACCGCGTCCGCCGGATCGGCCTCCGGGTCGCGTTCGTCGGCTGCGAGGTGGTCGCCGGGGGTGAAGTCCTCATCGGGCTGACCCATCGTCCCTCCCGGGGGTCTCGGGGCACGGTTCCCACCCACCGTACGGGCTGGGCGGGCGTACCGCCCGGAAGCGGAGTAGGCCGAATCAGCCCTCGGCGACGTGACCCGATGCCAGGATGGTGCCGTGGGCTTCCTCATCAGACTGGCGATCACCGCTGTCGCGTTGTGGATAACCACGCTGATCGTGCCCGGGGTGGACGTGCACGCCCGATCGGGTGGCAACACCGCCCTCACCCTGATCGTGGTGGCGCTGATCTTCGGCGTGATCAACGCGGTGCTCAAACCGGTGATCCGGGTTGTCGGCTGCGTGTTCTACCTGCTGACCCTGGGCCTGTTCGCGCTGGTGGTCAACGCGTTGCTGTTCCTGCTCACCGACCGGATCGCCCGCGGGCTGGACCTGCCGTTCCAGGTGGACGGATTCTGGGCGGCGTTCTGGGGAGCCATCGTGATGACAGTGGTGACCTGGTTGATCAGCGTCATCGTGCCGGACAACCCGGGCCGCCGGTGAACGGCTAGCACCCGGGTCGGTTGTTCCGGCGCACCTCACCTACGGGATACTTCCGGCGGAGGACAGCGCGGTCCGGCGCACAAATGAAGAACAGCGGCCAGCACGGCCGAGAGTGGTAAGTAAGGAGCGCATCACATGCCCATCGCTTCCCCCGAGGCTTACGCGGAGATGCTGGACCGCGCCAAGGCTGGCCGGTACGCGTACCCCGCGATCAACGTGACCTCCTCCCAGACGCTGAACGCGGCGCTCAAGGGCTTCGCCGACGCGGAGAGCGACGGCATCATCCAGGTCTCCACCGGTGGCGCCGAGTACCTCTCCGGCCCCTCGATCAAGGACATGGTCACCGGTGCCGTCGCGTTCGCCGCGTACGCGCACGAGGTGGCCAAGAAGTACTCGGTCAACATCGCCCTGCACACCGACCACTGCCCGAAGGACAAGCTGGACGGGTTCGTCCGTCCGCTGATGGGCATCTCGCAGGAGCGGGTGAAGCGCGGCGAGCAGCCGCTCTACCAGTCGCACATGTGGGACGGCTCGGCCGTGCCGGTCGCGGAGAACCTGGAGATCGCCGCCCAGCTGCTCGACGAGGCCGCCAAGGCCAAGATCGTCCTTGAGATCGAGGTCGGCGTCGTCGGTGGCGAGGAGGACGGCGTCGAGAACGCCATCAACGACAAGCTCTACACCACCACCGAGGACGGCCTGGCCATGGTCGAGGCGCTCGGCCTCGGCGAGAAGGGCCGCTACATGGCGGCGCTGACCTTCGGCAACGTGCACGGCGTCTACAAGCCGGGCAACGTCAAGCTCCGTCCGGAGATCCTCAAGCAGATCCAGGACGCCGTCGGCGCCAAGTACGGCAAGGACAAGCCGCTCAGCCTGGTCTTCCACGGCGGCTCGGGCTCCCTGCTGAGCGAGATCCGCGAGGCGCTGGACTACGGCGTGGTGAAGATGAACATCGACACCGACACCCAGTACGCCTTCACCCGCCCCGTCGCGGACCACATGCTCCGCAACTACGACGGCGTGCTGAAGATCGACGGCGAGGTCGGCAACAAGAAGCAGTACGACCCGCGCGCCTGGGGCAAGGCCGCCGAGGCCGGCCTGGCCGCCCGGGTCGTCGAGGCGTGCGAGCACCTGCGCTCCACCGGCACCACGATGACCAAGTAACGACGTCCCACCCACGGCCGGCTCCCCGCACGGGGGCCGGCCGTCGTCGTCAGGTCGTCAGGTCGTCAGGTCGTCAGCAGGCGTACGGCCTCGCGAACGTCATCGGTCAGGTGGATCGTCGACGACAGGTCACCGAACGGGGACGCGGCCAGCAGCGGGCGCAGCAGCGCCTCCACCGGCAACTCCCGGGTCCAGTAGTCGCGGTCCAGGAAGATGTACGCCCCGCTGGCCCCGTCGGTGCCGTAGTAGGTCTTCGTGGCCGCCTGGAACACCTCCTGCACGGTGCCCGCCCGCCCCGGCGCGAAGACGATGCCACCCCGGGCGAGGCGCAGGATGGTGTCCTCCCGGATCGCGTTCGAGAAGTACTTGGCGATCCGCCCCGCGAACAGGTTCGCCGGCTCGTGCCCGTACAGCCAGGTTGGAATGGCCAGCCCGCCCGCCCGCGCCCAGCCCAGCTCGGCGCCACGCTGCCGGGGCACCCCCGCGTACCGTTGCCGGACCGTCAACGCCGTGGCCGTGTACCGGTGGTGGTCGGTGAAGTCCGGGGCGGTGGCCAACAGGTCGATCGCCGCCGTGACCTCGGCCGCCGGCTGGTCCGCCAGGTAGGCGCCGAGGTTCGCGGCCTCCATCACCCCGGGGCCGCCGCCGGTCACCACCAGCCGGTCGGCCCGCGCCAGCTCCCAACCCAGCACGGCCGCCATCCGGTACGCGGGACTGCCGCGCCGCACCGCGTGGCCACCCATGATGCCCACCACCGACTGCGGCCCGTACGCGGCCAACCAGACCCGGGTGGCGTCGGCCAGCGCGTTGTCCACGCCGTGGTCGTGCAGCCGCTGACCCAGCGCCTCCCTGACGTCCGGCAGCGCGCCGCCGTGCGCCCGGTAGTGGTCGTACACCCGGGTGTCGTACATCCCGGTGAACCCGCCCTCGGCGAACCCGGCGGCCAGCTCCTCCGGGGTGTAGAGGTGGGTCGGCTGGGTCGGGTACGGCAACCCGGAGAACGGCGGCACCACGTTCGCGCCGCGCCGGACCAGGTCGGCGCCCACGTCCCGGGCCGCGAACCGGCAACCGACGAAGAGGGTGCCGGTGACGTCGACACCGGTCAGGTCGGGCACCGGCGCGAGGTCGAGCCGCAGACCCTGCACGGTCAGCCCGGTCAGCCGACCGGTGGTCAGCTGCTGGTCGAACTCGGCCCGGGTCTGGATCTCGCCGGCGTGCAGGTGCGGCTCGATGACGTCTGCGGGAGGTGGGGTCGGCACCGGGCCATCCTGCCCCTCCGCCGGGGCAGGTCAAACCTCGGGCCGGGGGCGGAACCGACAGGAGCCCGGCGGTCGTGGCCACCGGGCTCCTGCATAACCGGTTCCTGGGGAGGCTCCGGACCATTAGTTGTAATGGAAAACACCAGGCGGCGGCATAGGCCGCAGGCGTGACCAACTCCTCAGCCGTTCAGCGGAACACGTCGGCCGACCCGCTCGCGTGTCGCCCTGTCCAGCGGGTTGAATGGGGCGATGCAGAACCTTTTGCCAGAGCCACCGGCCACCCGCCTGCCCGTGAACGACGAGGCCGACGCCGCCCTGGCCGCCGCCAACGAGGCCGGCACCGATGAGGCGTACGCCGACGTGGCGGCCGGCTTCCCGACCTACAGCGCCGCCTGGGCGGAGCTGGCGGCGCGGGCCTTCACGCAGGGCCAGGTGGTGACGGCGTACGCGTACGCCCGCACCGGCTACCACCGGGGCCTCGACCAGCTGCGCCGCAGTGGGTGGAAGGGGCACGGCCCGGTGCCGTGGTCGCACGAGCCCAACCAGGGTTTCCTCCGCTGCCTGTACGTGCTGTCCCGGGCGGCCGACGAGATCGGCGAGGCCGACGAGGCGGCCCGCTGTGCCCAGTTCCTGCGTGACTGCGACCCGGAAGCGGCGGACGCGCTCGCGAGCAACTGACCCCACCCCGACGGCCGGCCCGACATCGGGCCGGCCGTCGGCGGGTCACAGCCCTTCGGCGACCGCGGCGGCGATCTTCAGCCAGGCGTCCCGGGTGGCCGAGGAGAGCCCGCCGTACCGGATCGGCTCGCCACTGTCGATGAGTCGCTCGTACGGGGCCAGCAGCACCGCCCGGGTGCGGGCCGCGAAGTGCTCCTGGATGGCCGGCAGGTCGATCTCCTTGCGGGACGGCGGCATCGACACCACCGTCACGGCCTGCCGGACCAGCCGTTGCCGGCCGCTCTGCTCCAGGTGGTCGAGCATCCGGGCCGCCGTCTCGGCGGAGTCGTTGCGAGCCGACATCGTGACCACCAACTGGTCCGTGGCGTCCATCGACGCCTGCCAGTTCTGCGCCCGGACGTTGTTCCCGGTGTCCACGAAGATCAACTTGTAGAACCGGCTGACCACCTCACGGATCTCGGCGAACGCGGCGGCGGTCAACATCTCGCCACCGGTGGCCGACTCGTCCGAGGCCAGTACGTCGAACATCCCCTCGCCCTGGGAACGCACGTACTGCGACAGGTCACCCACCCGCCCGTGTGCGCCCTGGAACTGCCCGAGGTCACGCAGCATGTCCCGCACCGTGCGGGAGTGGAAGTCCTGCTGGGCGCGCATCCCCAGGGTGCCCTGGGTCTCGTTGTTGTCCCAGGCCAGCACGTAGCCGCCACGCTTCTGACCGAACGTCATCGCGAGCAGCAGGATCGCCACCGTCTTGCCCGCGCCACCCTTCGGGTTGACGACCGTCACCTGCCGCAGACCGCCGAAGTTGCGGCGCACCATCTCGATGTCCCGCTTGAGCTCCTGCTCGTGCCGGCCCGGGGCGAGCCGGAGCAGGCCCATCTTGTTGACCACCGCGCGTACACCCATGGTCGCCACCGGGTCGGCGGGTCGGACCTGGCGGCGGCGGGCGAAGTCCTCGGCGGTCGGCGCGGCGGTGTCCTCCGGTGTCCAGCTCGCGTCCGGGTACGCCGTCGCGTCCGGGTACCCCGGTGCCGGCACCCGGGTCACCCCGTCGGCCTCCTGGTACGGCTGCCCCGGCGTACCGGCGGGTGAACCCTGCTGCCAGGGCGGTGGGTACCAACCCGGCGAGGGCGGGAACGGTCCCGGCGGTGGGGTCGCCGGCCCGGCCTGTGACGCGACGGGCGGCGGCGCGGGAGGGCCGGGCGGCGGGTAGCTGAACTGCGTCACGTCGGGCGGCGGCGGAATCTGCGCCGAGCCGGTCTGCCCGGGGACGGGCGGCTGCCCCGGGTGCGCCTGCGCGGGACCGACGTACGGGACGACGGGAGGCGGGGGCGGAATCGGAGGCGTCCCGCTGGCCTCGTCCTGGGCGGATGCCGCTCCAGCCGGGCGTTGCGGCGGATACGCCCACGGCGACTCGGCGATCGGCCGCCCCGGCCCGTCGGCGGGCCCGTCTGCACCGGGCCCGCCGGCCTGCGGTGCCGGTCCACCTGCCTGCGGTGCCGGTCCACCTGCCTGCGCGGCCGGCGTATTGGGGTGCGCTGTCGGTCCGTCGGGCTGTGGTGTCGGTCCGGCCGCTGCGCTGCCAGCGGCCGAGGGGGCTGCCGGCGCTGGGCCGGTGGTGCTCGGGCTGCCGGTGTTGCTCGGGCTGCCGGTGGTGTTCGGGCTGCCGGCGGACGCGGTGGCGGCGGGGACGGCCCGCTCGGTGGTCGCCGCGGTGGGGTCGGTGGCTGCGGGGCGATCCAGGGTGAAGGGCAGGTCCAGGTCGACACCCCCCGGCGCGACCGGAGCGGCGGTCGGAGCCCGGTCGCCGGGCGGTACGTGCGCCTCCCCGGCCCGGCTGGCCACGTCGGGCGCGGCACCGGCCACGTCGTGCGGGGCGGGTCGGCCGTCCCCCGGCGCGGGGGCGACGTTCGGAACCGCAGCGGCAGCG
Source organism: Micromonospora parva (assembly GCF_040649675.1). Classification (NCBI taxonomy): domain Bacteria; kingdom Bacillati; phylum Actinomycetota; class Actinomycetes; order Micromonosporales; family Micromonosporaceae; genus Micromonospora; species Micromonospora parva. The sequence goes on along the minus strand of NZ_JBEZFX010000005.1, from coordinate 316,407 downwards.
GTCGCGGGCAGGCCGACGTCACCTGACCCGCCGTTGCTTCCGGGGCCGGGTGCCGGCGGTGTCGGCTGGCCACCGGTCGCTGGCGGCGGGGGCACGGCGGCCGGATCGGTCGCCGGTGGCCAGCTCGGCTGCGCCGGCGCCCAACCCGACCCGACGCCGGACGGGCCGTCGGGCCCCCAGCCGGGGGCCGGGACGGCGCCGGTGAGCGACGGGTAGTCCGACGGCGAGGGCGGTGACTGGGCCGGGGCGCCGGGCTGGCCGGGAACCGGCGGTCGCCCGATCGGAGGCGCGGCCACCGGTGGCGTGACCGGCGCTGTGACCGGCGACGGCCCACCCCGTTGCTCGGCGACCGCAGCCCAGGGCGGGGCGGTGCCCCGGTCGCCCGGATCCGGCGGCCAGAGTGGTTCGATGTCCCGCTCCGGCGCCGGCTGCTGGCCGGGCACCTGCGCCCGGTCGGCGTTCTCGTCCATTACGGCCCTCCCCAGTCCTCCTGCGAGGATAGGCCCATTCACCGGGCAGGGCCGATCGGCGCAGGCGGGTCGGCCGGTCGATGCGTCGAGGTCAGCTCGACCAGACCGCCCAGGCGCCCGGCTCGATCCACCAGGAACGCTTGCGGGTCAGTTCGCCCTCGACACCATCGTCGAGGTACGGCACCTTGCCCTCCCTGGGCAGCACCGACACCGCCCGTCCACGGGCCCGCCGAACTTCGAGGCGTACCCGCTTGCGTCCCCAGGCCGAGCGGACGACAACCGGCACGGCCACCGCGACCTCGACCTGGCCGTCGGCCGGGTCCGGCGCGGTCAGCAGCGTGACGTCGTCGAGCGTCGCGTACCCGCCGGCGTTGCCGACCGCGCAGGCCAGCAGCGGTTCCGCGCCGTCGGTGAGAATGGTGTCGTCGACCTCCACCCGGGCGCGCCAGTGCAGCGGCCGGCCGGCGTCGTCGGCGGCGCCGAGCAGCGCGCCGTCTAGGGTCACCGAGCCGCCGTCGTTGCGGAGCAGGTCCAGTCGGCGCGGCGTGCCGTCCAGCACCGCGGCGGCCACCGCCGCCGGGTCACGGGGCAGCCCGAGCTGCGCCGCCAGGTCCCGGTGGGTGCCGCCACGGGCCGGGTCGAGCGGGAGTACGGCCACCGGCGGCAGGTCGGGCAGGGTCCGGTTGCCGGGCAGGTCCGCCGGGCGCTTGCTGGGCGCCGGGGCGTACCGCTTGACCAGCCGGCGCAGCACGGCGCGCAACTGCCCGTCGCTGGCCGTGGCGACGACCAGCCGGGTCTTGCTGTCCGGGTCCGGCCAGGTGAGGCCGTCCGGGCGGGCGGGGCCGTCGAACCGGGCCAACACCGCGTCGATCTCGGCGTCGGAGCGGGCGGTGATCGTCTCCACCCGGGCGCCCCGGGCGTTCAGCGCGTCGGCGCAGGCCAGCACCGGCACCCGTGGCCGTTCCGTCGCGCACTTTTCGGCTTCGGCCTGATCGCTGCTTGGCCGGCCGGCGTCGGTCTGGCCCGTCGGGGCGGTGTCGGCCCCCGTCGCGCCGCCACAGCAGGCCCCGCCGCTGCCACAGGCCCCGGGAGCGTCCCGCTCCGAACCGAGGGTGAGCAGCACCACGTCGTACACGGAAGGAGCCTCCTGCCTCTCGACGCGACCCCTGCCGGCCACGCCGTCATTACTTGTTAACCTGACACCCCGGGCTCGCCGAGCGGTCGCCACCTGGCACCCGAGCCTTCTGGAGGCGGAAAAGATGCCAGCGATCGTGCTCATCGGCGCTCAGTGGGGCGACGAGGGCAAGGGCAAGGTTACCGACCTGCTGGGTGAGCGGGTCGACTACGTCGTGCGCTACTCCGGCGGCAACAACGCCGGACACACGGTGATCACCCCGGACGGCCAGAAGTACGCGCTGCACCTGATGCCGTCCGGCGCGCTCTCACCGGACGCGATGATCATCATCGGCAACGGTGTGGTGGTCGACCCGAAGGTGCTGCTCGCCGAGATCGACGGCCTGGCCGAGCGCGGCGTCGACGTGTCCCGGCTGCGGATCTCCGGCGACGCGCACCTGATCATGCCGCACCACCGGGCGCTGGACCGGGTCATCGAGCGCTACCTCGGCTCGTCCCGGATCGGCACCACCGGCCGTGGCATCGGCCCGGCGTACGGGGACAAGGTCGCCCGGATCGGCATCCGCCTCCAGGACCTGCTCGACCCGGGCATCCTGCGCAAGAAGCTGGAACTCGCGCTGCGCGAGAAGAACCAGATCCTGTTCAAGGTCTACAACCGCAAGGCGATCGACCTCGAGGCGACAGTCGAGGAGTACCTGGAGTACGCGGAGCGGCTCAAGCCGTACATCGCGGAGACCCGGGCGATGCTGTGGGACGCCCTGGACCGGGGCGAGACGGTGCTGCTGGAGGGCGCCCAGGCCACCATGCTCGACATGGACCACGGCACCTACCCGTTCGTGACCTCGTCCAACCCGACCGCCGGTGGCGCCTGCGTGGGCGCGGGCATCCCGCCGACCGCGATCAACAAGGTCATCGCGGTGAGCAAGGCGTACACCACCCGGGTCGGTGCCGGGCCGTTCCCGACCGAGCTGTTCGACGCCAACGGGGACCACCTGCGCAAGATCGGCGCGGAGTACGGCACCACCACCGGGCGGGAGCGCCGGTGCGGGTGGTTCGACGCTGTCGTGGCCCGGTACGCCTGCCGCCTCAACGGCGTCACCGATCTGGTCATCACCAAGCTGGACGTGCTCACCGGCATGCCCAAGGTGCCGATCTGCGTCGGCTACGAGATCAACGGCGTGCGGGTCGACGACATGCCGATGAGCCAGACGGACTTCCACCACGCCAAGCCGGTCTTCGAGGAGCTCGACGGCTGGTGGGAGGACATCACCAAGGCCCGCACCGCCGAAGACCTGCCGGAGAACGCCCGCCGCTACATCGCCCGGGTCGAGGAACTCTGCAACACCAGGGTGAGCGTCGTAGGCGTAGGCCCAGGCCGAGAAGAAAACGTCCACCTCCACCCCCTCCTCCCCTAACCCACCCCCACCCCCCTTTCTGCGCGTTGATCATGAGGTTGACGGAGTGTTCGATCTACGAATGCCCCGTTAACCTCATGATCGACGGGAGAGCTGGCGGGTTTTGTCCACAGGGTTATCCACAGGGGTGGTCGGGTGGCTGGTGAACGGCCAGCGTGGTCGTCGTGGATCGTGCAGACCTTGTACGCGTCATCGCCGGCGACCAGGATGGCTTGATCACTCGAGCGCAGGCGTTGCGTGCCGGCTTCAGTCGACACGACATCGACCATCTGGTGACCGTCGGGCGGTGGCGACCACTCGCACGAGCGGTCTACCTGGTCCGCAGCCGCTCCATCGAATCACCGGACCGTCAGTGTCGTATCCGCGCCGCTGTGCTCTCGTTGGGCCCGCAGGCTCACGCGGTGTTCGGTACAGCGGCAGAGCTGCACGGCATTGCCGGTCTGCCGCGTCGCGACGAAATCCACGCGGCGCTTCCGGGCAGGGCGGCGAAGCTGGCGCGGGTGTCGGACCCTGCAATCGTGCTGCACCAACTCGAACACCCTCTGGGCGCCGTGGTGCAGGTGAACGGAATCGCGGCTACGGAGCCACGGCTGACCGTGTCCGAGATCATCCTGCGGGAGTGCCGGTACTCGGCGGTCTCGGTGCTCGATTCCGCCCTCAACCGGGGGCTACTCACGCCCGAATGCCTGGCAACCATTCCAGCGCTGATTCGAGGCCGACGTGGTGCGGTCGCAGCACGCGGCTACCTAGCTGAGGCGGATGGCCGGGCACAGTCGCCGCTGGAGACTCGCTCTCGACTGCGATGCGTCGACGGGGGAGTTCCACCGGACACGCTGCAGTTGGAAGTGCGTGACGATGACGGCTATCTGCTCGGCATCGGCGACCTGGGCTGGCGCGGTCCAAGGCTGATCGCCGAGGCGGACGGCCGAGACGCGCACGGCACCCCGGAGGCCGCCTACGCCGACCGCCGTCGCCAGAACCGCCTGGTCAACGCCGGATGGACCATCCTCCGTTTCACCTGGCAGGACACCCTCCACCCCACCTACATCCCCCAAACGGTCCGCCAAGCGATCGCAGCCCTTCACGCCCGTCGATCATGAGGTTAACCGGCCAGTGGATCATCAGATGGCCCGTCAACCTCATGATCAACTAGGCTGGGGCGGGGGACAGTAGGATCTCGGGCGTGCGGGTTCTTTTGGTGGGTGGCGGTGGGCGGGAGCATGCGCTCGCGCTCGGGTTGGCGGCGGACGCGGGCGTTTCGGCGCTGATTGCGGCACCGGGTAATCCGGGGATCGCGAGCGTGGCCGAGCTGCGGACGGTCACTGCGACAGACCCGGCCGCGGTGGCGGCGCTGGCCGTGGAGACGGCGGCTGACCTGGTGGTGATCGGGCCGGAGGCGCCGCTGGTCGCCGGGGTCGCCGATGCGGTCCGCGCCAAGGGCATCGCCGTGTTCGGTCCGTCCGGCGCGGCGGCCCAGCTGGAGGGCTCCAAGGCGTTCGCCAAGGACGTGATGACCGCCGCCGGTGTGCCGACCGCCCGGGCGTTCGTCTGCACGGACGAGGCGAGCACCGCTCGGGCGCTGGACGAGTTCGGCGCGCCGTACGTGGTGAAGGACGACGGGCTCGCCGCCGGCAAGGGCGTGGTGGTGACCGACGACCGGGCCGCCGCGCTGGCACACGCCAACGAGTGTGGCCGGGTCGTGGTCGAGGAGTTCCTCGACGGCCCGGAGGTCAGCCTCTTCGTGGTCACCGACGGCGAGGCGGCGCTGCCGCTGGTGCCGGCACAGGACTTCAAGCGGCTCGGCGACGGCGACACCGGGCCGAACACCGGCGGCATGGGCGCGTACGCACCGCTGCCCTGGGCCCCGCCCGGCCTGGTCGACGAGGTCATGCGCGACGTCGTGCACCCGACCTTGGCGGAGATGCGCCGCCGGGGCACTCCGTTCGCCGGTCTGCTCTACGTCGGGTTGGCGATCACCGCCGCCGGCCCTCGGGTGATCGAGTTCAACGCGCGTTTCGGTGACCCGGAGACCCAGGTGGTGCTGGCGCTGCTGGAGACGCCGTTGGGCGGGCTGCTGCACGCGGCGGCCACCGGCACGTTGGCCGAGCACCCGCCGCTGCGGTGGCGGGACGGCAGCGCCGTGACGGTGGTGCTGGCCTCGCCGGGTTATCCGGCCGCGCCGCGAACCGGCGACGTGATCACCGGCGCGGACGGTCCGGGCATCATCCACGCGGGCACCACCCGCCGGGCCAGCGACGGGGCGTTGCTCTCCGCCGGCGGCCGGGTTCTCTGCGGTACGGCCACCGGCGCCGACCTGGCCGCCGCGCGCGACGCCGCGTACGCGCTGGTGGACGGGGTGGAGTTGGCCGGCTCGCAGCACCGCACCGACATTGCCGCCGCCGCCATCGACGGCCGGATCACGATTCCCGGCTGAAACCGGGCAACCCCCGGCCGCCCCGCCGCCGTTTGAGCGGTGAGACGAGGGGGTGGCCGGAATGCCGGTCGATGTCGAGGGTTACCGCGACTACGTCGGTGCGCGGCTGGAGCCGCTGCGCCGCACGGCGTACCTGCTCTGCGGTGACTGGCACACGGCCGACGACCTGGTGTCGACGGCGCTGGTCAAGTTGCTCCGGCACTGGTCGCGGGTGTCCGTCATGGCCAACCCGGACGCGTACGTCCGGCGGACCCTGCTGCGGGTCTGGCTGGACGAGCGGCGTCGGCCGTGGCGGCGGGAGGCCGCCTGGGCCGAGGTGCCGGACAGCGCGGTCGCGGCCACTGGCACCGACGGCGCGGCGGACCGCCTGACCATCCTCGCTCTGCTGGCCGAGCTGCCGCCGCGTCGCCGTGCGGTCCTCGTGCTGCGCTACTTCTGCGACCTGTCCGTCGAGGAGACCGCGCAGGAACTCGGCTGTACTCCGGGCACCGTCAAGAGCCAGTCGGCGCGTGGTATCGAGGCGATGAGAGCCCGCCTCGCCCCGATGCCGGATCGAGTCGAGGAGGTACGCAACGATGGATGAGCTTCACGACCAGCTGCGTGCGGCGGTCGCCCAGGCGCCGCCGACTCGGATCGACGTGGACGAACTGATCCTGGCCGACCGGCGTCGCCGCCAGCACCGGGCGTGGGCGTTGACCGGCTCCGGGGTTGCCGTGGCGATGATCGCATTGACGTCGACGCTGGTCACCGGACCGTACCGGGACGCGCGGGAGCCGACGGCGAACACCGGCCCGTCGCTTTGTGCCCAGCCGAACGCGTCTGCCGGCGGGTCCGAGCCGCCGTTCGAGCGGTACGGCACGGCGCACCCGTTCCCGTCGGAGCCGCCGGCCGCCGCCGTGGTCCGACTGACCGTGGCGCTGCGCACCGCCCTGAGCGTCAACCTGCCTCGTGAGCTGACTGTCGATTCGGGGGTGCCCGGGTGTCCGCTGCCGCAGCTGTCGTACGAGCGCACGATAACGGGGTCCGTCTACGGGGTGACGGTCAAGCTGTCCAGGGGTGATGACCAGGGCGATCTGGTCATCGGGATGCGTCCGACCCTCGGGGCGGTTCTTGGATGCCGGGCCGGCCCGTCCGGTAACGACTGTTCGGTCGAGCGGTTCCCGGACGGGACCGAGGCGGCCTCGGGTACCGATGCCGACTCGGCGGGTGCCAGCTCCCTTACCGCGACGGTGCTGCGTCCCGATGGGACAACGGTGGTGGTCAAGTTGGATCAACCCGGTGCGTCCGTGGACCAGCTGTTGCTAACCGAGGATCAGCTGGTGACCATTGGCCGGTGGCCGGGTTTCAACCTGTACCCGTGAGCGACGCGCCTCCCAACCGTCAGCCGTAGTAGCGGCGGAGTTCCCGGGTGAGCACCTTCCCGGTGGCGTTGCGGGGCAGGTACTTCACGAAGATCACGTCCCGGGGCACGCTGAACCGGGCCAGGAAGTGCCTGACGTATTCGCGTACCGCCTCGGGGTCGAGCGTCTCCCCGGGGTGCAGGGCGAGGAACGCGGAGAGGCGCTGGCCGTACTCGGGGTCGGGCACGCCGATCACTGCCGCCTCGCGGACCTGTGGCAGTTGCGCGAGCAGGTCCTCCACCTCGGACGGGAAGACGTTCTCGCCGCCGGAGACGATCATGTCGTCGGCCCGGCCGTCGACGAAGAGCAGACCGTCGGCGGTGAGCCGGCCGAGGTCGCCGGTGTCGAGCAGGCCGTCGCGGGTTTCCCGGTTGGCACCGGAGGTGTAGCCCTCGAAGAGCATCTCGTTGCCGACGAAGATCCGCCCGACCTGTCCGTCCGGCACGGGTTGGCCGTCGTCGTCGAGTATCTGCAGTCTGGTGCCGTGCGGTGGACGACCGGCGGTGGTGGGCGCCTGGCGCAGGTCCCGGGGGTCGGCGATGGAGGCCCAGGAGACCTCGGTGGACCCGTAGAGGTTGTAGATGACGTCTCCGTAGACGTCCATGAACGTGGAGGCCAGCCCGCCGGGCAGGGCGGAGCCGCTGACCGCGACCACGGTGAGTGGCGGGCGCGGGTCCGGCGGGGGCACCTCCAGCAGTCGCTGCAGCATCACCGGTACGGCGAAGAGCGCGTTGCACCGGTGCGCGGTCAGGGCGGCGAGCGTGGCGGTCGGGTCGAAGCGACGGTGCAGCACGATGGTGGCCCGCAGCGCCAAACAGACCTGGAGGGCGGCGAATCCCCAGGTGTGGAAGATCGGCGCGGCGATCATCACCCGGTCCCGGGCGTGCAGGGGGATGCGGTCGATGATCGACACCAGCGGGCCGAAGCCGCCGGGCGTGGGCCGTCGGGCGCCCTTGGGCGTGCCGGTGGTGCCGGAGGTGAGCACGATGATCCGGCCGTCGCGTTCCGGCGGGTGCAGGTCGCCCGGGAGCGCCCCGGCCACCAACTCCTCGCGGGCGCGTTCGTCGAGCCGGGTCAGTTCGGCGGGGAGGCCGAGGACGCGCTCGGCGAACTCGTCGTCGTGCACGAGCAGCCGCAGCCGCTGTTCCTCGGTGACGGTGCCCAGTTGGGCGGCGCTGAGCCCGGTGTTGACCAGCACGGCGTCGACGCCGAGCAGGGTGGCGGCGACGATGGTCTCGATCAGCCCGTGGTGGTTGCGGCAGAGCACGCCGATCCGGTCGCCGGCCTGGACGCCGAGCCCGGCCCGCATCGAGCGGGCCATCCGTTCGGCCCGGTCGAGCAGTTCGTGGTAGGTCAGCTCGACGCCGTCCTCGTCGATGACGGCTGGACGGCCGGGGTCCCGGGCGGCTGCTTGGCGTAGCTCGCCTGCCAGGCTCCACCCCCACGTCCGCAACGCGTTGAGCTGCGAGGCGACCCGGATCGGGCTGCCGGGGGTGAGCAGCCCACGACGGGTCAGCGTGGCGACGATGAACGGCAGGTCCATGCCGCAGACCTCCTTGGGGTGGTACGCGGACGGGGCAGCGGCCTACCCCGTCCATCAGGGCTTCTTTCTTTGATCATGCACTGGGCGCGGCTGAGGGCCCAGTTGGCGTCGGCGTGGGGTGACGAAGACGGCACAGATCGTGGAATCCGGGCCGCGTCGGCCCGACCGGCGCGAGGGCGGTCGGGCCGACGGCGGTCAGCGGATCTGCATCCCGGAGATGGCCCGGGAGATGACCAGTCGTTGGATCTCCGAGGTGCCCTCGAAGATGGTGTAGATCTTGGCGTCCCGGTACCAGCGCTCGACCGGGTGGTCACGCAGGAAGCCGGCCCCGCCGAGCAGTTGCACCGCCTTCTCGGTGACCGAGACCGCCACCTCGCCGGCCTTGAGCTTGGACATCGAGCCCTCGCCGGCGGTGAACGGGCGGTTGTTGCGGCCCATCCAGGAGGCCCGCCAGACCAGCAACCGCGCCGCGTCGATCTCCATCCGCATGTCGGCCAGCGCGAACGCGACCGCCTGGTTCTCGATGATCGGGCGTCCGAACTGGACCCGGTCCTTCGCGTAGTCCAGCGCGTACTCGTAGGCGGCGCGGGCCACGCCGAGCGCCTGGGCGCCGACGGTGGGTCGGGACAACTCGAAGGTGCGCATCGCGGCCTGTCCGCTGGCCCGTTGCCCGGAGCGGGCGCGCGCCAACCGCTCGTCGAGGGCGTCCTTGCCGCCGAGCAGGCAGCGGCCGGGGACGCGTACCCCGTCGAGGAAGACGTCGGCGGTGTGGGACGCGCGGAGGCCGAGTTTGCGCAGCTTACGGGTGGCGGCCAGGCCGGGGGTGCCGGGCGGTACGACGAACGCCGCCTGGCCCCGGGAGCCGAGCGTGGGGTCGACCGAGGCGGTGACCACGTGCACTCCGGCGATGCCGCCGTTCGTGGCGTACGCCTTCTGGCCGTTGAGCACCCACTCGTCGGTGGCCTCGTCGTAGACGGCCCGGGTGCGCATCGCGCCAACGTCGGAGCCGGCTTCCGGCTCGCTGGTGCAGAACGCGGCGACGGCCGGCGAGTCGACGTCGCCGAAGCACTGCGGCACCCACTCGACCATCTGGTCGGGGGTGCCGGCGCCGTAGATGGCGGCGACGGCGAGGGAGGTGCCGAAGATGCTCAGCCCGATGCCGGCGTCACCCCAGAAGAGTTCCTCGCTGGCGATCGGCAGGGAGAGCCCGGTCGGGTCGGCCCAGCAGGTGGCGAGGAACTCGAAGCCGTAGAGGCCGACCTTGGCGGCTTCCTGGATCACCGGCCACGGGGTGTCCTCGCGTTCGTCCCACTCGGCGGCGGCTGGGCGCACGACCTCGGCGGCGAAGCCGTGCACCCAGTCGCGTAGATCCCGCTGTTCCTCGTTCAGGTCGAGCGAGAACTCAGCCATGTCAGGCCTTGGGGATGTCGAACAGGTTGGCGATGTTGGCGGCGAGGCCGAGGTCGCCCTTCGCCTTCAGCTTGCCGGTCATGAACATCATCACCGGGTTGGCGCCACCGGAGACGATCTTCAAAAACTCGACCGGGCCCATGGTGAGGCTCAGCTTCGGGTCGTGCTGCGGGGTCTCGTTGACGACGCAGGTGCCGTCGGCGATGACCACCTCGTAGGTGTCGCTGCCGCCGTCGGGCCGCCCGGTGATGATCCAGTGGATGACCGCGTTGGTGGAACCGGCCCGGTCGGCGCGGAACAGCGACGGCATCCGACCGAACACCTCGCCGAGGACCTTGTCCCGCATGTCACCGGCCATCACCTGGGCGATCTTGTCGTCCGGGGTGGACTTGACCAGCTGGGCGAACTCCTTGGGGCCGACGTTGGCGAAGGTGGCCGGGTCGAAGTCAGTCATCAGGTGCGCCTTCCGAAGATTTGGCTACTCGCGCGTAACCCTACGCACGAGTAGGTATGCTCGCAAGGTGTCCACCGTTCCCGCCTTCAAGCGCCTGCCACGCGCCGTCCGCGAGCAGCAGATGCTCGACGCGGCCGTCAAGGTCTTCTCCCGACGCGGCTTCCACGCCGCCAGCATGGACGAGATCGCGGAGGACGCCGGCATCTCCAAGCCCATGGTCTACGCGTACCTGGGCACCAAGGAGGAGCTCTTCGTCGCCTGCCTGCACCGGGAGGGCACCCGGATGATGCAGGCCATCGCCGGAGCGGCGGCCCCCGACCTGCCAGCCGACGAGCGGCTCTGGCGCGGGCTGAGGGCGTTCTTCGGCTTCGTGGGCGCGCACCGGGACGGCTGGGCGGTGCTCTACCGGCAGGCCCGGGGCGAGCAGCCGTTCGCCGGCGAGCTGGCCACCATGCGGGCCCGGCTGGTCGATGTGGTCGCCGGGATGCTCGACCACGCGCTGCGCGCCGAGGGCCGCGAGATCGCCGCCCTCGACCTGGAGGTCGTCGCGTACGCCCTGGTCGGCGCGACCGAGTCGCTGGCCGACTGGCTCGCGGACCACCCGGACGCCGACCCGGAGAAGACCGCCACCCGGATGATGAACGTGGCCTGGCTCGGTGCCGCCCAACTCCTGCACGGCGTCACCTGGCGTCCGCCGGTCGACTGACGGCCCCGGCGCGGACCGCGTCGCCGCCCGACTCGTCGGCCCGCGCGGCACGCCGCCGACGCCCGCGGAGCCACCGCACCACCTCGACGACCACCGTCACCGTCAGCGCGAGGCCCAGACCGAGCAGGAGTCCACGCAGCGGGTCCTACTCGAAGGCCAACCCGCCCAGATAGCCGACCAGCGCCGAGTAGAGCCCCCACGACCCTGCGGCGAGCGCGTCGAAGGCCAGAAAGCGTCGCCGGGGATAGTGCACAGCGCCCATGGTGAGGGTGACAGCGGTCCGGCCGCCCGGCACGTAGCGGGCCACGGTGAGGATCAGCCCGCCGCGCGTCGCGATTCCCCGCCCGGCCCGGTCGACGGCGGCCCGGCGTCGACTTCCGGGCGGCAGCCGGTCGAGCAGCCGCGCGCCACCGCCCCGTCCGATCGCGTACGAGACGTGGTCGCCGACCAACGCCCCGGCGGCGGCCACCAGGACCACCGCCGGCAGGTACGGCGCGCCGGAGGCCGCGAAGACTCCAGCGGTGATCACCGCCGTCTCGCTCGGCACCACCGGGAAGAAGCCGTCGAGCACCGCGATCGCGAAGATCGCCAGGTACACCCAGGGCGAGGACATCGTCTCGTGCAGCAGGTCGAGTAGATCCATGATCCTGATGCTGGTGGGAGCGGCGGCTGCCGCCATCGGCCAGTGGTCAGCCGGGCCCCACTACTTAGGTCGCATCCGGCCCCGACGGCGGGTAGGGGTCATCCCTCACGCCACCCCGGTCTGGCCGCGCGGGACGCCTCGATCCGGCCGCCGAGCCCTAAGCTCGCAGCGTGGCCTCCAGCGCCGTCGCCGTCCGGCGGGCCGTCCAGCGGTACGCCTCGGTGCTGCTCGCCGTCACCGTCGCGGCAGCCGTCTGGGCCAGCTCGACCGGCGACATCGGCGTCCGCTCCCCGCTGCCGGGCGTCGTCGCGTTCGTCCTCGCGGTCGCCTCGGGTTGGGCCGCCGGCATGATCCGGACGCGCCGCTGGCCGTTGTTCCTGGTCGCGGCGGTCGGCTGGCTGGTGCTCGCCGCCGCTGCGGCCGGGGTGGTCGCCTCGTACCAGGCGGGCCTGCGGCTGCGCGGTCGACGGCTCGCCGGCTACCTCGCCGGTGCGGCGGTGGTGCTCGCCGGTGGGGTGCTGGTCGGGCTGGAGGTGGGCGGCACCCGCCGGATCACCACCGCCACCAGCGGCAACGTGCTGATCCTCGCCGCCGGTCTGGTCGGGCTTCCGTTGGTCTTCGGCCTCTGGGTGCGGGCGCGCCGGGACACCCTCGCCGCACTGCGGGACCGGGCCGAGCGGCTGGAACGCGAGCAGGAGGCCCGCGCCGACCAGGCCCGTGCCGAGGAGCGGACCAGGATCGCCCGGGAGATGCACGACGTGGTGGCGCATCGCGTCTCGTTGATGGTGGTGCATGCCGGCGCGCTGGAGGTGACCGCCGTGGACCCGGCGACAGTCGAGGCCGCCGCGCTGATCCGGACCACCGGGCGGCAGGCGCTCACCGACCTGCGTGAGGTGCTGGGCGTGCTGCGACAGGCCGGCCCGGCCGTGCTGCCGGAGCGCGGACTGGACGCGCTGGACGAGTTGATCGGGGAGTCCCGGGCCGCCGGGCTGCGGGTGTCCCGGCAGGACGAGGGTGTGCCGACGGTGCTACCGGCGACCCTGGGGCGTACCGCGTACCGGGTGGTCCGGGAGGCGTTGACGAACGTGCGCAAGCACGCCGCCGACGCCGAGACCGTCGTGGGCCTGCACTACCTGCCGGACGGGCTGGAGGTGCTGGTCCGTAACGGTCCGTCCGAGGGTGGGACGGCGCTGCCCGGTGCCGGCCAGGGGTTGCTCGGGCTGCGTGAGCGGGTGGAGTTGCTCGGCGGCCGACTGGAGGCCCGGCCCGCGGACGGCGGCTTCCTGGTTCGGGCTCTGATCCCGCTGGCGGATGCGGCGTGATCCGGGTGGTGGTGGTCGACGACGAGCACCTGGTCCGTGCCGGCCTGCGGCTGATCCTGGAGGCGGCCGAGGACATCACCGTCGTCGGTGAGGCGGCCGACGGTGCCGGCGCGGTGGAGCAGGCGCACCGGTTACGCCCCGACGTGGTGCTGCTCGACGTGCGGATGCCGGGCGTCGACGGGCTGACCGTCGCGCCCGAGGTGGTCTCCGCCGGACCGAAGGTGATCATGTTGACCACCTTCGACCTCGACGAGTACGTGCACCGGGCGTTGCGGGCCGGGGCGGTGGGATTCCTGCTCAAGGACACCCCACCCCGCGAGCTGGCCGCCGCCGTCCGGACGGTGGCCGCCGGGAACGCGATGCTCGCCCCGACGGTGACCCGGCGCCTGATCAGCTCGTTCGCCGAGCGTGGTCCGGCCCGTCGGGAAGCGGCCCGGCAGCGACTCGCGCCGCTCACCGCGCGCGAGCTGGAGATCGTCCGGGAGGTGGCGCGCGGGCTCGGCAACGCGGAGATCGCCAGACAGCTGACGATGAGCGAGGCCACCGTGAAGGCGCACGTCAGCCGGGCGCTGGCGAAACTCCAGGCGGGCAACCGGGTGCAGCTGGCCATCCTGGTGCACGACGCCGACCTGCTCTGACGAACGGCAGGCCGATCCGGCCCGGTCAGTGGCGGGCGGCGGCGCGGCGGTGCGCCCGGTGCCGCAGCCACCGGACGCCCTCGATGCCCAGCGTGACGATCACCGAGAGGCCGATCCCGGCGAGGACGCCCTTGACGGGGTGGCGTTCGAAGGCCAGCCCACCGAAGTAGCCGAGCAACCCGCAGTACAGGGCCCAGGTGACCGCCGCGATCGCGTCGTAGAGCAGGAACGACCGGCGGGGATACCGCACCGCGCCCATGGTGAGGGTGACCGCGGTCCGGCCGCCCGGCAGGTACCGGGAGGTGGTCAGGATCAGCCCACCGCGTCGGTCCAGCGCGCGGCGCGCCCACTCGGAGCTGGCCCGTCGGCGGCTGCCGTCGGGGAATCCGGCGAGCCGGTTCGCGCCGCCACCGCGCCCGATGGCGTACGACACGTGGTCGCCGGCGCAGGCGCCCACCGCGGCGGCGACGATCACCGCCGCCAGGTTGGGGTTGCCGCTGGTGGAGAGCACGGCGGCGGTGATGACGGCCGCCTCGCCGGGTACGGCCGGGAAGAACGCGTCGACCGCCGTGAGCCCGAAGATCAACAGGTACACCCACGGTGAGGTGACCAGCTGTCGGAGCAGGTCGAGCGCGGAATCCATGTCCCCATGCTCGCCGGGTACGACCCGCCCGGTGGCCGAAGCCGCGGGATCACCCCCACCTCGCCCTGCGCCGATCTTGCACTTTGTGCCTGGACCAAACCCTGCAAGTGCCGCATAACGACAACCGAAAGTGCAAGATCGACGGGGTGGGGTGGGGGTTGGGGGGTGGGTTAGGCCGTGCGGGCCAGGGCCTGTGGGGCGAGCAGCGGGCCGTGTGGGGTCTTGTTGTCGGCGGTGGGGCCGTGTGAGGTGAGCACCACCGGTGTGTCCAGCTCCGCGCCTACCGCTGCTGGCCAGTCCTGCGGCGCTTCGTCGTACAGCGGGCGGGAGCGCAGCAGGCGGGCGGTGAGCGCGGCCTGCCGGTCCAGGTCACCCGGTGGGCCGGGGGTGAGCCGGTCGGTCGTGTCGTAGCGGCGGCAGATCCGTAGCCCGGGGCCGGCGAGGTCGAGGTGGGTCAGCGCCAGGCCGTCGACGCCGCCCGCCGCGGCGAGGGCGTACCGGTGGGCGACCGCGTCGAAGTGGCCGAACCGGAACCGGCCCTGCCACGGGTTGGTGCCGTTGTGCCGGTCGGTGAACGGCAGCGCCGGGTCCTCGGTCACCAACGGGCCGGCCCCGTGCCGGGTGGTGACGACGCGCAACACCCCGATCCGGGTCACGTCGCCGGGCCGGCCCGCCTCGGCGAGCAGACTGTCGACGTTGGCGAACGTGGTGGTGCTCCAGGTGGTGTACGGGTGAAAGCCGTGCCACTCGTCGAGCAGCACCCCCTGCGCACCCTCGAAGACGCAGGTCCCGGTGCGCAGCGCCCCGGCCAGCCAGCTGCTGTCGACGATGGCGACCCGCCCGGCGAACCCGGTGAACGCGGGCAGGCAGTCCTCGATCGGTGGCGCGTCCAGCGGGCCCAGCTCGGCGGTCAACCGGTCCCGCAGGACGGTCAGCCGACGGCGCAGCAGTGCGGGGCTGTGGCAGTCGGCGACCCGTGGCGCGTCGTTCGGGTGGGCGAGACCGTACGCGACGGCCTCGCCCACCCCCAGCCCGCAGGAGCCGTGCCGGTCGGCTCCCCGGGCGATCTCGCGGGCCCGGTTGGCGGCCCGGTGGTACGGGGTGGCGAGCAGCGCGTCCCCGTCGACGGTCAGCCGGTCGAGCGCGTCGCTCACCCCGACCGTGGCGAGGTGGTCGGCCTCGGCGGCCAGCGCCAGCGGGTCCACCACGACGTGCCGGGACAGGTGCGTACGCACACCCGGATGGAACGTGCCCGCCCCGAACTGCGCGAACGTGTGGTGCCGCCCGTCGCGCAGCACGACGTTGTGCGCCGCCTGCGCGCCCCCGTTGAAGCGGACCACGGTGTGCACTCCACGGGTGGCGCAGAGCCAGTCCACGACAGTGCCCTTGCCGGCGTCGCCGTAGCCGAGGTCGACCACCGCCAGGTGCCTCACAGCCGGGTCACCCCGCTGGCGGTGTCGCGGAACGCCGGCAGCGTCGACACCTCGGCCCGCCGCCCCCGGCCCAGGCGGGCCAGCGCCTTCGACACGGTCCCGGTGGCCGTGGAGCCGGCTCGGTCCAGGTGGCGGAGGCCCTCGTCCAGGTCGATCGCCTGTTCGCCGAGGCCGATGGTGAGTGCGATGGTCTCGCAGACCGCGTCGAGGTCGTCGAGGACGACGGCGTTCTGCCCGAGCAGGTCCCGCCAGAAGTCGAGCACCGTGGCGTTGCCGGCGTAGTGGCTGCCGGCGGGGAGCAGGTAGTAGGTGTCCCAGCGGCGGGTCACCTCGTCGACGACCTGCCGCAGCGGCACGTCCTCGGCGAGGTTGTCGCCGGTCAGGGCGGCCACCTCCCGGGCCTTCACCTGCGGGTACGCCAGCTCGTCGCCGATGATGAACAGGTAGCCGCGTCGACCGCGCTTCTCCCAGTTGTCGGTGACTGTGTGCCGGGCCATGAAGTACATGGCCAGCTCGTACGACTCGCTCATCTGCCCGCCGCCACCGCCTTCGAGGACGATCCGGCCGAGGTCGTCGTCCATCCGGTTGTCCGACTCGAACTGGCCCACCTGCAACGGCACTCGGTCGCAGGTGGCGTCGCCGATGGCGCCGAACATGATCTGCGGGTCGCTGGCGTACCCCTGCCGTTGCAGCAGCCCGAGCAGCTGCGGCAGCTTGGTCTGCAGGATCCGTGGGACCGTGCGCATCGAGCCGGTCACGTCGAAGAGCACGGCGACGGGCGTCGAGCTGGGGTGTTCGGCGGAGTCGCGGCTCTCGCGCATCGCGTCGCGGGGGTCGAGCGCGGGGTGCACGGTGCGCGCTCCGCTGTCGCTGTAGGAGAAGGCGCTCTTGCCGGTGGACCGGCGGTAGCGGTCGGCGGCGTCGTACACGTCGGTGGACCAGATTCCACTGCCCATGACAGCTCCTTAGCGGGTGAGGGTGAAGGGGCGGAAGGTGCGGGGCCCGTAGAGCCGGTCCAGCACCTGGTCGAGTTCGCGCAGCAGGCCCCAGGCGTCGTCGGGCCGGTCGGAGAGGCGGCGCTGACGGCAGCCTTGGGCGAAGGTGAGCAGCTCGCGCGGCGCGTGGCGGTTGAGCAGCGAGGTCATGCAGCGGGTGGCCATCCAGATGTCGGTGCCCGGCCCGCACTGCCGCTTCTGGGCGACCTCGGGCGGGTACCAGTCCTCGTGGCCGGGCACCAGCGCCGGGATCGTGCTGCCGACGGGGGCGGAGAAGCACCAGTCGACCAGCACCACGCCGTGGGCGTCCGGCTCGATCAGGACGTGTCGCGGCACTACCGCGCCGTGCACGATGCCGGCCCGGTGGGCCAGGCCGAGCACCACCAGCAGCCGCCGCCACATCCAGGCCACGTCCCGGGCGTCCAAACCGTCGGGGTACGCGCGCCGCACCTCGTCTAGTGTGTGCAGGCCGGATGCGGTGGCGAGCACGTTGATCCGCCGTTCGGCGCCGGTCACGCTGTCGCGGTGCCGGAATTCGTCGACGAGCCTCGGCACGTACGGCAGGTAGCGCGGGTCGCCGCGCTCGGCGATGGTGTGCAGGGCGTGCGCCTCGCGGGCCATCAGGTCGTTGTCGGTGGGCTGTCGGGGCAGCTTGAGCAGCCGGTCGTCGCCGACGTCGTAGAGGTCGGCGAGATCGCCGGAGTGGACCGGCGCGCCGAGGCGGTAGTCGCCGAGGACGGTGACCCGCCGGGCCTGCCACCGGGTGGTGACGTGGATGAAGGCTTCGGTGGCTTCGGCGCGTACCGCCGGGTCGGTCGGCAGGCGGTCGGGGTGCAGGGCCGCGACCAGCTCGCGGTAGCGGCGGGCCGACTGATCGGTGCCGAACAGGTCGGTGTCGGTGCGGGCGGCAGCGACCAGGCGGATGGCCTCGGTGGTCCTCACCGCACCGTCTCCTCGCGGGCGGGGCGCAGCAGCGCCGGGTGCAGCAGCCGGGCGTCGCCGGCCCGGTAGAGCCGGGCGCGGGGGCCGCCCCGGGCCCCACCGCGCTCGGTGCTGGCGCCGGTGCTCTCCACGAAGCCCGGCACGGAGAGCACCTTGCGGTGGAAGTTGCCGGCGTGCAGCGGGTGCCCCCAGACGGTCTCGTAGACGGCCCGCAGCTCGCTGATGGTGAACTCGGCGGCGAGGAAGCGGGTGGCGAGGGGGGTGTACTCCAGCTTGGAGCGGGCCCGTTCCAGCGCGTCGTCGATGATCCGGCCGTGGTCGAAGGCGAGCTGTCGGCTGGTCAACGCGGTCACCGGCAGCCAGATCGCCTCGTCGGCGTCGCTGCCGGCGGCGGGGTCCGGCAGGTCGGGGGCGAACGCGAGGTGGGCGATCGAGACGACCCGCATCCGCGGGTCCCGGTCGGGAGCGCCATAGCTGCCCAACTGCTCCAGGTGTACGCGGCGCAGCTCCTCGCCGCCGAGCCCGGTCTCCTCGGCCAGCTCCCGTCGGGCGCCGGCGGTCAGGTCCTCGTCGGGGCGGACGAAGCCGCCGGGCAGCGCCCAGTGCCCGGCGAAGGGTGCCTCGCCGCGCCGGATCAGCAGCAGGTGCAGCGCGTCCTCGCGGATGGTCAGCGCCACCACGTCGACGGTCACGGCGACCGACGGGTAGGCCCGGGGGTCGTACGCGGCCAGGAACTCCTGCTCGTTCATCGTGTCACTCTCATTCTGAGAACATCTCGTTATGAGAACAACTTAACGTATGGGGGCGCCGTTGCCAAGAGGACGCAATCAGCGCACGGGACGCTTCGGTGCGCTCAGCGCACGGGACGCTTCGGTGCGTTCAGCGCAGGTGACCCGTCAGGTGTGGTCGGCCACGGGAGTCGTGCAGTGTGAAGCCGCCGTCCGGCAGCAGCGCGAAGCTCACAGTGCTCGGCAGCGGCACGGGCAGCTTGAAGGCGACCTCGACGGTGTACGCGTCGGGCAGTCGGGCCTCCAGCGCGGCCAGGCAGCGCGCCTTGCTCCACATGCCGTGCGCGATCGGCCGGCGGAAACCGAACAGCCGCGCCCCGAGTCGGGACGTGTGGATCGGGTTGTGGTCGCCGGAGACCCGCGCGTACTCCGTACCGATGCGCGGGTCCACCCGCCAGCGGGCGGTGGCCGTCGGCGGCGCGGGCCGTTCGCCCCGGTCGCGTCCGCCGGGCGTGCGCTCCCGACCGAGGTACGTCGAGACGCCGCGCCACACCTCCTCCCCGTCGACCGAGCCGACCAGCACCACGTCGACCTGCCGCCCCCGGTCGTGTGGGCGCAGATTCTCCGCGTACGTGGTGAAGTCGAGGGTCTCGTCGGCGGTGATCGGGCGGTGCACGGTGATCCGGTTGCCCACGTGCACCAGACCGAGCAGCGGGACGGGGAAGTCCGGCGCGGTCATCAGGCGCAGGGCCAGTGGGAAGCCCATGACGTGCGGAAACGTCGCGGGCAGCCGATCGCTCAGCCGGAACCCGCAGACCCGGTCGTAGTCGGCCAACCGCCCCCGGTCCACTGTCACCCCGCCCACCGTCAACTCGACCGCCGGCAGGTCGGGCCCGCGCCGCCCGCCCCCGAGGCCCGGCAGCGCGCCGAGCAACGCCCGTCGGTGCAGCGCCCCGGCCGCCGGCATCCGAGCCAGCTCGACACTGGTACGACCGCCCGGTCCCGGCTGCCCGCCCATCACGCCCCCAGCAGGCTCTGCCCGCACACCCGGACCACGTTTCCGCTGACCGCGCCGCTGGCCGGCCAGGCCAGCCAACCGATCGTCTCGGCCACGTCCACCGGCAACCCGCCCTGGGCCAGGCTGTTCATCCGCCGGCCCGCCTCGCGGACCACGAGCGGGATGCGCGCGGTGAGCCGGGTCTCGATGAAGCCCGGGGCCACCGCGTTGACGCTGATCCCCCGTTCCCGCAGGGTCGGGGCCAGTGAGTCGACCAACCCGATCACGCCAGCCTTGCTGGTGGCGTAGTTGGTCTGCCCCCGGTTGCCGGCGATCCCGGCGATCGAGGAGACCGAGATGATCCGTCCGCCGGTCGGGATCAGCTTCCGCTCCAGCAGCACGTCGTTGATCCGCTCCTGGCTGGAGAGGTTGACGTCGATGACCTGGTCCCACCTGTCGGCGTCCATCCGGCCGAGCGTCTTGTCCCGGGTGATGCCGGCGTTGTGCACCACCACGTCGACCCGGCCGTGCCGGCTGGCCAGGTGCTCGGCGAGTCGGGTCGGCGCGTCCGGCGCGGTCAGGTCGAGTTGGACGGCGGTGCCGCCGATGTCGTTCGCCACCGCGGCGAGCGCGTCGCCGGCCGCCGGGATGTCCAGGGCCACCACCGTCGCGCCGTCGCGGGCCAGCACCTTGGCCAGCGCCGCGCCGATGCCCCGCGCGGCGCCGGTGACCAGCACCACCTGACCGTCCAGTGGGCGGTCCCAGTCGGCCGGGGCGCTCGCCGTGCCGCCGCCGACCCGCACGACCTGCCCCGACACGTACGCGGACCGCCCGGACAGCAGGAAACGGAGGGTCGATTCGAGGCTGGTGGCCGTGCCCGCGGCGAGGGTCGGGCCGTCGGCGCGGCTCACGTAGACGAGTTGCGCGGTGCTGCCCCGGCCGAATTCCTTGCCGATGCTGCGGACCAGACCTTCGAGGGCGCGCTGGGCCGTCGCCTCGCGGGGTGTCGCGCACTCCCGTGGAGGGGTGCCCAGCACGATCACCCGACCGCTGGGCAGCACGGCCCGGGCCTGCGGGTGGAAGAAGTCGTAGAGCTGGCGCAGCTCGGTCGAGTCGGTGACCCCGGTGGCGTCGAAGAGCAGTGCCCCGTACCGCTGCCCGGTGGCCGCCGGGTCGGCCAGCTCGACCCCGGCGGCGGTCAGCATCTTGGCGAGCGGCTCGGCGAGCCGGCCGCCGGTGGCCGCGCCGAGCAGCGCCGGCCCGGGCAGCAGCGGGTCGCCGGGGTGGTGCCGGCGCAGTCGGGGCGGGTCGGGCAGCCCGAGGCGCTTGACCAGCGCGCGGCCGGCGGCCGATTGGACGAAGCTCGCGTACCTGTCGGTCATGGGCGTAGCCTACTGGCGAGTAGGTTTGAGCAACACATCTTGAGGAGGCGGATCGTGCAGAGCATCCGGCGGGTCGCGGTCATCGGGGGCAACCGCATCCCCTTCGCCCGTTCCAACTCCCGCTACGCGGACGCGTCGAACGCCGACCTGCTCGGCGCGGCCCTCGACGGCCTGATCGCCCGCTACGGCCTGGCCGGGCAGCGGGTCGGCGAGGTGGTGACCGGAGCGGTGCTCAAGCACTCCCGCGACTTCAACCTCACCCGCGAGGTCGTCCTCGGCTCCCGGCTCGACCCGCACACCCCGGCGTACGACATCCAGCAGGCGTGCGGCACCGGCCTGGAGGCGACGATCCTGGTCGCCAACAAGATCGCCCTCGGCCAGCTCGACGTGGGCATCGCCGGCGGCGTGGACACCACCTCCGACGCCCCGCTCGCCGTCAACGAGGAGATGCGCCGCACGCTGCTCAAGCTCAACAGCGCGCGCACCCTGGGCGAACGGCTCAAGATCGCGGCGAAGCTGCGCCCGCTCCAGCCGTTCAAGCCGGACATCCCGCGCAACGCCGAGCCGCGTACCGGCCTGTCCATGGGTGAGCACGCCGCCCGAACCGCAGTGCGGTGGCAGATCGACAGGCGATCCCAGGACGAGCTGGCGCTGCGCTCGCACCAGCGGCTCGCCGCCGCGTACGACAGGGGCTTCTTCGACGACCTGATGACGCCGTACCTGGGGCTGACCCGCGACGCGAACCTGCGCCCGGACAGCAGCCTGGAGAAGCTCGGCTCGCTCAAGCCGGTCTTCGGCACCCGTGGCCCGGACGCCGAGCACGCCACCATGACCGCCGGCAACTCGTCGCCCCTCACCGACGGCGCATCCACTGTGCTGCTGGCCAGCGAGGAGTGGGCGGCGGCGCACAACCTGCCGGTGCTGGCCTGGTTCAGCTGGTCGGAGACGGCGGCTGTGGACTTCGTCCACGGCGACGAGGGTCTGCTGATGGCACCCGCGTACGCGGTCCCCCGGATGCTGGCCCGCGCCGGCCTGACGTTGCAGGACTTCGACTACTACGAGATCCACGAGGCGTTCGCGTCGCAGGTGCTGGCCACCCTCGCCGCCTGGGAGTCGCCGGAGTTCTGCAAGGACCGGCTCGGCCTGGACGCGCCGCTGGGCGCGGTCGACACCGACCGGCTCAACGTCAACGGCTCGTCGCTGGCTGCCGGGCACCCGTTCGCCGCCACCGGCGGGCGGATCGTTGCCACATTGGCCAAACTGCTGGCCGAGAAGGGCAGCGGACGCGGGCTGATCTCCATCTGCGCCGCCGGCGGTCAGGGCGTGACAGCCATCCTGGAGCGCTGAACGCACGGTCCGTCCCTTATCGGGACGCCTGCCGGCGGGCGTTAACGGACCGTTCAGGAGTTGGTCCGCTGGCCGAGGGTTTACCACGCGATCGTGATCGTTGCCGCGCTCTCGGCGCGGGAACTGCTCACTCCTGCGTGCGGAAACGGGGCGTGTCACCGTGGAGTCAGCCCTCAGCCGGACGACCACCCTCTCGGTGGTCATCCCGATGTTCAACGAGGCTGCGGTCATCCCAGCGCTGGTCGCCCGGCTGCGACCGGTGCTCGACGCGCTCGCCGTCGACTACGAGGTGGTCGCCGTCGACGACGGCAGCCGGGACGACACCGTGTCGGCGCTCTTCGACCGCGGCCGGGAGTGGCCGCAACTGCGGGTGCTCCGGCTGCGGCGCAACAGTGGCCACCAGGCGGCGTTGACCGCCGGCCTGCACCGGGCCGTCGGCCAGTGGGTGGTCAGCCTCGACGCCGATCTCCAGGATCCGCCGGAGACCATCGCCGAGATGCTCCGGGTGGCCCGCGAGGACGGGGTGGATGTCGTCTACGGCGTTCGCGCCGACCGCAGCACCGACACGATGTTCAAGCGCAACACCGCCCGCGGCTACTACTGGGCGATGCGCCGGCTCGTCGGCGTCGACCTGCCCGCGCAGGCCGGCGACTTCCGGTTGCTCAGCCGGGACGTGATCGAGGTGCTGCGCCGGTTGCCCGAACGCGCCCCGGTCTATCGGCTGCTGGTGCCGTCGCTCGGCTTCCCCAGCGCCGAGGTGCGCTACGACCGGGAGGCCCGCGCCGCCGGCGAGACGAAGTATCCGCTGCGCCGGATGATGGCCCTGGCCTGGGAGAGCACCGCGAACTTCTCCGCCGCGCCGCTGCGCCTGGCCACCTGGCTGGGGATGTCCAGCTTCCTGCTCTGCCTCGCGCTGATCGTGTTCGGCATGGTCGTGCACGTCTCCGGCGCCACCATCCCCGGCTGGACGTCGATGTTCGTCGCGGTGCTGCTGCTCAGTGGGGTGCAGTTGATCTGCCTCGGCCTGTTGGGTGACTACGTCGGCCGGATCTACGCCACGGTGCAGAACCGGCCCGCGTTCCACATCGGGTTCGACTCCCGGGACGAGCGGGATGAGCCCGCGGGTGCGAAGCCCGTCGCACGGGGCGATGACCGTACGCCGAGCTTCGATTCGGTGGTCGGCGTCCGTGGCTGACACCCTGGTAGCCGAGCGGATCGACACCCCGACCCCGACGTCGCGCCGGACCGTTCTCGTACCGCTGCTCAGCACGCTCCCGTGGGCGCTGGTGATCGCCGCGCTGCTCGTGGCCTGGTCGCGCGGCGGCGTGCCCACCCTGGACGTCGCGCGGTTCGGCGCGTACTGGGTCCTCGCGTTGGTGCTTCCCGGGACCCTGGTGCACCGCGCGCTGCGCGGCAGCCGGGGCAACCTCCCGGAGGACCTCGGCTACGGCGCGGCCACCGGCCTGCTGTTGGAGATCATCGCCTGGGCGTTGGCCGCCGCGACCGGTCAGCAGTCCCTGTTGCGGTGGTGGCCGCTGCCCGTCCTCGTCGCGTTCGCCGCCGTCCCCCGCCAGCGCCGGCACTGGCGGGTCGGCGGGCGCCGTCCACTGCCGCTGGCCTGGCACTGGGGGATGGGCGCGGCGCTGCTGCTGGTGCTGGCCTGGGGCTACACCCAGTGGCGGATGGTTCCGCTGCCGCCGGTGTACGGCAGCTACTACCAGGACGTGCTCTACCACCTGGGTCTGGTGCAGGAGCTGACCCGGGCTATGCCGTTCGAGTTGCCGCACGTCGCCGGGGAGGCGCTGCGCTACCACTACCTGTCCGACGCGCACATCGCCAGCGGCAGCATGATCACCGGAATCTCGCCGGCGGTGGTGCTGCTGCGACTCTGGCTGGTGCCGGTGATCGGTACGGCGGTGCTGCTCGCGGCCGGGCTCGCCCGCGACCTGAGCGGGGCCGTCTGGGCCGGTCCGGTGGCCGCCCTCGCCGCCTTCACCGGGAGCACTGTCACGCTCGGCTCGCCAGTCGGCGTATCCGGCGAGATTCCGCTGTCGTACGCCAGCCCTTCCCAGACGTACGCGCTGGTGCCGCTGCTGCTGCTCGCCGGGCTGGTCGTCGACGTGGCCCGGGGGCGGTCCCTCGGCGCGGCCTGGCCGCTGGTTCCGGTGCTCGGGCTGGTCTGTGCCGGGGCGAAGTCCAGCGCGGTGCCGCCGCTGATCGCCGGCCTGGGTCTCACCGTCGTCGTGTTCTGGTGGCGCAGGCGACAGGTCCCCCGACCGGCACTGGTGGCGCTGGCCTGCCTGGTGGCGGCGATGGCGCTCGGTTTCCGGCTGTTCGCCGGTGGCGGGGCGGGCACCTTGCGCGTGCAGGCGTTGGCGTTGCTGCACTTCATCGCCCCGTACGCGGAGACCCTCGGCACGGGTGACGGAATCTGGCCGAGCGCGCCGCTGCCGCCGGGCATCAACGACGGCGGTGTTCTCGGCTGGCTGCTGGCGTTCGCCGTGGTCGCCTGGTGGGTGCTGGGTCAGACGCCCCGGTGGGTGGGCATGGGCCTGCTCGTCGACGGTGGGCACCGGGCCGATCCGGCCGTCTGGCTGCTCGCCGGCACGGTACTGGCCGGGGCGGGAGCCACCTGGGTGTTCCAGCACCCGTCGATCAGTCAGATCTACTTCTGGATGGGGGTCATCCCGGTCGGTGTCGTGCTGACCACCTGGTCCCTCGCCCAGGCGCGGGCGCCCTGGCCGGTGCTGGTGGTGCCCGCCGTGGCCGGCGCGCTGGCGGGGCTCGCCACGGCCGGCACGGTGGTGGGCTTCGCCGTGCCGAGGATCAGCCGTCCCGGCACCCCCACCACCTCGACCGTCGAGGGCTGGCTGCGGGTGCTGGGTCTCTCGGCGGCCCGGTACGTGCTGTTCGTGGCGGTGGCCGCCGCGCTCGCCGTCGGGGTGGCCGCCCTGTGGCGGCGCCGCGTCCCGTCGTCGGTCCCGGGGCGGGCAGCCCCGGCGGGTCGTCGGCGGGCGGCGGCGATCGCCCTGGCCGGGGTGACCGCGGCGATGCTCGGTGCCAGCGCCGCCGTCGTCGTGGGCGGGACCGTCCGTTCGGTGCTGACCGAGCCGGTGCCGGCGACCGTGCCGCAGGCGTACGCGCTGACCGCCGACGAGATGCGCGCGGCGCTGTGGCTGGACGACAACGCCGCCGACGACGACGTGGTCGCCACCAACGTGCACTGTCGGCCGGTGCGGACCACCCCGCACTGCGACGCCCGCGCGTTCTGGGTGACCGGCCTGGGCGGGCACCGCACGGTGGTGGAGAGCTGGGGCTACACCGACGAGGTGGTGGCCGCGCACGGCGTCGAGAACCTCGGGTACGCCCGACAGAGCTTCCCCGATCAGGCGTTGCTCGCGCTCAACGACGGGGTGTTCAGCAGGCCGACCCGGGCGGACCTGGACCGGCTCCGCACCGAGCACGGGGTCCGGTGGCTCTTCGCCGACAGCCGGGCGGGCG
The DNA here is from genome assembly GCF_040649675.1 of Micromonospora parva. Taxonomy (NCBI): domain Bacteria; kingdom Bacillati; phylum Actinomycetota; class Actinomycetes; order Micromonosporales; family Micromonosporaceae; genus Micromonospora; species Micromonospora parva. The sequence goes on along the minus strand of NZ_JBEZFX010000005.1, from coordinate 290,870 downwards.
CGGTGTCGGCGGAGCTGGCCGGGTTGGCGCAGGTCCGGCTGGTCGCCGGCCCGGTCACCGTCTACGAGCTGAACCGCCAGTGACGACCTGAGCACCCCCGGCCCGGTCCCGGCGTCCACCAGCGGGTGCGGGACAATGAGGTACGTGACGACGATCCCCAACGTGCTGGCCAACCGGTACGCCTCGCCCGAACTGGCAGCCCTCTGGTCCCCGGAGGAAAAGGTCCGGATGGAGCGGCGGCTCTGGCTCGCCGTGCTCCGCGCCCAGCGCGACCTGGGCGTGCCGGTGCCGGACGGCGTGGTCGAGGCGTACGAGCGGGTGCTCGACCAGGTCGACCTCGCCTCGATCGCGCAGCGGGAGCGGGTCACCCGGCACGACGTGAAGGCCCGGATCGAGGAGTTCAGCGCGCTCGCCGGGCACGAGCACGTGCACAAGGGGATGACCTCCCGGGACCTCACCGAGAACGTCGAGCAGCTACAGGTGCGCGCGTCGCTGGAGCTGATCCGCGACCGGGTGGTGGCCACCCTGGCCCGGCTCGCCTTCCTGGCGTACGAGCACTCCGAGCTGGTGATGACCGGCCGTTCGCACAACGTCGCCGCCCAGGCCACCACGCTGGGCAAGCGCTTCGCGTCGGCGGCGGAGGAGCTGCTGATCGCGTACGACCGGCTGGAGGAGCTGATCGCCCGCTACCCGCTGCGGGGGATCAAGGGACCGGTCGGCACGGCAGCCGACCAGCTCGACCTCTTCGACGGCGACGCCGACAAGGTGGCCGAGTTGGAGCGGCGGGTCGCCGAGCACCTGGGGTTCTCCCGGGTGCTGGACAGTGTCGGGCAGGTCTACCCGCGTTCACTCGACTTCGACGTGCTGGCCGCGCTGGCACAGACCGCCGCCGCGCCGTCGTCGCTGGCCACCACGATCCGGTTGATGGTCGGCCAGGAGCTGGCGACCGAGGGCTTCAAGCCGGGTCAGGTCGGTTCCAGCGCGATGCCGCACAAGATGAACACCCGCTCGTCGGAGCGGGTGAACGGCTTCGCCGTGATCATCCGGGGTTACCTGTCGATGGTCGGCGAGTTGGCCGGTGACCAGTGGAACGAGGGGGACGTGTCCTGCTCGGTGGTCCGCCGGGTGGCGTTGCCGGACGCGTTCTTCGCCGCCGACGGGCTGTTCCAGACGTTCCTCACCGTGCTCGACGAGTTCGGCGCGTACCCGGCGGTGATCAACCGGGAGCTGGAGCGGTTCCTGCCCTTCCTGGCCACCACGAAGATCCTGGTCGCGGCGGTCCGTCGGGGCGTCGGCCGGGAGGTCGCCCACGAGGTGATCAAGGAGCACGCGGTGGCGGTGGCGCTGGCGATGCGCGAGAAGGGCGCACCGGAGAACGACCTCTTCGACCGCCTGGCGGCGGACGGCCGGCTCGGCCTGTCCCGCGCCGACATCGACACCCTGGTCGCCGACCGCAACGCCTTCGTCGGTGCCGCCCAGGCCCAGGTGGCAGCGGTGACCAAGCGGATCACCAAGGTGGTGCAAACCCACCCCGACGCCGCCACCTACAGCCCACCCCCCATCCTCTAACCCCAGCCCCCACCCTCTCCCGGTGATCAAGAGGTTTGCGTCAACTTCGATCTCCCTGGTGACCGAAACCTCTTGATCAACAGGGCAGGGTGGGCCGGGTGTCAGTCGCCGGTCGGGGTTTCGGCGGCGGTTCTCAGGTTGGGGGCGCTGGCGGGTTCGGCGATGCCGCCGGGAGATCCGGTGAAGCCCGCCGGCTCCGCGGTCTCCGCGGCGACCGCCGGCTGGTCGGCCGGCATGACCTCGGGCATCTTGGGTACGGCGACCACGGCCGTCCCGTACGCGCAGATCTCCATCCACATCTCGCCGCAGTCCCGGCTGTCGAATCGCATGCCGATCACCGCGTTCGCGCCGAGCCGCAGGGCCTCCTCGCCGAGGCGGGCCACCGAGTCGGTGCGCCACCGGGTCAGGTTGTCCGGGGCCATCGGGTCGTACGCGCCGCCGCGCAGGTTCTTGACCCCCTCGCGGTACGGGTTGCGCGTCCTGGCCATCGATGACACCACCTCACCGAGAATCTGGCGGATCTCGTAGCCGGGCAGTTGCTCTGTCGTCACGACCAGCACGTTTCCGATGCTGTCAGGAGTGGCGCGACCCGATCGTGTGCATTGTTCACCTGATCGGATGCTGCAAAACAGCGCGGCGCGGACGGCCGGCACGTGGCCGACCATCCGCGCCGCGCCGGGCGCTAACCGTCAGACACCGGCCACCGAGGTGATCCAGGCCCGGTTGTACGCAACACTGCCGTAGTTCTGGATGCTCGACCCGTCGGCGGTGGAGGCGACGCCGACCTGCTGGCCGTTGTAGAACTGCGGGCCGCCGGAGTCACCGCGCCAGGCGTTGCCGTTGATCCGGGTGCTGCGGATCGCCTGGCCGCCGTACGCGTCGGTGACGCTGTTGCTGGTCACCCGGACGCTGGCGGTCTTCAGCTGGGTGGACGCCGAGCAGCCGCTGTAGCAGGTCATGCCCCAGCCGTAGATCGAGTTCGTCGAGTTGATCGGCGGGTTGCTGCTGGCCAGGCTCACCGCCGAGGTGCTGACGGTGCTGGAGAGCCGCATGAGCGCGAGGTCGTAGCGGGTGTAGGTGGCGCTGACCGTGCGGGTGACCCCGCCGGAGGTGCGGTTCACGCTTCCGATGCGCACCGACATGGTGCCGCTGATGCAGTGCCGGGCGGTGAGCACCCACTGCGCGGCGATGACGCTGCCGGAGCAGGTGAACGAGCCGTTGCTGAGCACCGCGGCGGCCCAGGGCGCGGACGAGACGGTGCTGCCGCCGATGATGAGTGGACTGACCGGGGCGGCGGACGCTGCGGACGTGACGCCGAGGGCGCCGACCAGTGCGGTGCTGAGGACGGCGAGCAGGGGGCGGATGCGCATCGGGTGGACTCCTTGGGCGGGGCGGACCCGGGGTCGCCGGGTGCGGATGGGGCGGCAACGGGGATTCCCGTGAACGCCTGAATCGACCTACGTCGATGTACAGTAGGTCCCGCCGCGATCATTATCAAGGACTTGATCGAGTTTGATCAATGTAACGATTCAGCCACCCGCGGCGCCGTATATGTCCTGCTGAGGCCACCTGTAGCGCCTGACGGGCCACCCTGGGCGCCGGTAGTGTTGAGCACTGCCTGAACTCCAGCCGGCCGGTGCGCCCGCGGCGATATCTGCCAGGTACGCTGGCTGCGCTCGCCCATTGTGGGTCGGCACCCAACTGCGTACACAGTCAGGAGTGCCCAGTGCCTCGCGTCGTCGTCGACGTCATGCTCAAGCCCGAGATCCTCGATCCGCAGGGCCAGGCCGTCGCAAACGCGCTGCCCCGGCTCGGCGTCAGTGACGTCGCCTCGGTTCGGATCGGCAGGCGGATCGAGATCGAGTTCACCGGTGAACCGGACCTGGACCGCGCTCGGGAAATTGCCGACAAACTGCTCGCCAACCCGGTCATCGAGGACTTCACCGTCCGCCTGGTCGAGGCCGACGAGACCGCGGATGCCCGCTCGTGACCGCCCGGGTCGGTGTGGTCACCTTCCCCGGCTCGCTCGACGACGGGGACGCGGCCCGGGCCGTCCGGATCGCCGGCGCTGAGCCGGTCCGGCTCTGGCACGGTGACCCGCAGCTGCACGGGGTCGACGCGGTCGTCCTGCCCGGCGGGTTCTCCTACGGTGACTACCTGCGGTGCGGTGCCATCGCCCGATTCGCTCCGGTGATGGAGACGATCGTGGATGCCGCCCGGGGCGGTCTGCCGGTGCTGGGCATCTGCAACGGCTTCCAGATCCTCTGCGAGGCGCACCTGCTGCCCGGTGCGCTCACCCGCAACCAGCACCTGCACTTCCGCAACCGGGACCAGGTCCTGCGCATCGAGTCGGCCGGCACGGCGTGGACCAACGCGTTCCAGCCCGGCCAGGAGGTGCTGATTCCGGTCAAGAACGGCGAGGGCTGCTACGTCGCGGACACCGCGACGCTGGACCAGCTCGAAGCCGAGGGCCGGGTGGTCGCCCGCTACATCGGTGGCAACCCCAACGGGTCCCAGCGCGACATCGCCGCGATCACCAACGCCGCCGGCAACGTGGTCGGCATCATGCCGCACCCCGAGCACGCGGTGGAGGCGCTCACTGGCCCTTCGCTGGACGGTCTCGGCTTCTTCACGTCGGCCCTCAAGCACCTGGTCGGGGCACCAGCATGATCATCGGTCAGCTCAACCGCCGGCCTGGCGGGCCCGAGCGCAGCGAGGAGAGGTCATGACCACCCATCCGGACCCGGTACGGGACACACCGGAGGCGTACTCCGCACCGGCGCAGCCGACCGAGCCGAGCCCGGCCCAGCCGGTCGCACCCGCGACCGCTCCCGCCCAGCCGGCCACCGCCGTCTGGGCCGAGGGCGTGGACACCGTGCCGCGCGCCGGTGGCACTCCGGGCGAGCTTCAGCCGTACACCGAGCTGGGCCTGCGTGACGACGAGTACGACCGGATCCGGCAGATCCTCGGCCGCCGGCCCACGCAGTCCGAGCTGGCCATGTACTCGATCATGTGGAGCGAGCACTGCTCCTACAAGTCGAGCAAGGTGCACCTGCGCCAGTTCGGCGAGAAGGCCCCGCAGAGCGACCGGCTGCTCGCCGGCATCGGTGAGAACGCCGGTGTCGTGCAGGTCTCCGACGAGCTGGCGGTGACCTTCAAGGTCGAGTCGCACAACCACCCGAGCTTCGTCGAGCCGTACCAGGGTGCGGCGACCGGCGTCGGCGGCATCGTCCGCGACATCCTCGCCATGGGTGCCCGCCCGGTCGCCGTGATGGACCCGCTGCGCTTCGGTGCCGCGGACCACCCGGACACCGCCCGGGTGCTCACCGGTGTGGTCGCCGGCGTCGGCGGCTACGGCAACTGCCTGGGCCTGCCCAACATCGGTGGCGAGCTGGTCTTCGACCCCTCCTACCAGGGCAACCCGCTGCTCAACGCGCTCTGCCTGGGCGTGCTGCCGGTCAACCGGTTGCAGAACAAGGCGGCCGCCGGGCCGGGCAACGTTGTCGTGCTGATGGGCGCCAAGACCGGCCGCGACGGCATCGGCGGCGTCTCGGTGCTGGCCAGCGCCACCTTCGACGAGGGCAGCGAGGCCCGCCGCCCCGCCGTGCAGGTCGGCGACCCGTTCACCGAGAAGCTGCTCATCGAGGCGTGCCTCGAGCTGTACGACGGCCAACTGGTCGTCGGCATCCAGGACCTCGGCGGCGCCGGCCTGACCTGCGCGCTCACCGAGACCGCCGCCGCTGCCGGCACCGGCATGCGGGTCTGGCTGGAGCGGGTCCCGCTGCGCGAGCCTTCCATGGACCCGCACGAGATCCTCGCCAGCGAGTCGCAGGAGCGGATGCTGCTGGTCGTCGAGCCGGACAAGCTCGACGCGGTGCTCAAGACCTGCGAGAAGTGGGGCGTCCTCGCCACCGCCATCGGTGAGGTCACCGCACCGGAGCCGGACGGCCGCCCGGGTCGACTGCTGATCACCTGGCAGGACCACCTGGTCGTCGACGTGCCGCCGGGTTCGCTCGTCGACGACGGCCCGGTCTACGCCCGCCCGATGCGGGAGCCCGCCGACCTGATCCTGCTCCAGGCCGACCGCGCCGAGACGCTGCCCCGCCCGGCCGACCCGGAGGCGCTGCGGGAGACCGTGCTGCGCATGATCGCGTCGCCGAACCTGGCCGACAAGACCTGGGTCACCGAGCAGTACGACCGCTACGTGCTGGGCAACACCGTGCTCGCCCAGCCGGAGGACGGCGGCGTGGTCCGGATCGACGAGCGGACCGGTCTCGGCGTGGCGCTGTCGGTGGACGGCAACGGCCGCTACGCCCGACTGGACCCGTACAACGGCACCAAGCTGGCCCTGGCCGAGGCGTACCGGAACGTGGCGGTGACCGGCGCGAAGCCGATCGCCGTGACCAACTGCCTCAACTTCGGCTCCCCCGAGGACCCGGGCGTGATGTGGCAGTTCGCCGAGGCCGTGCGCGGTCTGGCGGACGGCTGCCTGGAGCTGGGCATCCCGGTGACCGGCGGCAACGTCAGCTTCTACAACCAGACCGGTGCAGCGGCCATCCACCCGACCCCGGTGGTCGGCGTGCTCGGTGTGCTGGACAACGTCGCCGATCGGGTGCCGATGGGCTTCGTGCCGCGCGCCGGTGGCGACCACGACCAGCTCTACCTGCTCGGCGAGACGAACGTGGAGCTGTCCGGCTCGGAGTGGGCCTGGGTGACGCACGAGCACCTCGGCGGCATCCCGCCGCAGGTCGACCTCGCGCGGGAGAAGGCGCTCGCCGAGCTGCTGGCCGAGGCGGCCCGCGTCGGTCACCTCAGCTCGGCACACGACCTCTCCGACGGTGGCCTCGCCCAGAGCCTGGTCGAGTCCTGCCTGCGGCGGGGGGTCGGTGCCCGGATCGCGGTGCCGGAGCAGTTCGCCGAGGGATCCATGCCGTTCGTCTACCTGTTCAGCGAGTCCGCCACGCGGGCGCTGGTGTCGGTGCCGCGTGGCCACGACAAGGCGTTCGCGGCGCTCTGCGCCGAGCGGGGCGTGCCGTTCGAGCTGATCGGCGTCACCGACCCGTCCGGTGGGGCGCTTGAGGTGCACGGCCAGTTCCGGATCGGCCTGGACGAGCTGCGCGCCGCGCACACCGAGACGTTGCCGCGCCTCTTCGGGGGATCGGCGGCCGTCGAGGTGCCCGCGCCGGCCGCCGGTGTGGCGGGTGCGGTCGAGGCTGTTCCGCTGCCGGGCGAGCCGGCCGAGCCGGTCGACGCGGCCGAGGTGGTCTCCGAGCCGATCGCCTCGTCGGGCCCGTCCCCGGAGACCGGGGCGGTCGAGCCGATCGGATCAGAACAGCCCGCTGCGGCGTCCGAGTCTGACCCCGGTGTCACCGAGCCGTCGACCGACGAGCGCTGAGGCGTTGACGGCCGCTGTCTACGGCCAACCCGGATCCGGTGCCCGGTTCGACTGGGGGCTGACCGGGGCGGCCGAGCTCGGTCGGGTCTGCGCGGCGCTGGTGGTGGTGGACGTTCTGTCGTTCACCACCACCGTGGAGGTGGCGGTCGCCCGGGGCATGCGGGTGCACCCGTTCCCCTGGGGTGAGCAGGCCGCCGAGTACGCCGTCCGGGTCGGCGCGACCGCTGCCGTCGGGCGGCGGCAGACGACCCCGGACCATCCGTGGTCGCTCTCGCCCGCCGCGCTGAGCAGCGCACCCGTGGTGGCGGACCTCGTGCTGCCCTCGCCGAACGGCTCCGCCATCAGCGCCGCCGCCAGCGCCACCGGCCTGCCGGTGGTCGCGGCGTGCCTGCGCAACGCACGCGCCGTCGGGGGTTGGCTGCGCCGCCAGGGGTACGGCACTGTGGACGCCCCGATCGGCGTGATCGCCTCGGGGGAGCAGTGGCCGGACGGGTCGCTGCGCCCGTCGGTGGAGGACCAACTCGGCGCCGCGTCGGTGCTGGACGCCCTCTCCGGCGTACCGGGTGGGCTGTCGGTGGAGGCGGCCATGGCGCTCGCCGCGCTGGCGAGCACCCCGGATGTGCCCGCCGCCGTGCGGGGCAGCGTCTCCGGGCGGGAGTTGACCGAGACCGGCTTCGCCGCAGACGTGGAGGTGGCCGTCCGGATCGGCGTGTCGGACGTGGTGCCGGTGCTCCACCAGGGCGTCTTCTCCGCCGCCTGAGCGAGCCGGCGAGGCCGGTCGCCCGCCAGCCAGGCCTGCCGTCCGCCGACGTCGGCTAGGCCTGACGCCTACCCCCCGCCGGCCAGGCCTCGTCCGCCGACGTCGGCTAGGCCGTGGCCCCGCCCGCACCGGTCGTCTGCTGCCGGCCATGATCGACTCGCGTTTCAGAAAATCGGGGTGTCCGGGCCGGTGGGACACCCCGACTCCCTGAAACGCGAGTGGATCTACTGCTGATCAGGGGCGCTGCAACAGCCGGCCTGGAGCAGGGTCGGTCCTGGGACGGCGGCCGCCGTCTGCCACGACGAAACGGCCACCCGGATCTCCGGGTGGCCGTTTCGCTGCGCTGTGGTGGGGGTCAGTCGTCCAGCCAGTCGAGGCGGCGACCGCCGCGCTCGGTCGGCGGCGGGGTGTCCGGTCGGTTCCGCCCGGCGGGTTGGCCGTAGCCACCCTGGTCGTAGCCACGGTCGTCGTAGCCGCCGCCGCGCTGCGCCGGAGGCTCCTGGCCGTAGCTGCCGCCCTGGTCGTACCCGCCGGCGGGCTGGCCGTAGCCACCCTGGTCGTAGCCACGGTCGTCGTAGCCGCCGCCGCGCTGCGCCGGAGGCTCCTGGCCGTAGCTGCCGCCCTGGTCGTACCCG
>NZ_JBEZFX010000005.1:0-282418 GCF_040649675.1 Micromonospora parva | reverse complement strand
GTACCCGCCGGCCGGTTGGCCGTAGCCACCCTGGTCGTACCCGCCAGCCTCCGGGCCGCCGTACCCCGCGGTCGGCTCAGCGGCGCGACCACCGTACGGGGCGGGATCGGGCTGGCCGTACGCCTGCCCCTGATCTGGCTGGTAGACGCCGGTGGCGTACGGGTCGGCCGGGGCCGGGTACTGGGTGCTGTCGCCGGTGTACCGGCCGGTCGGCTCGTCGAACCGCTCGCCGTAGGCCGCTCCGCCAGCGGGAGCCGGCGGGTAGGCGGCGGTGCCGCCCGGGGCGTCGTAGTCACGACTGCCGTAGCCGCCACCGGAGGCCGGGGCATTGCCGTAGCCGCCGCCAGAGGCGGGCGCGCCGCCGTAGCCGGCACCGGAACCGGGCGCGGCACCGTAACCGTCACCGGCCGCACCGGCGCCGTAGCCGCCCTCCGGGCCGGGAGCGCCGTAGCCGCCACCCGAAGCGGGCGCGTTGCCGTAGCCGCCGGCACCGTAACCACCGGGCGCTGGCTCGTCGCCGTAGCCGGCACCGCCCCAGCCCTGCTGGCCCGCGCTGCCGTACGCCTGCGCGGGCGCGCCGTACGGGTCCGGCGGAACGTCGTCGACCACCGGGCGGTGCATCATCGTCGGGGCCTCGCTCAGCGCCGCGCCACCGACCATCGTCGGGTCCGGCCCACCGCCGGGACGACCGCCGACCACCCGGGTCTGGTCGTCGGCACCGCGGAATCCGCCCCGCGAGGGCGGCACCACACCGCCGCCACCGGCGGCGTCCGGAGCGTCGTCGTCGCCGTTCTCGCGGCGCTTCATCCAGAGCAGCACGATCGTGCCGACACCGGCGGCGACCAGGAGACCACCGAGCAGGATGATGAGGTACGAGCCGATGCCGCCGCTGTCCTCGGTGTTCGCGGCGTTCGCCGGAGCACCCTGGCTGGCCTCCTCGGTGGGTTCCTCCTCCTCGGTGCCCTCCTCGACCGGCTCATCGCTCGGAGTGGCCTCGGGGGTGGCGGACGGGGTAGCGCTGGGCGTCACCTCGACCCTGATCGCGAGGCTGATCCGTTGCCCGGTGACGGCCTGTCCGGCGGCGGCGTTGATGGTCTTGGTGGCCACCACGTTGTCGAAGCTGGCGCCGAGATCGATCCGGCCGGGTGCGATCGGCTTGTCGGTGGTGCCGGTGAAGCGGAAGTCGCCGCTGCCGTTGCTGGTGGTGTCGAGCTGCCGGCCGGTGCTGTCACGCAGCATGACCACCGCGTTCGCGACCGCCTTGCTGTCCGCCTGCGAGATCACCTTGCCGGAGATCGACCGCACGGTCTGGTTCTGCGGCGGCGGCGCCGCCTTGGCGACCAGCGTGACGGTGGTCGACGCCTCTTCGCTCTGCTTCACGACCCCGGTGGAGTCCGTGGCCTTGACGGTGATCGTGGCGCTGCCGTTGGCGACGTCATCGGCGGCCTTGAAGGTGGCGTCGAAGGTGCCACTCGATGTCACCCGGCCGCGAGAACATCCGTCAACACAGGTCAGCTTCGAGTTGCTCGAGCTGAAACTGATGTCGGCAGGCCCCGCGTCACCCTCGAAGGAAAGCCGGTAGCTGATCTTCGTGGTCTTGCCGGCCTCGACACTGCTCGGCGAAGCCGAAACATCTGTAACGTTGGGCGCGGCCATGGCCGGTGTGGCGGGGACGGCGAGCAGAGCGCCGGCAACCAGCGCTACGACCACACCGGCCCGCTGCTTCCAGGCACGTCGGTGTGTTGACACGTCCACCGCCTTCCGGGCTGACTTCCCTCTGACCGGCGGGGCGCCGGGCCGGGGATCATCACGGTACGAATACGCCGTCGGCAACTATGCCTTGTCCGACTGCATGAGCGCGACCCAGGGCCAGCGTCGCGTCTCTGGCCCGCGGGTCGTATCGTCCCGTCGTGTCCTCTCCGCACAGTAAGTCCGCTGCCGTTACGGCCGCGTTGTCGGCGCTCGACGAGGGGCGTACACCCGAACGGCCGGTGTTCCGCGAGGCGGTCCGGTCGTTGTTGGCCGTCCTCGCGGAGCGCGCCCCCGGCCGATCGGTGGAGGTGCGCGTACCACCATACGGGGCGATCCAGTGCGTACCGGGGCCTCGACACACCAGAGGAAACCCACCAAACGTGGTCGAGATGGCCCCGAATACCTGGTTGGAGCTGGCGACCGGCAGGGTTGGCTGGGCGGAGGCGGTCACCGACGGTCGCGTGCAGATGAGCGGCAACCGCGCGGACCTGTCGGCGTATCTGCCCCTCTAGTCGTCCGGATGTCCCACTCAGCGTGACGCTCAGCAGGGAAATCGTGACTATCTGTACTGACGGCGATTCGCGTACACTGTCAGGCGACGACAGTGGTCCCGGCAGAGGAGTGTGGATCCGCCCGTGATCCCCGCCCGGCCCGGTCCAGACCCAGCATGAGGGAGCGGTAGGTGCCCCGAGGCGACGGCCGGCTGAGCCACGACCTTGATCCCCAACGACCTGGCCCCCAGGATGCCTGCGGCGTCTTCGGCGTCTGGGCCCCCGGCGAAGAGGTCGCCAATCTGACCTATTTCGGCCTCTACGCCCTGCAGCACCGCGGCCAGGAGGCGGCGGGCATCGCGGTGAGCGACGGTTCCGGCGTGGTGGTCTACAAGGACCTCGGCCTGGTGGCGCAGGTCTTCGACGAGCCCACCCTGGCGAGCCTGCGCGGTCACCTGGCGATCGGGCACGCGCGATACTCCACCACCGGCGCGTCGAACTGGGAGAACGCCCAGCCGACGATCCGGTCGACCACCTCCGGGACGACCATCGCCCTGGCCCACAACGGCAACCTGGTCAACACCGCCGAGCTGGAGAAGGAGGTCGCCGAGCGCGGCCTCGTCGCGGACGGTTCGACGAACGACACCTCCCTCGTGACGATGCTGCTCGCCAGCCGACCGGATCTGTCGGTCGAGGCGGCGGCCATGGAGGTGCTGCCGCAGCTGCGCGGCGCGTTCAGCTTCGTCTTCATGGACGAGTCGACCCTCTACGCGGCCCGCGACGCCCACGGTGTCCGCCCGCTGGTGCTCGGCCGCCTGGAGCGCGGCTGGGTGGTCGCCAGCGAGACGGCCGCGCTGGACATCGTCGGTGCCAGCGTGGTGCGCGAGGTCGAGCCGGGCGAGCTGATCGCGATCGACGAGAACGGCCTGCGCTCGACGCGGTTCGCCGCGCCGGAGCCGAAGGGCTGCCTCTTCGAGTACGTCTACATCGCCCGCCCGGACGCCACGATCGCCGGGCGCAACATCCACGCGGCGCGGGTGCAGATCGGCCGGCAGCTCGCCAAGGAGCACCCGGTCGAGGCCGACCTGGTGATCCCGGTGCCCGAGTCGGGCACTCCCGCCGCGATCGGTTACGCGGAGGCGTCCGGCATCACCTACGGTGCTGGCCTGATGAAGAACCCGTACGTGGGTCGTACCTTCATCCAGCCGTCGCAGACCCTGCGTCAGCTCGGCATCCGGCTCAAGCTCAACCCCTTGCGGGAGAACGTCCGCGGCAAGCGCCTGGTGGTCGTGGACGACTCGATCGTGCGCGGCAACACCCAGCGCGCCATCGTGCGGATGCTGCGTGAGGCGGGGGCGCTGGAGGTGCACGTCCGGATCTCCTCCCCACCGGTGAGCTGGCCGTGCTTTTACGGCATCGACTTCGCCACCCGGGCGGAGCTGCTGGCCAACGGGTTGGACAACGACGGCATCCGGCGCTCCATCGGCGCCGACACGCTGGGCTTCGTTTCCCTTCCTGGCCTGATCGCCGCGACCGAGCAGCCGAAGACCCGGTTGTGTCGGGCGTGTTTCGATGGGGAGTACCCGATCGAGCTGCCGGCCGGCAACCTGATCGGAAAGCACGTGCTCGAAGGGGTGGGCCGACGCGTCGCCAACTCGACGCCGGAGCCCCTGCCCACCAACGGCTCGTCCGTCGCCACTCCGGGTGGCGTTACCGCAAACCGCCCGTAGCACCAACCGGCGCGGCCCGGCTACCGCCGGCGGCACCGAGAACCAAAGGGGAGAACCGTGACGCACGTGTCCGAGCGCAGCGGCGCAGGAAGCAGCCCGACCGGCGCCGGCGGCGACCGCCAGCCGTGGACGGGCGGCGCAGGCCGCCAAGCGCGCAAACGCTCGGTCTCGTACGCCGACGCCGGCGTCTCCATCGACGCGGGTGACCGCGCGGTGGAGCTGCTCAAGTCGAAGGTCCGGCAGACCCGTCGCCCCGAGGTGCTCGGTGACCTCGGTGGCTTCGCCGGCCTGTTCCGGCTGGACACGAAGAAGTACAAGAGCCCGATCCTGGCGTCCTCCACCGACGGGGTGGGCACCAAGCTGGTGATCGCCCAGCAGATGGACATTCACGACACGGTCGGCATCGACCTGGTCGCGATGGTCGTCGACGACCTGGTGGCCTGCGGCGCCGAGCCGCTGTTCCTGCTCGACTACATCGCCACCGGCGAGGTCGTTCCGGACAAGGTCGCCGAGATCGGCGCGGGCATCGCGGACGGCTGCCGTTACGCCGGCTGCGCGCTGCTGGGCGGGGAGACCGCCGAGCACCCCGGCGTCCTGCGCCCGGACGAGTACGACATCTCCGCGACCGGTGTGGGTGTGGTCGAGGAAGCCGACATCCTCAGCCCCGAGCGGGTCGAGGTGGGCGACGTGGTGATCGCCATGCGCTCCTCCGGCCTGCACTCCAACGGATACTCGCTGGTCCGGCACGTGCTGCTCGGCGCGGCGCGGATGCGTCTGGACATCGTGATCGACGACTTCGGTCGGCAGCGGACCCTCGGTGAGGAGCTGCTCACCCCGACCAAGATCTACGCCAAGGACTGCCTCAAGCTGATCGCCGAGGCCGAGGTGCGGGCGCTGTCCCACATCACCGGTGGCGGCATCCCCGGCAACCTGGTCCGGGTGCTGCCCGAGAACGTCGACGCGGTGGTCAACCGGTCCACCTGGAAGCCGCAGCCGATCTTCGATCTGATCCAGACGAAGGGCCGGATCGACGACCAGGACATGGAGTCGACCTTCAACATGGGCGTCGGCATGTTCGCGATCGTGTCGGCCGAGGACGCCGACCGCGCGCTGGCCACTCTGACCGGCCGTGGCGTCGAGGCGTGGCAGGCCGGCGAGATCATCGAGGGCACCGGCAACGTGCAGATGGTGGGTCAGCACACCCGAGGATGATCACCCTCCGGTGATCGTACGGGCACCTGATCAGGGCTTCACCCGAGTGGCCAATGCCGCCTAGCCTGAAGGGCACCCTCAGGCTAGGCGGAGGAGGGCGATGGCTGCTCGGGGACAGTCGTTCAGCGGGATGCGCGGTCTGGCCGCCGTCCCGTCGTACGTCGTGATGCAGCCCACGACCCTCTGCAACCTCGACTGCGCGTACTGCTACCTGCCGTTTCGGGCGGCCGACCGCCGGATGCCGGTGGCGGTGGCCGAGGCGGTCGCGGCAGCGGTGAACCCGTGGGCGGCGACCGGTCGCTTCTCGGTGGTGTGGCATGGCGGCGAGCCACTGGCCGCCGGTCGGGAGCACCTGGCCGATCTGATCGCGCCGTTCGGGCCCGAGGTCGAGCACCATGTGCAGACCAACGCCACCCTCATCGACGACGACTGGTGTGACTTCTTCGTCCGGCACGAGATGCGGGTGAGCGTGAGCGTCGACGGGCCCCGGGCGCGCAACGGCGACCGGGTCAACCGGGGCGGTCAGCCGGCGTACGACCGGATCCTGCACGGCATCGCGGCGCTGCGCCGGCGCGGTCTGCCCTTCTCCGCGCTGGCGGTGGTGTCCCGCCCGGAGCCGGGGCTCGCCACCGAGCTGTACGACTACTTCCTCGAGTTGGGCTGCGACGTGCTGGGCATCAACATCGAGGAGACCGAGGGTGTCAACACCCGCGACAACCGCCACGACCCGTTGGCGGTGTCGGCGTTCTGGGCGGAGCTGGTCGGGGCGTGGCGCCGGGAGCCCCGGATCCACCTCCGCGAGATCGAGTGGTCGTTGCGCTACGCCGCGGCGGTGCTCGACAACTCGGTGGACGGGCTGCTGCCCCGGCAACTGGACCCGATCCCGACGATCGGTCACGACGGCTCGGTGATCGTGCTGTCGCCCGAGCTGGCCGGCTTCACCGATCCCCGTTACGGCGACTTCAGCAGCGGCAACGTGCTGGCGACCCCGTTGGCGCAGATCCTCGGCGACGCGGCGGCAACGCCGTGGGTGGGGGAGTTCCTGGCCGGGGTGGAGGCGTGTCGGACGTCCTGCCCGTACTTCGGTTTCTGCGGTGGTGGTCACGCCGCCAACCGCTACTTCGAGCTGGGGCGTTTCGACGGTACGGAGACCGAGCACTGCCGCAACAGCAAGATCCGCCTATTGGAGGGAGTGTTGGAGCATGCCCGAGATCACCAGGCACCGGCGGCCTGAGCACGAAGCGGACGACGGAGTGACCAAACGGGTGCGGGACGCGGGTCCCGCGCTGGTCGCGCTGCTCCAGGAGGCAGAGGACGCACGGCGGCTGCGCGCGGAGGTGTCGGGCGGAGACGGCTCCAGCGCGGTCTGCGCATGGAACCACTTCGAGAACATCCCGACGTTCTACAACTGGAACAACCGCCCGCGCTGAGGGGAGCCGTTGTCAGGGGCCTGTCGAGCGGCCGGATGGCTCCGGTCGGGCCAGGCCCCTGATCGTCGGCGACTGCACCTGCACAGGACGTGCGTGAGCACGCGGGGGTTACCGCGTGCTCAGCTGCGTCGAGAGGTCAGCGGGTCGGACGGACCCAGGGATCCGGATCGTCGTCCGCGTGATCCTCATCATCGTCGTCGACGAACTCTTTAGAGTCGTCGTCGAAGTGGTGCTCAGACTTACCAGCACCCGCCAGTTCGCGCTGCAAGGCGGTGAGGTCGGTGTTCGGGGAGTGGTACTTCAACTCCCGCGCCACCTTAGTCTGCTTGGCCTTAGCACGGCCGCGCCCCATGGCTCGACCCCCTCGCACAGAATGCGGGGCAGCCCGAAGGCGGGCCCCGATGACGTCAGGCATCTCTCGTGGCTCTTACGGTACATGGGGATGCCAACGTTCGGCACCTCGGGTTACCGTCAGCCGGCTCTGCGCGTCGCGTCGATCCGGCCGTCACCCAGTGTACCGGGTAAGGAGCGGAACGGTTAGCGCCCGTGACACCGGACAAACCGCATCAAAATTGACCCAGGCTCAGCTTACCCAGCCATGCCGGCAGCCGGGGCCCGGAGGCGGATCTCGTCGATCCGCCTCCGGGAAGGCTCAGCGCAGGTGGATGGCGCGCAGCCGGCCGACGTCCGCCATCCGCCGCTCGGCCAGCCGGTCGGCGGCCACCGCCGGCGGCACGCCCTCCGCGTCAGCCAGGTGCAGGATCTCGCGGGTGGTGTCGTAGATCCGGGTCGCCCGCAGCTTCGCCCGCTCGAAGTTGAAGCCCTCGATCTCGTCGGCCACCTGGATGACGCCGCCCGCGTTGACCACGTAGTCCGGGGTGTAGAGGATGCCCCGGTCGGCCAGCAGCTTCTCGATGCCCGGGTGAGCGAGTTGGTTGTTCGCCGCCCCCGTCACCACCTTGGCGCGCAACGCCGGCACGGTGTCGTCGTTCAGGGCGCCGCCCAGCGCGCACGGTGCGTACACGTCGAGATCCGCGGCGACCAGCGCGCTGGAGTCGTCGACGAGGGTGACCTGCGGGTGGTTGGTGCGCACCCACGTCAGCGCCTTCGGGTTGACGTCGGTGGCGACCACCTCGGCGCCGTCCTCCAGCAGGTGCCCGGTGAGGTACTTGCCGACCTTGCCCAGGCCGGCCACGCCGACCCGCCGGCCGCGCAGGCTCGGGGTGCCCCACACGTGCTCGGCCGCGGCGCGCATCCCCTGGAAGACACCCCAGGCGGTGAGGATCGACGAGTCACCGGCCCCGCCGTGCTCCACGCTGCGCCCGGTCACGTACCGGGTCTCGCGGGCCACGACGTCCATGTCCGCCACGTAGGTGCCGACGTCGCAGGCGGTGTAGTAGCGGCCACCCAGCGACTCCACGAAGCGGCCGTACGCACGCAGCAGCGCCTCGCTCTTGATCTGCTCCGGGTCGCCCCAGATGACCGCCTTGCCGCCGCCCAGGTCCAGCCCGGCGAGCGCGTTCTTGTACGCCATCCCCCGGGACAGGTCCAGCACGTCGGCGAGGGCCTCGTCCTCGCTCGCGTACGGGTAGAAGCGGGTGCCGCCGAGCGCCGGGCCCAGCGCGGTGGAGTAGATCCCGATGATCGCCTTCAGGCCGCTCTGCTTGTCCTGGCAGAACACGACCTGTTCGTGACCTGTCGATCCCGGGTCGTCGGTGCTGGCGAATACGCCCATGGTTGGCTCCTACTGTGGTGTGCGTCCTTGTGGGGCGCGGACCTGGTGGACCCCGGCGGGGATGCTGCCGGTGTGATCGAGCCTAGTATCGGCCGCCGTGCGGGCGCTCGACACGCCTGCGCCGTCCCACGGTGCGGCGCGCGTGCTCCGGCCGCTGACCGCGTACGGGCGTGGTTCGTGGGAGGATCGCGCGGTGCCGTCGCTCTTCGCTTCTTACCTGCGCGTGTACGAACCGTTGGCCGCCTTCGATCGAGACCGGCAGAGCTACTGGCGCCGGTACGTCTCGGAGGGGCGCGCGATCGGCCCGGTCGAAGGGCCCGGTCGGCAGCGGACGGCGGTGATCGAGGCGCTGGGCGCCGGCTGGACCCGGCTGCCCGACCTGCCGGAGGAGGCGTACGTCCTGGAGACGGACGACAGCCTGCTGGTCTGCCCGTGGAACTTGCGCATCCGGGTCGCTGAGGCCGCGCTCAGCGCCCGGGACGGGGTGCCCTCGGTGCTCGCCGACGCCTTCGTGCCGCCGGTGCTCGCGGGGCAGGCCAGGGCGGTGGTGGATGACTGGCGCAGTGGCGCCCGGGTGCTGGAGCACGGGGTGCCCCGGGTGCACGAGCAGATCGCCACCTGGGGCGTACCGCTGCGGTGGTTCGTGCTCTTCGACCCGACGGAGCGGGACCTGGTCACCCAGCCGGGCCGGCGGGCGCTGCGCTACCGCACCGAGATCTCCAAGGCCCGACGCCGTTCGTCCCGGGCGTTGTCGGTGCTGCGCAAGTCGGTGGGCGAGGCGCCGATCACCGAGGCGGTGGAGGAGGCGGCCCGCTGGCTGGAGGAGTTCCACCCACGGTCCATGGTCGAGTTGGACTACGGGGGTCTGGTCGACCTGCTCTCCGACGAGACCCTGGCCGCTGACGACTCGCCCGAGCTGGTCGCCGGCGGCCTCGCCGGGCTGTCGCGCGGCGAGGCCGAGGAGGCGTCCGCCGCGTACGACAAGTTGGTGGCACGGTGGCGCGCGGTGCAGCTGCTGGAGCGGTGCAACTAGGGCATATCACCCTAGGAGCGCTCCCAAGGTGAGTTGCGCTCGTAGTTGACGCATCACGAACCGTGATCATGAGTCCCAATAAGGTACTTTCTGCCGTGTAAAAGTCGTAAAAATCGGGCATGGTTCATCCGTCCGTCTAGGGACCTTCATCCGTTCGGCCCATGTCGGACATCGGGGACTAGCCGGACCATGGGAGACGCGTCGGCCGGCGGGACCCCGGCCGATGTCTATACATGTGGAGGAGTGACCGATGGCATCGCGAACGCACGAACCAGAGCCGCTACTCACGCCGGCCGAGGTGGCGTCGATGTTCCGGGTCGACCCGAAGACGGTGACCCGTTGGGCCAAGGCTGGCAAGCTCAGTGCCATCCGCACCCTGGGTGGCCACCGTCGGTACCGCGAGTCGGAGGTCAGGGCGCTGCTGCAGGGCCAGATCCCGCAGCAGCGGCAGGGCGACTGAGCCGGCAACAGTTTTTGGTCAGGGGCGGTGGATCTCGATCCGCCGCCCCTTTCCATGCCCGCCGAGCACGACGCCGGCAGCGGATCAGCGCCGCGGCTCGGCCAACGTCACCCGGATGCCGACCGTGCCGCCCTCGCCGCGGCGCAACCGGCTGCCCAACAGGCTCAGCCGACCGATCAGGCGGTACTTGTGCTTGAGCAGGTCGCGGACCCGACCGGTGTCACCACCTCCGTAGATCGTCGCGTGAGCTGACACCTCCGCCCCGTGTGGCCGACCGCGCACGTCGCACGGCGCCACCGTCACGTCGCCATTGCGGCGGATCCGCTTCACCTTCCCCGAGTCGGCCCGGGTCCAGACCGCCAACGCGTCACCGTCGCGTACCGCCCAGACCGGGGTCGGCACCGCCCGACCGTCCTTACGGAAGGTCGTGAGCAGGATGTACTTCTCGGCCGACAGCCGGTCCAGCATGGTCACGCCGCCAGGATACGACCGGCGCGGGCCGCTGAGTGGCCAGATAGCGTGAACGTCGTGACGGTTGAGCCTCTAATCGGTGACGTGATCGGCGAACTGCTGCAGGACACGCTCGCCGTGGCCACCGGAGTGGGCCCCCGACCCCTGGTCGGTGGCCGGCTACCGCGACCGGTCATCGAGATCATCGAACGGGACGACGGGCTGATCAACGGCGCTCCGGCCGCGCACTACCTGGACGGGCCGGCGCAGTGGCAGCCGTACGACCACCGCGCGGTGGACCGGTCGCACGGCGAGACGCTGGACATCGGCACCGGAGCCGGCCGCATCGCGCTGCACCTCCAGGAACGCGGCGTACCGGTCACCGGGCTGGACACCTCCGCCGGCGCGCTGGAGGTGTGCCGGCGGCGCGGGGTCCGGCGGCTGGTGCACGGCACCGTCGAGACGCACGTCGCCGACGGCGCCCGGTACGACACGTTCCTGCTGCTCGGCAACAACCTCGGACTGTTCGAGGGGCGGGAGCGCGCCCCCGGGTTCCTGGCCGCGCTCGCCGCGCTGGCCCGACCCGGGGCGCAGATCATCGCGCAGGGCACCGACCCGTACGGCACCCGCGACCCGGTGCACACCGGCTACCACGAGCGCAACCGTCGGCGCGGTCGGCTCGGTGGCCAACTGCGGCTGCGGCTGCGCTACCGCGAGTTGAGCACCGAATGGTTCGACTACCTGGTCTGCTCGGCGGACGAGTTCGCCGCCCTGGTGCACGGCACCGGCTGGCGGTTGACCGATGTGGACGACCGCGACGCCCCCTACTACCTGGCCACCCTGCGCCTCGTCGGCTGAGCGACGGCCCCCGCGTTCCGCGGCGCGGAGGCGGGGGCCGTCGTACGTCTCAGACCTGGACGGTCGGGGGGAGCTGCTCGGGCGGCAGACCGCCGTCGCCGTCGACCACCTCGTCCGGCTGGCCGTCCTCGTCGATGTCGACCATGGTGATGTCGACCTTGCCGTCGCCGTCGGTGTCGAACTGGAACAGGTCGGCCTTACCGTCGCCGTCGGTGTCCACCACCCACACGTCGGTCTGACCGTCGTTGTTGGTGTCGGCGCGCAACAGTTCGACCCGCTCGTCGCCTCGGGTCTCCACGATCTCGCCGTCGGTGACGCTCTCCGGTGCCTGGCTCATCTCGATGCGGTCCTTCCCTCGGTTGACGGGCCGTCAGTACCCGATCCGGCGCTCCCCCACGCATGGGCCGGGTCGTCGCGCTGTCTACTGTCGCAGCATGAGCGAGCGGAGCGGGCGGGACACCCGGGCCGGCGTGGCGGCGACCCCGCGCGTCGGCGGGCGGGGCAGGGAGGCGTGATGAGCGATCGTTTCGTGGTCGTCGGGGCCGGCACCATGGGGCTCGGAATCGCGTACGTGGCGGCCGGCGCCGGACACGCCGTCGAGGTGGTCGAGGTGGACCCCGAGCGGGGCGCGGCCGCGCAGAACCGGCTCGCCGAGCTGTGGGAGCGGGCGGTGCAGCGCGGGAAGCTGAGCGCCGACGAGGCCGCCGCGAACCGACAGCGGGTGACGCTGCGCCCCACCCTCGCCGAGGTGGCACCCGCCCCCCAGGTGATCGTGGAAGCGGTGCCGGAGCGCCTCGATCTGAAGCGGGCGGTGCTGCGGGATGCCGCCGCGCTGCGCCCGGAGCTGCTGGGGAGCAACACCTCCAGCATCGCCATCGGCGCGCTGGCCGCCGGGCTGGACGCGCCCGAGCGCTTCCTCGGCCTGCACTTCTTCAACCCGGTCTGGGCGATGACGCTGCTGGAGATCGTGGTCGGCCCGGCCACCGCCGAGGAGACCACCGCCGCGGCCGTCGCGCTCGCCGGCCGGCTGGGCAAGGACCCCGTCGTCGTACGCGACCTGCCCGGCTTCGCCACCTCCCGGCTCGGGGTCACCCTCGGCCTGGAGGCGATCCGGATGGTCGCCGACGAGGTGGCCAGCCCGGCGGACATCGACAAGGCCATGGTGCTCGGCTACCGGCATCCGATCGGGCCGTTGGAGCTCACCGACCTGGTCGGCCTGGACGTGCGGCTGGACATCGCCCGCACCCTCCAGGCCGCGTACGGGGACCGGTTCGCGCCGCCGCCGCTGCTGGAGGAGATGGTGGCCGCCGGGCGGCTGGGTAAGAAGTCAGGGCACGGCTTCTACCGCTGGGAAGGCGGTGTCAAACAGTGAGCGGGCTGCGGATCGAGGAGCGGCCGGACCGGCTGGTGGTCACCCTGGACCGGCCGGAGAAGCGCAACGCCATCGACGCCGACCTGATCGCCGAGCTGCACCAGGTCTGCGCCGAGTTGGAAGCCCGTCCGCGTCTGCTGCTGCTCACCGGTGGCGCGGCGGGCATCTTCGCCGGTGGCGCCGACATCGGCCAGCTCCGCGAGAGGGGTCGCACCGACGCCCTCGCCGCGATCAACTCGGCCGCCTTCGCCCGCATCCGGGCGCTGCCGATGCCGACGGTGGCGGCCGTCGACGGCCCGGCGTTGGGCGGTGGCGCGGAGCTGGCGTACGCCTGCGATCTGCGGGTGTGCACGGGCCGGGCGGTCTTCGGGCAGCCGGAGGTGCGGTTGGGCATCCTGGCCGGCGCCGGCGCGACCCACCGGCTGCCCGCGTTGATCGGCGAGGGTCGGGCCAAGGAGCTGCTCTTCACCGGCCGGCGGGTGGACGCCGAGGAGGCGCTGCGGATCGGCCTGGTGAACCGGGTGGTGGACGAGCCCGACGAGCTGCTGCCGGTGGCGCACGCGGTGCTGGACGAGATCGCCCTGGGTTCACCGTTGGCCGTGCGGCTGACCAAGCTGGCGGTGGACGCGCCGGCCGCCGCGCACCCGCACCTCGACCTGGTCAGCCAGGCGGTGCTCTTCGAGGACGAGGAGAAGCACCGCCGGATGACCGAGTTCCTGCAGCGCCGCCGGCCGCGCTGACCCCGTACCCGAAAACGGCCGCACCGGCGGGAAGCCGGTGCGGCCGTCGTGGGCCTCGGATCCTGCTTACTGCCCGATCTGCACCCCGGCGTCGGCCAGGCCGCGGATCACCTGGGCGGACTCACCGAAACCGATGATCAGTACGGCGTCCGCACCGAACTCCTTGATCTCCTTCGCGCCGCCGCTGAAGTCGACCGGGGCCGCCTTCGCGTCGGCCGGCGGCTCGTACGTCAGCAGCTTGAGCCGGTCGTCGGGAATGCCCGCCTTGGCCAGCTCGTCGCGGACGGTGGCCTGCAGGCCCTCGCCGTAGGAGTCCTTGCGGGCGACGATGACGATCTTCTGGGACCCGTCGCGGAGGATCACGTCGGCCAGTGCCCGGCCCTGGAGGCTGTCCGGCGGGGCGGTGCGGAAGTAGAGGCCCTTGTCCTCCACATCGGTCAGGCCGCTGTCGGTGTTGGACGGGGAGAAGAGGATCTTCCCGGCCTGCACCACGTCCGGCAGCACCTCCCGGGAGATACCCGAACCACCCGCGCCGATGATCACGCTGACGCCGTCCGTCACGTGCTTGGCCACCGTCGCCTTGGCCACCGCCGGGCTGGTGCCGTCGTCGCCGTCCTTCCACGTCACCGGCTTGCCCAGGGCGCCACCCGCGGCGTTGATCTCCTTGATCGCCAGCGCGGCGCCGGCGGCCATCGGGGGATAGGCGATCGCGAGGTCACCGGTCTTCGGCAGCAGGCCGCCCAGGACCAGCGGCTCCTGGTCGGGGTCCCCACCGGCGCGCTGCTTCTTCGGCCTCGGCGGCGTCTTGGTGCTCGCCGCCGACTCGATGCCGGCGCCGACGAACTCGGTCTTGCCGTCGTTGATCTGCTGCCCGTCGAAGGTCAGCGTGGCGTAGCTCGCGGTGGCCGGCTCGCCCTTGTCGGTGAACCCCGCCCGGGTCAGCGAGACGCTGCGGTACTCGATGTCCTGCCCGTTACGGGCCAACGCGAGACAGCTGGCGGGGTCCTCGCAGCGCTGCCCGTCGTTGGTCACACCGACGATCTGCTTGGCGATGTCCGCCGGGTTGGTGCTGCCGGCCAACTGCGCGGCGAGCACGGCGATCACCACCGCGTCGTACGTCTCGGCGGAGTAGAGGTAGTCCGTCAGCGCCGGATTGACGGCCCGTAGCCGGCTCTTGAAGTCGTCGGGCAGCGGGGTGAGCGGCGTGGTGCCCTTCATCCCGTCGACGAGGCTCGCCCGTTCCTTCAACTCGGCAGGATAGGAGTTGAGCATGTTGCCGTCCGTGCCGTAGAGGCGCACCTGTTGGGCGCTTGCCTCCTCGGGCTTGTCATCCCCGCAAGCGCTCGTGGCGAGCAGGATCGTCGCGCAGGCAGCCAGTGTGGCTACCCGCGAGCGGCGTGTTACGAACATGGGTCGTCCTTCCTCCGGCGAAGGTCCGCTGCGCACATTAGCGTGCCGAGGCCGGCGGCGGGACCGTGGAGGCGGCGTAATGCGCAGGTCGCTCGCATTGAACACGGACAGTGACGGTTACTGGGGGACTTGACCACCCGTCCTACTGTGCGCTGAGTGACCGACCTACCACAGCAGACGTTCGATGACGCGGCCGCCGTGCTCCGTTCGGCGCTGACCGGCGATGGAGACGCGGTGGTGGGAGCGTTCGACGCGGTCGTCGACCGGGCCGGCCTGAGCGGCGCGTACGGGGTCGCCTGGTGCCTGGCGGCGACAATGCTCGGTGACGCGCCGGCGGCGAGCGGGGCGGCGCTCGACTTCCCGGGGATCGACCAGGCCGGGTACGACACCCGCTGGGTGGCCCGCTTCGTCAGTGCGTACGCGAATCAGGACGAACCCACCGGTGAGGCCCTGTTCGGCGCGGCGGCGGCGGATGGGCTGCTCCCGGACTGCCTGCTGACGCTTGCCGGCTCGACGATCGCCACCCTGCGCAGCCGCGCCGGCTGACGCGTCGGCCGGCCGCGGCGGGTGCGGCGTTGTCGGCGGGTCGCGGCGTCCGTCGGGGGGCGGACGCCGCGACCGCGTGGGTCGGTCAGAACGCGTGGTACGCGATCAGCGGCTCGTACTCGTAGCGCAGGTTCTCGAAACGGACCCGGAAGTTGACGCCGTCCTTGACGTTGGTCGCCACCGTGATCCAGCCCGAGTTGGCCGGCAGGTAGGTCCAGTAGTTACAGGCGCTCGTCTTGTCCACGAAGATCACGCATGCTTCGGTGGCGTACACGCTCGCGTTGCGGACGTTGATGTCGCGACAGCGCGTCGTGGTGCGGTACTGACCCGCCGAGCCGCCGTAGCGGCCCGTCTCGAAGTACGACCGGACCGCCCCGCCGTAACAGGTGGCGAGCGGGGCGAACGCGTTCGGCCCGGAGCTGACCGGTGTGGTCGGTGTTGTCGGCTCCGCCCGGGCGGGCGTGCCGGCGGCGATCAGTGCGGTGGCGGTGGCGACGGCGAGCAGGCGAGCGGTCGGGGATGGCATTCGTTCCTCCGGAAACAGGTAACTGACCGTCCGTATAGGACTGATCATCTGATCGTGACGATGATACGTATCGATCGATTCCGGCGCGGCCCCGACGATGTCCGGCCGGTGTGGTAGCTCTGTAGGCATGTCCGAGGCCATCCTCAGCAAGGTGCGCAAGCTGCTGGCCCAGGCCGAGGATCCAGCCTGCACGCCTGCCGAGTCGGCCGCGTTCACCGCCAAGGCGACCGACCTGATCGCCCGCTACGGCGTGGACCGGGCCCTCCTCGCCGCCCGCGACCCCACCACCGACCCGGTCGGCGACCGGGTGCTGGACATCGTCGCCCCGTACGCCCGCGACAAGGTCGGCCTGCTCGCCGCGGTGGCCGAGCCCCTGCGCTGCCGCTGCGTACGCCGCCGGCAGGGCAACGGGTTCACCCTGCACCTCTTCGGCTTCGCCAGCGACCTGGAACGGGTCGACCTGCTCTTCACCTCACTGCTCGTGCAGGCGGCGCACGGCCTGGCCGCCACCGAGGTGCCGGCCGACGACCACCCCGCGGCCTTCCGGCGCTCCTGGCTGGCCGGTTTCGCCGAGGTGGTGGGCGGCCGAATCTGGGCGGCCGAAACCGCGGCGGCCAGCGAGTCGGGTACGCCGTCGATGGCGCTGGTGCTGGCCGACCGGTCCGACCGGGTCCAGCGGCGGCTCACCGAGGAGTACCCGCGGCTGCGCACCGCACCGCCGCGCCGGTTGGGTGGCACCGGCTTCGGCTCGGGGGCCGAAGCTGGCCAACGCGCCAACCTCGGTGGTCGGGACCTCGGCGGCGCCGCTGCCGGTCGGCAACTCGGCCGGTGATCTCGTGGGCCGTCAGGCCGTCGTGGTGGGGCGGTGGCGCGACACCGCGGCGACGTAGCGGGTGAGCAACTCGTGCCAGCCGGCGGTGAGCGCCTTGCGGTAACCCTCGGCAGCCTCGCCGTGCCGGTCGAAGTGCCGATGCTCCAGGTCGACCCGGGTGCGTTCCGGCCCCTCGGAATGGAACAGCACCTCGACCTCGCTCGCGCGGGCCGGGTCCGGCACCGGTGCCCGATCCGGGCCGATCTGCCAGACGAAGACAAGCCGGCGGGGCGGATCCCAGGTGAGCACCCGACCCCAGTCGGCGCGGAAGCCGTACGGGCCCAACTCGTAGAGCATGCCACCGGCCCGCGGCTCCATGCCCAGCTCGGCCAAGGCGTCCGGGCCGGACCAGGTGTACTCGGTGACCCACCAGTCGGTCAGCTCATCAGTGAAGACCGCGAACGCGTGCTCGGCGGAGCCCGGGACGACAAGGCCGCACCGGAGAGAGAATTGGCCGACGTCCTGCCGGATGTCGGCCGGATCAGTCAATTCCTGTCCCATAGGCCCGGACCATACCGGCTGATGCCCGGCTGTGCAGCTTCGCGCGGTGCCCGGTTCCAGACAGAGTGTCGCCGGGTCGTCACGGACGGGATGCCGCGCCGGAAAGCGGGTAACCGCGCCCAACGGCTCGGACGACCGGGCCGGAACGCAGGCGGGGCGGGAGAGCATGAGCGAGAGCGGACAGCAGCGGGAGCCGGACCGGAACGTCGACAGCGGGAACCCGGACGTCCTGCTCGACATTCCGAAGGTCTCCGTCGACTCCATCCGACTGGCGGTCGACGGCCTGGAGGCCGACCTGTCGCTGCGCGCCCGAGTGGCCAACCTGCTCCAGGTCGACGCCGGCGTACGGGTGCACCTCAACGGTGGCGAGTTGAACGTCAACGGGGTGAACGCCGAGGCGCAGCTGCGGGTCCGGTTGGAGCAGCTGACCAGGATCCTGGGGCGAGCGCTCGACACACTCGACAACAACCCACAGATCATCGAGGCGCTCGCGCACACCGCCGTCGACGACGTGGAGCGCAGCACCCAACAGGTGACCTCGGGCGCGGCGGAGATCAAAGCGTCGAGCCGGCACTCGGACCGCCTACGCGACGAGCCGGGCCGGCAGGTGGGCGCAGCCGGACCGTCAGTCGACCGTGGTCGGCCGGCTTCCGCTCGGCAGGTTCTCGGTCAGCCGGGTTCTGACCAGCCTGAACCTGGTCGGCCGGGTTCTGATCGGCCTGCGTCTGGTCAGCCGGGGCCTGATCAGCCGGGGCCTGGTCGGCGGGGTTCTGATCGGGCGGATGCGGGTCGTGAGGATGCCGGTCGGTCCGGGGTCGGTCCGGCCGGGTCGGCACCAGATGCTGGCGGCCCCGGACCGCGAGCTGGCGGCCCCGGGTCAGCTGACCAGGGGCATCCGCAGGGACAGCGGCCGGCCGGGGAGGGCCAGGGGCCGCAACGCCCCGAGGGGTCGGCGGGGACGGCGGCCGCAGAAGGCCGCGGCAAGCCCGATCAGTCGGCTGGGGCCGGCCCGAGCCCGTCCGGGGATGGCGACGGTGGTCTGCCGGGCGCGGCGCAGGCGGCGGCCCAGAGCGCCGCGCAGAGTGCGGCCCAACTCGCCGAGCAGGCGGGGGAGACGTTGCGACAGGCCGGACGCAGCGTGTGGGAGGCGATTCAGGGCGGCGTCGCGCAGCACCGCCCGCAGGGTCGCCGCGACTGACACCGCCCCGCCGCCCGCCCCGGTCGACGTTGCCCCGCCGCCCGCCGCGACCGACTGGTAGCCGCGAGGCGTGGGTGATCGACTCGGTTTCCTTGATATCGCGGTGTCGCGCGCGCTGGGACACCGCGATGTCACGAAAGTCGAGTCGATCAAGCGGACCCGGGGTGGTGCTGATCACGCAGCCGGGTTGGGCTGGGCGTGTGGGCTGGCCGGAGGTCGTCGGCGCAAGCACCGGAAACAGCAAGATCCCCACCTGCGAATCCGCTGGTGGGGACCTTTGTAGCCCGGCGAAAGGCTATGTGGCCAGGGGCGGGGTCGAACCGCCGACCTTCCGATTTTCAGTCGGACGCTCGTACCAACTGAGCTACCTGGCCGTGCCGCTCGGCTCATGTTACCCGGCAACCGGACGAACCGGTGGCAAGGCGACCTGCTCCGATACGCAGAACGCCGCGCGGGGCGCGGCGTCAGCGCTGCGGTCCTGACGGGACTTGAACCCGCGACCTCCGCCTTGACAGGGCGGCGAGCACTCCAACTGCTCCACAGGACCTAGCTTGTGTTGCTCCGGCTTGCGCCGGTCGTGCCCCCAACGGGATTCGAACCCGTGCTACCGCCTTGAAAGGGCGGCGTCCTGGGCCGCTAGACGATGAGGGCGGCCCCGCCATCATTGCACACTCGCAACTTCAAGCGGACTTGCTCCCATCCGGCCCCGCCGGAGGCTTCGAAAGCATACGTGATGCCCGGCCGGTCGACAAAATCGGTATCACCAAGGGCTTGGGGTGGGTCATAACGGCAGGTCAGGGCGGTTCTAGTGGAGTCGGGTGATGCCGAAGCGCCGCTTCAGATCGGCGATCATCTTCGGGCAGGCGGCGAGGGTCGCGGCCCGATTTCCGCCACCGTCGTGCAGCAGCACGATGGCCCCGGGGCGGGTGGCGGCGTGCACCCGTTTGCCGATGGTGGCCGCGGTGGGCTTGTCCCAGTCCTGCGGGTCGACCGACCAGTGCAGCGGGCGCATGCCGAGGTTCTTGGCCACCCCGAGCACCTCCGACGTCCACCGGCCGCCCGGTTGCCGGTAGAACGGCACCTTCGCGCCGGGAGAGGCCTTCTGGATGGCCTTGTTGGTGCGGTCCAGGTCGGCCCGAATCTCGGCGACGGGTCGGCGGGCGAGATCGAGGTCGTGTCGCCAGCTGTGGTTGCAGAGCTGGTGTCCCTCCCGGACGATCCGTCGGACCAGCTCCGGGTGGCGCTGCACCTCCCGACCGACGACGCAGAAGGTCGCTGTCACCTTGGCGGCCTTCAGTTGGTCGAGCACCTTGGGTGTCCAGGCTGGGCTGGGCCCGTCGTCGAACGTCAGGGCCACCGGGCGTACGCCGGTGTTGCGACCCAGACCGGCGGGCAGCTTGGCCGGCAGCGGCCGCAGTGGCGGCTTGGCCGGCTTGGTGACACTGGGGTGCGGTTTCGGGGTGGGTGGCGCGGTCGATTCCGGCGGTGGGGCACCGACGGGTGCGATGGTGCGGTGCGGCTGGGCACAACCGGACAAGACCAGCGCCACGGCGAGGACGGACGCCAGGACGGCGCGGGCTTGCATCTGCTCGCTCCCGGAGGGGTCGGGGTAGGCGGACCCGCCCGACGGTAGTTCACGCCGCCAGCCGGCGACAGTGCGATCAGTCACGCCTCGACTGGTGCAGGGCGTCGCGCACGGCAGCGGAGAGTGAGACCGCCTCGGCCAGGTCCACCGGCCGCACCACCCCGGCGGGCAGGGTGTCGGCGCGCCAGCCGGGGCCGGCGGCGAGCACCAGCAACGGGCGCCGGGGTGCGGCCAGGAGCGCGCTGAGTTGGGCCGGGTCGGCGGTGGCCCGAGTGTGTGACCAGAGCACCACGGCGGCCGGTCCGGTCCGGTTGACCGCCTCGACGAGCGCGGCCACCGGCACCCGGGCGCCGAGCATCCGGTAGCTGACACCGGCCTCCGCGAGTGCTGCGGCCAGCGCCTCCAGCGGCAGGGTGTGCTGTTCCTCGTCGGCACAGGAGAGCAGGATCCGGGCCGGCCCGGTGGGGACCTTGGCCCGGCTGGCCGCCGCGAGCGCTTCCGAGACGCAGCGGGACATGAGGTGTTCCACCTCGATCAGGCCGGAGGTGGCGGCGTGCCGTTCGCCGATGCCGGCGAGGACCGGGCGCAACAGGCTGTCCCAGGTGGCGACGACGCCGTCGGCGGCCAGGGCGTGCGCGATCGTCTCGCTGATCGCCGCCGCGTCCAGGCGCATCGCCGCCCGGGCCAGTCCGCGGGCCGCCGGGCCGGCACGGCCGACCGGGATGGTGCCGCCGCCGTCACGGCCGGTCGGGTGGATCCGGGTGGGGGTGACGGTGCCGTTGGCCGTTGGATCCGGAGCCTGGCGGGCCCAGCGGGCCGCCTCGGCGGGGCTCACCCCCTCGGCGGTGAGTCGCCGCATGATCTCGAGGCGGACCAGGTCGGAAGGGGTGTACCGGCGGTGGTGACCGGGGATGTGTTCGCTGGGACCGAGCCCGTAGCGCTGGTGCCAGGTGCGGAGGGTCGTCACCGCGACCCCCAGCCGGCGTGCGACAGCGCCCGCGCTCAGCGCCTCATCGACCACCCGACCGCTCCGCCGTGTCATCCGCCGACGATCCGGGCGGGGTCATGACCGGACCGGTTGCGCCCGACCGGGACCCCGAGGGGCGGAGCAGCCGGTTCACCACCCCGCCCAGCCAGGGCGCGTACGACCGGGGGTCGAGGGACAACTCGGCCTCCAGCGCGGTGGGGTCGGCCCACCGCAGCTCGGCCACCTCGTCCGGGTCGGGCAGCAGCGGAGCGCCGGGCAGGAACTCGCCTCGCAGCACGTGGTCGTACTCGAACTCGACCCGACCGGTGGCCGGGTCCTCGGCGTAGTAGACGTAGATGCCGACCTCGGTCAGCTCGACCGGGCCCGCGCCCAACTCCTCACTCAGCCGGCGGTTGGCCGCCTCGGCGAGCGACTCCCCGGGCTGCGGGTGGCCGCAGCAGGAGTTGGCCCAGCGCAGCGGGAACCGGGTCTTGGCGGCGGCCCGACGCTGGAGCAGCACCTGGCCGTCCGGGTCCATCAGTAACACCGAGAAGGCCCGGTGCAGTTGCCCCGGGGGTTGGTGCGCGGCGGCGACGGTCGTCTCGCCGTGGGCCTTGCCGGTCTCGTCGACGAGTTCGACGAGATGTTTTTCGCGGCTGCTCATCGACCTTCTCCGGTGATTCGGCCGGCGGCGAGCTTGCCGGAGATGAGCACCATCGGTACGCCCACGCCGGGCTGGGTCCCGGAGCCGACGAACACCACGTTCGACAGGTCGCGGTGCAGGTTGGACGGGCGGAACGGGCCGGTCTGGAAGAGGGTGTGCGCGGCGGCGAACGGGGTGCCCGCCGCCATTCCCTGCTCCTCCCACTCGGCCGGGGTGACCGCCCGTAGCACCTCGACCCCGGCCCCGAAGCCGACGTAGCCGCGCTCCTCCAGGGTGCCGATCAGCTGCTCGGTGTAGCGCTTGGTCAGGTCGCCGCGCCACTCGAACGGCGACCGGTGCAGGTTCGGCACCGGGGCGAGCACGTAGTAGGTGTGCCGGTCCGCCGGGGCCACTGCGGGGTCGGTCCGGCTCGGGTTGGTCACCAGCAGCGACGGATCGGTCATCAACTCGCCCCGCCGGATGACCTCATCGAAGGTGCCCTTCCACGCGCGTCCGAAGTGGATGTTGTGATGGGCGATCTTCGCATAGGACTGTCGGGAGCCGACGTGCAGAACGACGCAGGACGGCGAGTAGGTGAGCCGACGGCGCGGCTCGGCGGGGAGCAGGTCCCGGTAGGCGACCGGCAGGTCGGGGTTGAGCACCACCACGTCCGCCGGCACCAGCTCGCCGTCGGCGGTGAGCACGCCGGTGGCCCGACCGTTCGCGGTCTCCACCCGGGTCACCGTGGTGTCGTACCGGATCTGCACGCCGTGCTTCTCGGCCGCGCCGGCCATCGCCCGGGAGACCGCGTGGATGCCGCCGCGCGGGAAGTAGACCCCGGCCACCGAGTCGAGGTACGCGATGACCGCGTAGATGGCCAGCGCGTCGTGCGGCGCGAGGCCGGCGTACATCGCCTGGAAGGAGAAGATCCGCTGGGTACGTGGGTCCCGGAAGAACTGGTTGATCTTCGTCTGGAGGCGTCGGAAGGCCCCGCCGCCGAGCAGCTTGAGCAGGTTGCCGGTGATCAGATCGGTCGGCGCGTCCAGGTTGCGCTCGATGAAGTCGGTGCGTTCCAGCCGCCACAGCTCCCGCGCGTACTCGACGAACCGCAGGTAGCCGTCGGCCTCCCGAGGCCCGCAGACCCGGGAGATCTCGGCCGCCATCCGGGTGGTGTCGGTGAGCACGTCGAGGGTCGAGCCGTCCGGGTAGTACGCCCGGTAGGCGGGATCGATCGGGGTCAGGTCCAGCCAGTCGCGCAACTCCTCGCCGACCGCGCCGAGCGCCTCGGCGATCAGGTCGGGCATGGTGAGCACTGTCGGCCCGGTGTCGAACTCGTAGCCGTCCACGCCCAGCCGGCCGGCCCGCCCACCGGGCACCGGCTCGCGTTCCAGCACTGTCACCTGTCGACCGCTGCCGGCCAGGTGCAGGGCACAGGCGAGCCCACCCAGCCCGGCTCCGACGACCACCACCCGGTCCGTCCGTCCGCTCACCGTCCGCACGTGACCACCTCCTTGCTCAAGTCGCTCATCAGGCCCGCCGGTTGGTTGCGGCGGTGGCCAGCCCGGTCAGCGCGGTGCGCGCCGTCTGGTCCACGGGTGCGGCGTCGAGCGCGGCCAGCGCGTCGCTCACCCGTTCGGCGATCATCTGCTCCACCCGGGTCACCGCGCCGGTCTCGGCGACCAGCCCGGCGAGTTTGTCGACCGGTCCGTCGGCGGCCCGCTCCAACGCGGTGAGCTGGGCCGGGGTGGCCAGCTCCCGGGCCAGCATGAGCAGCGCTGTCGGTTTGCCGGTGCGGAGGTCGTCACCGGTCGGCTTACCGGTGGCCGCCGGGTCGCCGTAGACGCCGAGCAGGTCGTCGCGGAGCTGGAACGCCTCGCCGACAGCCAGGCCGTAGCGGGTGTAGGCGGAGACCAGCGGCTCGTCGGCGGGCACCCCGGCCAGGGCGGCTCCGAAGAGCAGTGGTCGCTGGACGGTGTAGCTGGCGGTCTTGTAGCGGGCCACCCGCAGCGCCCGGTCGACCGACCAGCTGGCTGGGGCGTTCTCGCCGAGCACGTCGAGGTACTGCCCGGCGACCGTCTCCACCCGCATCTGGTCGTAGCAGCGGCGCACCTCGAAGAGTCGGTTCGACGGCACCGAGGCGTGGGCCAGCAACTGGTCGGCCCAGACCATGCAGAGGTCGCCGACGAGCACGGCGACGGCCTCGCCGAACCGGCCGGGGTCGCCCCGGTGGCCGGCGGCGAGGTGCTGTTCGGCGAGCGCGACGTGTGCGGTGGGCCGGCCACGGCGGGTGGTGGACGCGTCCATCACGTCGTCGTGCACCAGCGCGAAGGTGTGCAGCAGCTCCAGCGCGGCCAGCGCGGGCAGCACCGGCGGCAGCGCTGCGGTGCCGCCGACCGCCCCGCGCCAACCCCAGTAGGCGAACGTGGACCGGATCCGTTTGCCGCCGGCCAGGACGGCCTCCCGGGCGGTGGCGGCGAAGCTTCCCATCGATGGGTCGATGTCGTGGAGGGTGTCAACCTCGGCGGTGAGGAAAGAGTCCAGGGTCTCGTCGACCGCCGTTACCAGATCGTGGGTGTACGCGGCCAGAACGGCGCGGACCGGATCGTCCCCGTCCGCCGGCCCAGCCGGCGCCACGCGGGTCACGTCACCCGCAACTGCGTCGTTGGCCATGTGGCCGAGCGTACCCTAGGCTACGGGTTGCGTCGATTGGTGCGTCGATAAATTAGAGGAGGGCCGGTGGAAACCGATCTCACCGCTGCCTATGACCGGTGTCGTGAGCTGCACAAACGCCACGGCCGCACCTACTATCTCGCCACCCGCCTGCTTCCCGCTTGGAAACGACGGCATGTGCACGCCCTCTACGGGTTCACCAGGTACGCGGACGAGATCGTCGACCGCACCGAGGCACTGCCGCCGGCCGAGCGGGCCGCCCTGCTGGACAACTGGGCCGGCCAGTTCGTGGCCGGTCTGCACGGTGCGTCGGTCGACGACCCCCTGTTGCCGGCCGTGCTGCACACGATCGCCGTCTTCGACCTCGACCGGGACGACTTTGCGTCGTTTCTGAAGAGCATGGCGATGGATCTCACCGTCACCGCGTACCCGACCTACGACCACCTGCTCGACTACATGGAGGGCTCGGCGGCCGTCATCGGCACCATGATGCTGCCGATCCTGGGCAGCTCCGACCCGGTGGCGGCTCGGGAGCCGGCCCGACAGCTCGGCTTCGCCTTCCAGCTCACCAACTTCATCCGGGACGTCGCCGAGGACCTCGACCGGGGCCGCACCTACCTGCCGGACGAGGACCTGGCGAAGTTCGGTGTCACCCGCGAGGAGTTGGTGGCGGCCCGCGACCGGGGCCGCGGTACGCCCCGGATCCGCGAGCTGATCGAGTACGAGGTGACCCGCGCCCAGGCGCACTACGCCGCCGCCGCACCGGGCATCACCATGCTCGCGCCCGCCTCGCAGGCCTGCATGCGCACCGCGTACGCGCTCTACGGCGGCATCCTCGACGAGGTGGCCGCGCAGGATTACGACGTCTTCGTTCGGCGGGCCCTGGTGCCACAGCGGCGACGGATGGCGGTGGCCGCGCGGGCCCTGCTCACCCCGACCGGGACCCCGGTCGTCATTCCCGGGCCGGCGATCCACCCGCAGAGCCGGTGACCGCGAGTACGGCGGTCGTGCTCCTCACCCGCGACCTGCGGGTGCACGACCACCCGGCGTTGGCCAGCACCTGCGCGGCCTTCGACCAGGTGGTGCCGCTGTACGTGCTCGACCCGGTGCTGGCCGGCCGGTCCGCCAACCGCACCCGCTTCCTGCACCAGGCACTGGCCGACCTGCGCGCCCAACTCCGCGACCTCGGTGGCGACCTGGTGGTCCGGCACGGTGACCCGGTGACCGAGACGATCCGGCTGGCCGCCGAGGTCGACGCCACCGCCGTGGCGCTCTCGGCCGACGTCAGCCACTACGCCAGCCGGCGGGAGCGGCGACTACGCGCCGAGTGCGAGCGGCACCGGCTGCACCTGCGACTGTGTCCCGGGCTGACAGTGGTCGAGCCGGGTGCGTTGCGGCCCGGTGGCGGCGGTGACCACTACCGGGTGTTCAGCCCGTACCACCGGGCCTGGGCGGCCCACCGGTGGCGCGAGGAGCTGGCGGCACCGCGCCGGATCGCGCTGCCCGCCCGGGTCCGGGTGGGCCAGCTGCCGGCGCCGCCCGCCGGCGACTCGCCGGAAGCGGCCGTCGGTGGCGAGCGGGTGGCCCGGCAACGGCTCACCGACTGGCTGCCCGAGCTGACCCGGTACGGCGATCAGCACGACGACATGGCCGGCGACGACACCTCGCGGCTGAGCCCGTACCTGCGCTTCGGTTGCGTGTCGCCGCTGGCGGTGGCGAACCGTGCCGGGGACCGGTCCGGCCCGTTCGTCCGGCAGCTCTGCTGGCGGGACTTCTACTACCAGGTCACCGCCGCTTTCCCGGAGATCTCGACCACGGCGTACCGGCGGGGAGCCACCGAGCGGTGGCGTTACGACGACGACGCGTTGGCGGCCTGGACCGAGGGCCGGACCGGGATGCCGATCGTCGACGCCGGGATGCGGCAGTTGCGGACGCAGGGCTGGATGCACAACCGGGCCCGGCTGATCACGGCCGGCTACCTCACCACACACCTCGGTCAGGACTGGCGCTCCGGGGTGGCGGTGTTCTTCCGCTGGCTGCTCGACGGGGACGTGGCGAACAACTCCGGCAACTGGCAGTGGGTGGCCGGTACCGGCAACGACACGAAGCCCTACCGGGGGTTCAACCCGGTCCGGCAGGCCGAACGGTACGACCCGGCCGGCGACTACGTGCGTCGGTGGGTGCCGGAGCTGGCGGGGGTGCAGGGCAGGGCGGTGCACCAGCCGTGGAAGCTGCCCGACCAGCTCCGGCGGGCGGTGGACTACCCGCCACCGTTGTCGGTGCCCGGCACCGACCCGGTCTGGCTGCGCTGACCACCACGTCAGAGCACCGAGTGCAACGCCTCGACCAGCTCGTCCACCCGGTCGTGTTCGGCGAGGTGCGCGGTGGCGTACGCGAAGGTGTAGCCGCGCTCCGGGTCGGCCCACGCGCTGCTGCCGCCGATGCCGCCCATGCCCCAGCTGCCGTCCGGCTCGCGTTGCATGCCCAACGTCCACTGGACCGGGCGGTCCAGCACCAGGTCCGGCCCGTCGTACTGGACCCGGGTGGTCTCCGCGATCAGCGCCGGGCTGACCAGCCGGACACCGTCCAGGACACCGCCGGCCAACAGCCCGGCGTAGAGCCGGGCCAGGCTGGGCGCGGTGGCGTGCAGGTTGACCGCGGGCATCTCGGCGCCCCGCCACAGCGGGCTGTTCAGCACGGCGAGGTCCAGCCCGCCGGCCGGGT
Source organism: Micromonospora parva (assembly GCF_040649675.1). Classification (NCBI taxonomy): domain Bacteria; kingdom Bacillati; phylum Actinomycetota; class Actinomycetes; order Micromonosporales; family Micromonosporaceae; genus Micromonospora; species Micromonospora parva. The sequence continues at coordinate 255,514 of NZ_JBEZFX010000005.1, read as the reverse complement.
TGCCCAGCGCCCGCGCCCGCAGTGACAGCGGTTCGCCGAGCTTCCGAGCGGGCCACTGCGGGTCGCCGTACCGCAGGTCAGCGCAGCGCAGCTGGTCCGCCTCGGCCAGCCCGAAGCCGAGGTCGAGCTGCCAGGGGTCCGCGATCTCCTCGGCCAGGAACCGGCCCACCGACCGTCCGTCGACCCGGCGGACCAGCTCGCCCACCAGATGCCCGTACGTCCAGGCGTGTTCCCCGGCGACCGAGCCCGGTGACCATTCGGGGTCGGCGGCGGCCAGGTCACCGGTGAGCAGCGCCCAGTCGGCGATCGCGGTGGCCGGTCGGGGCACCGGGAAGGCCGGCAGCCCGGCGGTGTGCGACAACACCTGCCGCACTGTGGCGGGAGTACGGAACTCCGGCCAGTACCGGTCCATCGGTGAGTCGAGGTCGACAGTTCCCCGGTCGACGAGCAGCAGCAGGCAGAGCGCGGCCACCGGCTTGCCGACCGAGTAGACGTTGACCAGCGTGTCCGGCAGCCACGGCGCGGCGCCCGGCCGGTGGCCGCCGCGCGAGCCGCCGACCAGGTCCACGACCGGCTGCCCGTCGTACCAGATGGTCAGGGCGGCCCCGGTCTCCCGTCCGGAGGCGAGCAGGTCGTGGAAGTGGTCCCGGACCGGAGCGAAGCGTGTGTGCATCCGGTCACGGTAGGCGTCCGGGCCGGTGCGCGTGCCGGCTTTTCCGCCGACCTCGGTGGCCGGGGTGGTGTCGCCGGGGGATGCTGTTTGGTGTGGCGGAGCCGGAGCTGGTTGATGTGGTCGTGGTCGGGCTCGGAGTCGGCGGCGAGGAGGTGGCCGAACGGCTCGCCGAGGCCGGCCTGAGCGTCGTCGGCGTCGAACGGGATCTCGTCGGCGGGGAGTGCCCGTACTGGGGCTGCATCCCGAGCAAGATGATGATCAGGGCGGCCAACGCGCTCGCCGAGGCCCGCCGGGTCGACGGGCTCGCCGGGACGGCGCAGGTCCAGCCGGACTGGGCGCCGGTGGCGAAGCGGATCCGCGAGGAAGCCACCGACACCTGGGACGACACGGTCGCGGCCGAGCGGTTCATCGGCAAGGGCGGCCGGCTCGTGCGGGGCAGCGGGCGGCTCGACGGTCCGCGCCGGGTCCGCGTCGGTGACCAGGTGTTCGAGGCCCGGTACGGGGTGGTGCTGGGCACCGGTACCCGTCCGTCGGTGCCGCCGATCGACGGCCTGGCCGACACGCCGTACTGGACCAACCACCAGGCGATCGAGGTCGAGGAGCTGCCGGAGTCGCTGCTCGTGCTCGGCGGCGGCGCCATCGGTCTGGAGTTGGCGCAGGTCTTCGCCCGCTTCGGGGTCCGGGTCACAGTGGTCGAGGCGCTCGACCGGGTGCTGGCCATCGAGGAGCCCGAGGCGTCCGAGGTCGCCGCCGCGGCGCTGCGCGCCGACGGCGTGGAGATCCACACCGGGGTACGCGCCGAACGGGTCGAGCACGACGGGACCCGGTTCACACTGCGGGGTGAGGGCGGCGCGGAGTTCACCGCCGACCGGCTGCTGGTGGTGACCGGGCGCAAGGCCCACCTGGCCGAGCTGGGTCTGGACACGGTCGGGCTGGACGCCAGCCAGCGGTTCCTGCCGGTCGACGACCGTCTGCACGTCACCGAGCATGTCTGGGCGGTCGGCGACCTGACCGGCGAGGGCGCCTTCACCCACATCGCCATGTACCAGGCGGGGATCGTGATCGCGGACGTCCTGGCCCACGCTCGGAAGGCGAAGGCCGGGGCGGACGCCAGCGGCACCTCCAGCGTGGTCGGCGGAGCGATGGGCGCGTCCAGCGCACTGGCCGCCAGCGGTTCGAGCGGATCGGCCGGCACCGTCCCGCGAGCCGACTACCGCGCGCTGCCCCGGGTGACGTTCACCGACCCCGAGATCGGTGCGGTCGGGCTCACCGAGCAGCAGGCCCGTGAGCGCGGCATCAACGTGCAGGTGGGCTTCACCAAACTCGGCAGCTCGACCCGAGGTTGGATCCATCGGGTCGGCGACGACGGTTTCATCAAGCTCATCGCGGACGCCGACCAGGGCGTGCTGATCGGTGGCACCTCGGTCGGCCCGGCCGGCGGTGAGGTGCTGTCCGCACTGGTGGTGGCGGTGCACGCGGCGGTGCCGCTGAGTCAGCTCCGGCACATGATTTACGCGTACCCGACCTTCCACCGGGCCATCGAGTCCGCCCTGCGCGATCTGTCCTGACCCCCTGCCCGGGTGTGCGCCGCTCCGCGCCCCTGCCCCGCACCCCGCAAGATCGCGCAACATCCAGGATGTAGTGGGCATCCCGGCGTTCCGTTGCCAGTACATCCTGGATCGAGCGTGACCTTGCCGGCCGTCGACGTGGCGACCCGTACCCGATCGGCCGTCGGAGGCATGCGCCGCACGCGCGAGCAGCCGGCCAGCAAGCGCGGCGCAGTTTGCTGTTCATTTCTTTCATGCAGGTGACGTACGATTGCGGCCGTGACCAAGCGGTTGACAGAAGTTGCCAAGAAGGCGGGCGTCAGCGAGGCCACCGTCAGCCGGGTGCTCAACGGCCGGGACGGCGTCTCCGAGGCGACCCGGACGGCCGTGCTGACGGCGCTGGACGTGCTCGGTTACGAGCGGCCGACCAAGTTGCGTGGCGAACGCGCCCGGCTGGTCGGGTTGGTGCTGCCGGAGTTGCAGAACCCGATCTTCCCGGCGCTGGCGGAGGTCGTCACCGGCACGCTCGCCCAGCGCGGCTACACCCCGGCGCTCTGTGCCCGCACCATCGGCGGCGTCTCCGAAATGGACTACGTGGAGATGCTCCTCGACCACCAGGTCTCCGGGGTGATCTTCGCTGGTGGTTCGTACGCGCTCGCCGACGCCCGGCACGACCACTACCGCCGGCTGACCGACCGAGGGCTTCCGGTCGTGCTGGTCAACGCAGGTGTCGACGAGCTGGGGTTCCCCCGGGTCTCCACCGACGACGCGGTGGCGGTGGAGCAGGCGTACGGGCACCTGCGCTCGCTCGGGCACGAGCGGATCGGCATGGTGCTCGGCCCGGAAGGGCATGTGCCGTCCCGGCGCAAGCTCGACGCGATGATCCAGGCTGCGGGCTGGGGCGAGGGCGACGCTGAGTGCGTCGAGCGCTCCAGCTTCTCGATGGAGGGGGCGCGGGTCGCCGCGACGAAGTTGGTCGAGCGGGGCGTGACCGGCATCATCTGCGCCAGCGACGTCCTGGCGTTGGGCACGATCCGCGCGGCCCGGCGGCTGGGCCGTTCGGTGCCGGCCGACGTGTCGGTGGTGGGCTTCGACGACTCCGCGTTCATGACGTGCACCGACCCGCCGTTGACCACGGTGCGGCAGCCGATCGAGACGATGGGGCAGGCCGCCGTGGATCTGCTGGTCACCCAGATCGAGGGTGCCGGCGTGTTGCAGGACGAGCTGCTGTTCGAGCCCGAGCTGGTGGTACGCGGCTCCACCGCTCCCGCCCCTCGTCGCTGACCGACCCGGGGTGATCCGCCCCCGCTGAAACGACGCTTCGGCCGTCGATCGCCTCGCGCGGTCGGCGGCCTTTCGTCGTTGCCGGAACCGCGTCGGCCGGGTCCGAACCGCCGCCCGTCCATAACTGTCCAAAAGCCACCAAGTCAGGGCAGTTCCAGTGTTCCGTCGGCATCTGTCGTTAGTAAGTCGTGTCCTTTCAGAACACGATCGAAACCTTGCTGGAATGAGTCGGTCTCGCTACAGTGACTCCACTCACACCTGGCTCCGACGCAGCTACTGGGCGTCAGGTCGTATCACCGCAGATCAGCGAAGGTCATTGGAGACACCCGTTCCCGAAGGGATGGACAGATGTCCGTACCGCAATACCGAAAGGCTGCGGCGGTCGCGCTCGTGGCCGGCCTGGGGCTCAGCCTCACGGCGTGCTCCACGAAGAGTGACGACAAGGGCGCGACCGCCGGCGGCAAGGTCACCATCACGGTGGACTGCCAGCCGGTCGGTGCCCAGAAAGAGCTGCTGAAGAACTGGAACGACGACGTCGCCGAGTTCCAGAAGCAGAACCCGGACATCGTCATCAAGAGCGTCAGCGTTGGCGAGCAGTGCAACAACCCGCCGGACTTCACCGCCCGTCTGGCCGGCGGCACCGTGACCGACGTGTTCTACGGGTACATGACCGACCTCCAGCAGGTGCTCGACTCCGGTCAGGCGATGGACATCAGCCAGCACGTCAACAAGGACGCGATTCCGACCTGGGACAGCGTCGACCCGGCGCTCAAGGAGGTCTTCAGCGACGGCGGCAAGCTCTACGCCGTTCCGGTGAAGAACTACTCGATGGGCCTGGTCTACAACAAGGTCCTGTTCCAGCAGGCCGGGCTGGACGTGAACAACCCGCCCAAGACCTGGGCCGACGTCCGGGCCGCCGCCAAGAAGATCTCCGCGCTCGGCAACGGCATCGCCGGCTACTCCGAGTACAGCGCCGGCAACACCGGCGGCTGGCACTTCACCTCCCTGCTCTACTCGCAGGGCGGCCGGGTGCTCAGCGAGGACGGCAAGAAGGCCGACTTCAACAACCCGATGGGCAAGCAGGTCCTGCAGAACCTCAAGGACATGCGGTACGGCGACAACAGCATGGGCGCCCGTCAGCTGCTCCAGTGGGGCGACCTGCTGACGAACGCCGGCGCGGGCAAGGTCGGCATGTTCATCGGCGCGCCAGACGCCACCCAGGCGATCGTCAGCCAGTTCCAGGGCAAGTTCCAGGACTGGGCGATGGCTCCGCTGCCCGGCCAGGACGGTGCGGCGAAGGGGACCCTCGGTGGTGGCGAGGGTTACTTCTTCAAGAAGGACCTCACTCCCGAGCAGGTCAAGGCCGGTCTGAAGTGGATCGCGTACCAGAAGCTCACCCCGGGCAAGGGCCAGTTCGACTACGTCCGGGCCAAGCCGCAGAACTACCCGGTGGGTCTGCCCCAGCCGCTGCTCTTCGCCAACGGCAGCGACGCGCAGAAGCAGGAGCTGGAGCTGCGCAAGGCGAACGCGAACGTCGACACGGCGAACTTCGCGCTCTTCGAGGCGACCCCGGTCCCGATCAAGGGTGAGCCGCGCAACGCCCAGGCCATCTATGCGGTGCTCGACGCCGCGATGTCGGGTGTGCTGACCAACCCGAACTCGAACATCGACGCCCTGCTCAAGACCGCCGAGGAGAAGGTCAACCAGCTCCTCGCCGCCGAGAGCTGACCGCTCGTGTGGGGGTCGGGACGCCGACCCGACCCCCACGCCACTCGCACCACGCCTCGACGTCACCGACTCACCCAGGAGTTGCCTTGGCGATCACCACCGTCCCGGAGACCCCCAGGAAACCGGGCCGTCCGCCGTCGCCGTACTCGGCGAGGCCGCAGCGCACGGGCCTCGGCCGCAAGGTACGGGACAACCTCACCGGGCACGCGTTCCTGATCGGTGCGGTGCTCTGCTTCGTCGTCTTCTCCTGGTACCCGATGGTCCGCGGCATCGTCATGAGCTTCCAGCGGACCCGGCGCGGCGAGACCACCTGGGTGGGCTGGGACAACTACACCCGTCTCATCGCCGACCCGAGCTTCTGGCCCGCGTGGAAGAACACGTTCTACTTCACCGGGCTGGCGCTCGTCCTCGGGTACGCGGTGCCGTTCTTCGTGGCGATCCTGCTCAACGAGTTCCGCCACGGCAAGGGCTACCTGCGGATCCTGGTGTACCTGCCGGTGATGCTGCCGCCGGCCTCCGCGCTGTTCCTCTTCAAGTTCTACGCGTACGACCCCAGCGAGGCGGGGCTCTTCAACGCGATCCTCAAGGCGTTGCACCTGCCCACCTCGCAGTGGATGCAGTCGCCCGAGATGACCATGCCGGCGATGGTGGTCGCGTCGACCTGGATGAACATGGGCGGCGCGGTGCTCATCTACCTGGCGTCGCTGCAGAACATTCCCGGCGAGCTCTACGAGGCCGCCGAACTCGACGGCGCCGGAATCTGGCGGCGGATCCGTCACGTGACCATCCCGCAGACCCGGTTGATCCTCGCGCTCCTGGCGATGTTGCAGATCGTCGCCACGATGCAGCTCTTCATCGAGCCCCTGATCCTCGCCAACGGCGCGGGCGCGGAGGACTCGGCTACCTCGGTGGCGTACCTCATCTACCAGCACGGGTTCTTCCAGAACGACCTCAACGGCGCCGCCGCCCTGGGCGTGATCATGCTCGTGGTGCTGGCCGGCTTCTCCGCCGTGTACGTGCGGCTGACTGCGAAACAGGACTAGGACGGCGAGGAATGGCACAGGACTCCGCAACCCGGACCCTCATCTCCCAGACCCAGATCAGCCGGGGGCGTGGCCGGATCATCTACTGGACGCTGCTGGTCGTCGTCGTGGCGGGGTTCACGCTCGTCTTCCTCGGGCCGCTCTACTGGATGGTCACCGGCGCGCTCAAGTCCGGCCAGGAGATCGCCCAGACTCCGCCCTCGCTGTTCCCGAAGGACCCGCAGCCGCAGAACTACATCGACGCGTGGAACAACCTGGACCTCGCCAAGCTGCTCTTCAACACCTTCTACTACGCGATCGGCGCGGTGCTGTTCCAGCTCGTCCTCGACACCGCCGCCGCGTACTCGTTGTCCAAGCTCCGGCCGATCTTCGGCAACGTGATCCTCGCCCTGATGCTGGGGACGCTGATGATCCCGGCGATGGTCCTCATCGTCCCGCAGTACGTGACGGTGATCGACCTGCCGATCGTGCACATCAACCTGCTCGACTCACCGTTCGCCATCTGGCTGCCACTGGTCGCCAACGCGTTCAACATCTTCCTGCTGAAGCGGTTCTTCGACTCGATCCCGGAGGAGTTGATGGCGGCCGCCCTGATGGACGGGGCGACGTCGCTGCGCACCCTGTGGTCCATCATCCTGCCGCTGTCGCGTCCCATCCTCGGCGTAGTGTCGATCTTCGCGGTGACGGCGGTCTGGAAGGACTTCCTCTGGCCGAAGCTGGTCATGCCCTCGCCCGAGACCCGGACGGTCAGCGTCGGCATCTACGCCTTCGCCGGCGGTACGCCGATGAACGTGGTGATCGCCGCGTCGGTCATCGCCGCGATCCCCACGGTCATCATCTTCCTGATCTTCCAACGCAACATCATGTCCGGTCTGACCACGGGCAGCATCAAGGGATAGCCATCACCGGATCCCTCCGCGCGGCGAACGACGACCGTTCGCCCGACACATGACCAGGTCCGGCGAACACGCCGACGTACTGACGCAGAAAGCAGGTGCTCGTGTCCACAGCTGACAGAAGTCCGTGGTGGCGGGGAGCGGTGATCTACCAGGTGTATCCCCGGAGCTTCGCCGACGGCAACGGCGACGGCATCGGCGACATCGCCGGCATCCGGTCCCGGCTCAACCACCTGTCCGCGCTCGGCGTCGACGCGATCTGGTTCAGTCCCTGGTACCCGTCCCCGATGGCCGACGCCGGCTACGACGTCTCCGACTACCGCGACATCGACCCGGTCTTCGGCACCCTGGCCGAGGCGGAGGCGCTGATCGCGGAGGCGCACGAGCTGGGCATCCGGACCATCGTCGACGTGGTGCCGAACCACTGCTCGGACGCGCACCCGTGGTTCCAGGCCGCGCTCGCCGGCGGGCCGGGGGCACCCGAACGGGACCTGTTCTGGTTCCGGCCCGGCCGGGGACCCAACGGCGACGAACGACCCACCGACTGGGTCGGCGAGTTCGGCGGCGAGACCTGGACCCGCACCACCAACCCGGACGGCACCCCCGGCGACTGGTACCTGCACCTGTTCGCCCCGCAGCAGCCGGACTTCAACTGGGACCACCCCCGGGTGCGGGAGGAGTTCGAGGACATCCTGCGGTTCTGGTTCGACAGGGGCGTGGACGGCATCCGGATCGACTCGGCCGGGCTCCTGGTCAAGGACGGGACGCTGCCCGAGGTCCGACCGGACCAGCCGCACCCGTTCCACGACCTCGACGGGGTGCACGACATCTACCGGGGCTGGCGTCGGGTCGCCGACGAGTACCCCGACCGGGCGCTGATCGGTGAGGTGTGGCTGCCGGACCGGCAGCGGTTCGCCAACTACCTGCGCCCGGACGAGCTGCACGCCGCGTTCAACTTCGACTTTCTCGGCTGCGCGTGGGACGCCGCGGCGCTGCGGGAGAGCATCGACGGGACGTTGAGCGCGCACGCGCCGGTCGGCGCGCCGGCCACCTGGGTGCTCTCGAACCACGACGTCACCCGGCACGTCACCCGCTACGGCCGGGCGGACACCCGGTTCAGCTTCGCTGCCAAACGCGAGGGCATCCCCACCGACCTGGAGCTGGGCACCCGCCGGGCCCGGGCCGCCGCGCTGCTCTCCCTGTCGCTGCCCGGTGCCGCCTACGTCTACCAGGGCGAGGAGTTGGGCCTCTACGAGGTCGAGGACATCCCGTACGCGCTGCGCCAGGACCCGATGTGGGAACGGTCCGGCCGGATCGACCCCGGTCGGGACGGCTGCCGCGTGCCGCTGCCCTGGGCCGGGGACGAGCCGCCGTTCGAGTTCAGCCCCGAGGGTGCCGCCGCGCCGTGGCTGCCGCAGCCGGCGGACTGGAAGGACCGCACGGCCCGCGCGCAGACCGGCGACTCGGCCTCGATGCTGGAGCTGTACCGGGCGGCGATCCAGGCGCGGCGGGCCGAACCGGCGCTCGGTGACGGCACGCTCACCTGGCTGCCGGCCCCGGACGGGGTGCTCGCGTTCAGCCGCGGTGGTGGCTTCACCTGCCTGGTCAACCTCTCCGACACGGCCGTGCCGTTGCCCGCCGAAGCGGAGTTGCTGCTGGCCAGCGGGCCGCTCGACGAAGGGCTGCTGCCCTGCGACACAGCGGTCTGGCTGCGTACCCCCGACGTGGCGGACGGGCCGCGCGCGGCGAAGGGAGCCGACCAGACCTGACCGCCTCGGTGCCGGCGGCCCCGTCCCTGCCGCCGGCACCACCTCACCCCAGGAAGGAGGAGCGACGGGCGTACCCCCGCACCCGTCGACGGGCAACGCACCGACACCCACCCCCGAAAGAGGTGTAGCGACCCATGTCCAGAACTGGCACCACACGAGGCACGCCGCAGAGCGGCCCGCCCCACCCCGTCCCCGCCACCACCCGCACCGGTCGACGGCTGCTCGCCGGTGCGCTCGCCGGAATGCTTCTCGTCACCGCGCCGGTCGTCACCCCCACGGCCAGCGCGGCACCGAAGGCCGACCCCTCCGCCGCAGCCGCTCGCGTGGCCATGCTCGCCGGCCTTTCCGCGACCATGACCGCCAGCAGCTACAACCAGAACTACGTCGCGGTCAACGCCAACGACGGCAACGCCTCGACCTACTGGGAAAGCGCCAACAACGCGTTCCCGCAGTGGATCCAGGCGGACCTGGGCGCCACCGTCACCGTGGACCGGGTGGTGCTGAAACTGCCGCCCTCGTCGGACTGGCAGACCCGCACGCAGACCCTGTCGGTGCTGGGCTCGACCAACGGCTCGTCCTTCACCACCCTGAAGGCGTCCGCCGGCTACACGTTCAATCCGAGCAGCGGCAACACCGCCACCGTCAGCTTCACCGCCGCCAGCACCCGCTACGTACGCGTGCAGGTCACCGGCAACACCGGCTGGCCGGCCGCGCAGTTCTCCGAGGTGGAGGTGTACGGCGCCACCGGCAGCACCGACACCCAGGCCCCGAGCGTCCCGGGCAACCTGGCGTACACCCAGCCGGCCAGCGGGCAGATCCGGCTCACCTGGTCGGCGTCGACCGACAACGTCGCTGTGACGGGCTACGACATCTACGCCAACGGCGCGCTGCGCGGCAGCGTCAACGGCTCGACAGTGACGTACACCGACAACCAGGCGGACAGCGCCACCGTCTCGTACTACGTGCGGGCCAAGGACGCGGCCGGCAACCAGTCGGCGAACAGCAACACCGTGACCCGGACCGGCACCGGCACCCCACCGACCGGGAGCAACCTGGCGGTCGGTAAGCCGATCACCGCCTCCGGGTTCGTGCACACGTTCGTGGCCACCAACGCCAACGACAACAACGTGGCCACCTACTGGGAGGGCAACGGCAACCCGAGCACGCTGACCGTGCAGCTCGGCGCGAACGCCAGCCTCAGCCAGATCGTGCTGAAGCTCAACCCGGACTCGGCGTGGGGCACGCGTACCCAGAACATCACGGTGCTCGGCCGGGACCAGGCCTCGTCGTCCTTCACCACACTGGTCGGCGCGGCGAACTACACCTTCAACCCGGGCAGCGGCAACACGGTGACCATCCCGGTCTCCGGCGCGGCCGCCGACGTACGGCTCTCGATCGCCTCGAACACCGGCGCACCGGCCGGGCAGGTGGCCGAGTTCCAGGTCTTCGGCACCCCCGCGCCGAACCCGGACCTGACCGTCACCGGCATGTCCTTCAGCCCGTCCGCCCCCGTGGAGACCAGCACCATCACGCTCTCCGCGACGGTGCGCAACGCCGGTTCGGCGGCCTCCGGGGCGACGAACGTCAACTTCTACCTGGGCGCCACCCGGGTCGGCACCGCATCGGTCGGCAGCCTCGCGGCCGGCGCGTCGACGACTGTCAGCGCCAGCATCGGCACCCGCGACTCGGGCAGCTACCCGCTGAGCGCGAAGGTCGACGAGTCGAACACCGTCGTCGAGTCCGACGACACCAACAACAGCTACTCCAACCCCAGCCCGCTGGTGGTCGGTGCGGTGGCCAGCTCCGACCTGGTCGCCTCGGCCGTCGACTGGTCGCCGGGCAACCCGCCGCCGGGCAGCACCGTCACCTTCTCCGTGTCGATCCGCAACGCCGGCAACCAGGCGTCCGCGTCGGGCGCGCACGGCATCACGCTCACCGTGCTCAACGAGTCCGGCACCGCCGTCCGGACCCTGACCGGCTCCTACTCCGGCGTGATCAACGCCGGTGCGACGGTCGGACCGGTCAACCTGGGCACCTGGACCGCCGCGAACGGCAAGTACACCGTCCGGGTGGTGCTCGCCGTGGACGGCAACGAACTGCCGGTCAAGCAGACCAACAACACCACCGACCGCCCGCTCTTCGTGGGGCGCGGCGCGAACCTCGGCTACGACATGTACGAGGCCGAGGATGGCACCACCGGCGGCGGCGCCGGGCAGGTCGGCCCGAACCGGGACATCGGCAACCTCGGCGGTGAGGCGTCCGGGCGTCGGGCGGTCACCCTGAACAGCACCGGCGCGTACGTCGAGTGGACCACCCGGGCGGCGACCAACACCCTGGTCACCCGCTTCTCGATTCCCGACGCACCGGGCGGCGGCGGGATCGACTCGACGCTCAACATCTACGTCAACGGCACCCTCCACAAGCCGATCAACCTGACCTCCAAGCACATCTGGTTGTACGGCGCGGAGGCCAGCCCGAGTGACTCGCCGAGTGCCGGCCCGCCTCGCCACCTGTACGACGAGGCGAACGTGATGCTGAACTCGACCATCCCGGCCGGCAGCAGGATCCGTCTGCAGAAGGACCCGGCCAACACCACCACGTACGCGATCGACTTCGTCAACCTGGAGCTGGTCGCACCCCGGGCCAACCCGGACCCGGCCCGTTACCGGGTGCCGTCCGGCTTCAGCCACCAGGACGTGCAGAACGCGCTGGACGCGGTCCGGATGGACACCACCGGCAACCTGGTCGGCGTCTACCTGCCGGCCGGCACCTACGAGACCGCCCAGAAGTTCCAGGTGTACGGCAAGCCGATCACCGTGACGGGCGCGGGCATGTGGTACACCCGCTTCCAGACGCCGACCGGCCAGCAGAACACCGACGCGGGCTTCCGGGTGGAGTCCTCGGCCAGCGGGTCGTCCTTCTCGCACCTGGCCTTCTTCGGCAACTACACCAACCGGATCGACGGGCCGGGCAAGGTGTGGGGTGAGCTGAAGGACGTCGACAACATGACCCTGGACAGTGTCTGGGTCGAGCACACCGTCTGCGCGTACTGGGGGGTGAGCGTCAGCGGGCTCACCATCAAGAACAGCCGCTTCCGCAACACCTTCGCCGACGGGGTGAACCTGACCAACGGGAGCACCAACAACCTGATCACCAACACCGAGGGGCGGTCGAACGGCGATGACGCGTTCGCTCTCTTCTCGGCGACCGACCAGGGTGCCTCGGTCGGCAACAACGGCAACGTGTTCGAGAACCTGACGGCCACGCTGACGTGGCGGGCGGCCGGGTTGGCGGTCTACGGCGGCTACAACAACATCTTCCGCAACCTCTACATCGCGGACATGTTGACGTACTCCGGGATCACCATCAGCTCGCTGGACTTCGGCTACCCGTTCATCGGGTTCGGGGCCAGCCCGCCCACCCAGTTCCAGAACATCTCGATCGTCAGAGCCGGCGGACACTTCTGGGGCTCCCAGACGTTCCCCGCGATCTGGGTCTTCTCCGCATCCAAGGAGTTCCGCGGCATCCGGGTGTCCGACGTGGACATCGTCGACCCGACGTACACCGGGATCATGTTCCAGACCAAGTACAACGGGTCGCAGCCGGAGAACCCGATCACCGACACGGTCTTCACCAACGTCTCGATCAGCGGCGTCCGCAAGAGCGGTGACGCGTACGACGCGAAGTCCGGCTTCGCGATCTGGGCCAACGAGATGCCGGAACCCGGTCAGGGCCCGGCGGTCGGCTCGGTCACCTTCACCAACCTGCGGCTGACCAACAACTACCAGGACATCCGCAACACCACGACAACCTTCACCATCAACCGCAACTGAGCTAGCGCGTGGTCGACGCCGTCGGGAGGGTCCCCTCTTCCGGCGGCGTCGTGCCGTGCCGGCCCGCGCCGGCGGCAAACCGGGCCGCACCGGCCAGCGCGTCCGCCGCCAGCGAGTCCATCCCGTACGCCAACTCGGTCGCCAGCGCCTCCGGCTCCGGCCGCCCCGCGCCGGCCAGCACCGCGGCCCGGTCGTTGCGCAGGCAGGTCTGCGGGTGCCGGGCGATCGACGCCGCCAACTCCTCGGCCGCCGCCCGCGCCTGGCCGGGTGGCACCACCCGGTTGACCAACCCCATCGTGTACGCCTCGTCGGCCGGCACCGGGCGGCCGGTGAGGATCAGGTCCATCGCCCGGCTCTCGCCGATCAACCGGGGCAGCCGGACGGTGCCGCCGTCGATCAACGGCACTCCCCAGCGGCGGCAGAACACCCCGAGGGTCGCATCGGACTCGGCGACCCGCAGGTCACACCAGAGCGCCAACTCCAGGCCGCCGGCCACCGCGTACCCGGAGATCGCCGCGATCACCGGTTTGCTGAGCGTCATCCGGGTCGGACCCATCGGGCCGTCCCCCTCCGGCTCCACCCGATTGCCGCTCGGCGTGCCGATCGCCGTGAGGTCGGCACCGGAGCAGAACGTGCCCCCGGCACCCCAGAGCACCGCCACCGCCGAGTCCGGGTCGGCCTCGAAGGCCCGGAACGCGTCCGCCAGCGACCGCGCGGTGGGACCGTCGACGGCGTTCCGAGTCGCCGGCCGATCCAGCACCACTGTGCTGACCGGTCCACGCCGCTCCACCCGCACACCCATCCCGCCAGCATGCCCGGCCCGCCGCACCCCCACAATCCCCGTCGATCTTGCACTTCCGGGTGGCGTTATGCGGATTGTGCCCCGGACCCTCGGCGCAGGGCCTGCGCGATCGGCGGCGTGGGGGTGCGGCAGGTTTGTCGCCGCCGACCGGTTTGCGACGACGATCGCCGGGAAGTCGGTACTCGTGCGAGCACTATTGACGAAAGTTGAGCAGGACTCCCGGCTGGATGGCGCGGGTGACCGGTTGCAGAAGGTCGTCCTGGGGACCCTGCGTCCGCGCCGGCTGCGCGATCTGCTGCACGGGGTGACCCTCGGACACCCGCTGCACCCGGCGATGGTGCAGGTGCCGGTCGGTGCGTGGATCAGCGCCGCGGTGCTGGACCTCATGCCCGGGCAGCGCCGGCCGGCCGCCGTGCTGGTCGGTCTGGGCACGGTCAGCGCGCTGCCAGCGGCCGTCGCCGGTCTGAACGACTGGGCGGCGCTCGCCCGGGACCAGCGTCGGGTCGGCCTGGTGCACGCCGCCGCCAACACCGTCGGCATGGCGATCTACGCCGGCTCGCTGGCCGCTCGGATGTCCGGCCGCCACGGGATGGGCCGCGCGCTCGGCTTCCTCGGGCTCTCCACCGTGAGCCTGGGGGCGTACATCGGGGGTCACCTCGCGTACAAGCAGGGGGCGCAGGTCAACCAGAGCATCTCCGAGCTGCACCGGATGACCGACGGTTGGCACTCGTTGGCCGACATGGCGACGTTGCCGCAGCGCACCCTGATCACCCGGGAGGTGGACGACAACATCTCGGTGATCCTCTACCGGCACGGTGACGAGGTGACGGTGATGTTGGAGCGCTGCCCGCACCAGAGCGGGCCGCTCGGCGAGGGCGAAGTGCAGGAGATCGACGGTCACGCCTGTGTGGTCTGCCCGTGGCACGGCAGCGCGTTCCGGCTCAACGGCGGCGAGGTAGTGCAGGGGCCGTCCGGCAACGACCAGCAGGTCCTGCCCACCCGGATCCAGAACGGCGTGCTCCAGACCCGCCTGCCCTGACCATCGGCCGCGACCGCTGCTCTGGTCGGCGGCGATGCTTGTGCACGGACCCCATGGAGCGGGCCGGCCGCGACACGTCGGCGCACCTGGTAACACTCCGTGGCGACCCCGGAGGCAATGACACGCTCGACGCCGATGCCTGTGGGTCATCTTTATGACTCACAGGCATCTCGCTTCCCGAGGAATTGCCTCGGGGCGCTCCCGCTGCGGCCGGGTGACCAGACCGTCGCCACCGTGCTGGCCGGTCGCCGTGGCCAGGCGGCACACCCCCGCACCAGACGCGGAGCCTGAACAGGGCCAGCCGTGCGACAGCGTCGCGCGGGTCGATCTCCTCAGCTGCGTCGGTGGCGGCCGACCGGCGGTCCGTCCGGTACGGAATCCAACCCGTGCTCACCGTTGAACAGCCCGCCTTCGGCACCGGCGCCGGCCCAGCCGTCGTCGCCACTCCACTCGCCAGCGCCGTCGGTAGCCATTCCGCCGCCGGCGGGTGCCGCGCCGCCGCGGGAGGATGCCGTGCCGCCGCCGGCGGGTGCCGTGCCGCTGCCGGTAGGTGCGACGCCGCTGCCATTAGGCGTCATCCCGGTGCCGCGAAGTGCGAGATCGTTCCCGCCCGGTGCCGCGCCACCGGTCGGTGTCGAGGGGCCCTCGATGGCCGCCGCCCGGCTGGCAGCCCACGCGGCCCCGCTACCGGCCGCCCCACCACTGGTCGGCCGGCCCGCCCCGCCAGTGCTCAGCCCTGCCCCATCGCCGCTCCGGCCCGCCCCGCCAGTGTTCCGGCCCGCCCCGCCGCTGCTGCTCCGGGCCGCGCCGCCTCGGGGTCTGCGGGAGGGAGCGGCCAGCCGGGGAGCGCCGGCTGCGGTGGCCGGGCGGCGGCGCAGCCCCAGCACCGCGCCGATCTGGGCGCCGACGATGCTCGCCACGGCCAGTACGGCGGAGACCGCCAGCGGGCGGTTCACCCGATCGACGTCACCGGCCCGGGCCGCGCCGACCGTCATCGCGGGCGGCTGGCCCGTCGACTGCGTACCGCTGGGTGGTGCCGGGGTCACCCGCGGGGGTGCGGCCTGCTCGGGTGCTGGCCGGGGCGCGGGCGGCTTCGGCGCCGTGGGCCGGTCGACGAGCCGGCCGGTGGCGTGCTGCCGGGCCCCCTGGTCGGTGGCCTCGGTGGGCAGTCGGAGTAGTTGGCCGGGGCGGATCCGGTCCGGGTCGTCGAGCTTGTTGAGCTTGGCGAGCTGCCGGTAGTCGCCGAACTCGTCCAGGTACCGCTCGGCCACCTCCCCGAGGTAGTCGCCCCGCGCCACCCGGTACACCGGTGCGGCCTCGTCGGTCGCCGCCGGGCCGCCGGGTGCGGCGAGCCCTGCCCCGGCCAGGCCGAGCAGCCCGCCCTGGGCCACCGGCGCGGCAGTGTCCGGTGTCGTCGCGGCGCGGGTCGGCGCGGCCAGCGTGGTGACGGCCGGTGCGCCCGGATTCGCGTACGCCGGAGCTCCATAGACCGCCGCGGCGCTGGCGGCGGCCGGGCTCGCCACCAGGATCAGCGCCACCGAGCCGACCAGCGCGGCGGCGGCCTTCTGCTGGCGGCCCATTCCGGGCAGCTTCGGCGCCGGCCGGCGCAGGGTCTGCGCGCCCAGCTCGACGAGGACGGAGAAGGCGAACGTGGCCCAGCCGAACCAACCCGCAACGGCCAACGCCCGCAGGAAGAGCTGGCCGTCGTCCCGGCTGGTCAGCGCGGTTCCCACCTCCCCGAGGGTGGGCAGGTGATCGGGCAGGGGGTTACCGGCGAAGGCGAGCAACGCGATCGGCGCGCCGACCAGCAGCACCAGGAGCACGGCCAGTGCGCCGATGCCGGTGAGGATTCGTCCGGTCCGCCGTACCACGGACCCACCCGATACGGGCATGGCTGCCTTCCTTCCTACGGTGCTGCGGTGATGGCACGTGCGGTCGCCTCGCCGGTGACGGTGACCGTCTTGTCCTGGACGAACGGTCCGAGCATCGAGCGGTGGTAGGTGATGGAGACGGTCACCCGGATCAGGATCTCCCCGTCGACCTCGGGAAAGCTCACGGTGTGGCCGGCGGCCTTCGCGGCAGCCAGGTAGTCGGCGACCGCCACGCGTGCCTGCGGCTGGTCGATCCGTTTCGGGCCGCCCTCGATGGCGGTGGCCCGGTCGATGGCCTGACCGCCGGCCCGAGCCGCCTCGGCGGCCAGGTTCTGAGCCCGTTGCAGGGTGCGGAGCTGACCGGCGCCGTCGAAGGAGAGACCGATGATGGCCAGTACGCCGATCATCGTCACCGCGAGAAAGATGCTCACCCGGCCGTGCTCACCGGCCCGCGCGGGCCCGGCGGCCGACGTGGTGGCCGTCATCGCCGACTCCGGTAACGGTCGAGCGGGGAGGTGAACTGCCCGGTGATCAGCCGTTCACTCGTCATCCCAGGCAGGATGTCGAGGGTGATGTCCCGGAAGGACACCCGGCAGCTGATCGTCACCGTCACCGTGGCGTCCGTACCGACCGAGCTGCTGAAGGCGTCGTCGAACCCGGAGTCCTTGCCGGCGATCGAGCCGGTGAACGTCGGCTCCAGGTCGTTGGCGCAGGCCAGGCCGTGCCAGTCCAGCTGTTTCCGGGCGGCCTCCAACGCCGCCGTTTTGGCGGTGGCGGAACTGCGGGAGATCGAGGCCGCCCGGGCGGCGTCGTGCGCGGCCGCGTCGAGCGCCTCCGCCGCCACCGCGCTGCGCCCGACCACGCCGGCCAGCACCATCAGCGCGATGAACGCGGGCGCCAGCACCGCCACCTCGATGGAGACCGAGCCCCGCTCGGCGGCCCGGGTCATGGCGGGGTCACCCTCTCCACCGTGCCGTGGGCGGTCTGCTGTATCGCGAAGTCCACGCCGGGCACCACGGACAGCGAGCGGCCGCTCACCGTGCAGGTCACCTCGGTCGGGCTGGTCACGCAGGTCGGGCCGGCCTTGTCCCAGCCCACCAGCCAGCCACCGGCGGCTCGCAGGAAGCGGGAGGCGCTCTCCACCCCGGCGCCGTCGGGCGCCTCATAGGTCCGCTGCGCGTTGACGCCACTCTGCGCCGCGTTCAACGCGGTGGAGCGGGCCAGGAAGACGGCCGCGACCTGGATCGAGGCGAAGAGCAGCACCAGGATCAGCGGCATCATCACGGCAAGCTCCACCGGGTTGGCCCCCCGCTCACGGTCGTCGGCCGCGAGAGGGTGCCGGGCGGCGGTGACCGCCCGGCTCCACCTCGACGACATTGCTCGACTCACGCCGGCTACTTCGGGGGCGAGTAGCCCGGGATCTTGGTCATCCAGTCGTTGGCCTTGGTCAGCGCCAACGCGGTGACAGCCATGGCGACGGCGACCAGGCCGGCGATGATCACCGCGGTGGGCACCGGGCTGTCGCCCCGCTCACCGTCGCGGCGCAACTCGGCCAGGCGCGTCGTCAGCACGACGTGCAGATAGCTGAGGATGGACATCGCGTTCTCCTTCAAGGGGGTGGGGTCAGACACGGGTGATGAACGGATAGAGGACGAACCCGAGCAGCACGAAGACGAGCAGCGCGCCCGGGATGTCGAGCTTGCTGGTCACCCCCTCGGCGCGGGTGAGGTTGTCGGTGCGGATCTGGTCGCGCAGCGAGTCGGCCCGACTGCGCAGCGTCTCGTGCACCTGCGCGCCCTCGCTGCCGGACGAGCGCATGATCGCGCCGACGTCCCCCAACTCCGGAATGCCGACCTTGTCGGCGAGGTCGCGGAGTTCGTCCCAGGGCGCGTGCATCTGCATCTGGGCGATCCGCAGCGACTCCTGCAGCCGGTCGAACACCCAGCCGTCACAGACCGCCGCCGCCCGCTCCAGCGACTGCACCGGCCCGTGCGCCGCCGAGAGCTGCAACGCCACCAGGTCGAGGTAGGTGCAGACGGCCTGGCGGAACTCGTCACGGGCGGCATCCGCCTTGGTCAGCACCGCCCGGTGCGCCAGCAGACCGCCCAGCAGCGCCAGGCCCAGGCTGCCGAGCACCGGCACCACCAGCGGGAACGAGACGCCGAGCGCCCACAGCGTCACCCCGAGCAGCGTCGGCGTGGCCAGCCCGATCAGCGTGGAGAGCAGCACCGACAGCGCGTACTGCTCGGGCGTCTGACCAATCAGGGCCAGCTGCCGCTGCGGCGGTCGCAACCAGCGGGACAACCCGGTCAGCGAGTCGAGCCGCCGGGACGCGGGCGTGGCGACCCGGCCGGTGCCCGGTGGCTGGTGTAGCCGGCGCAGCGCCGGCCCGAGCGCCGGTGTCGCCGGCACCAGCTCCCGGACCACCAGGAAAACACCCAGACCGATCCCGGCGCCACCGCAGACCGCGACGGCCAACTGCCAGTTCAGGACCACGGGAGCCGCCTTTCGTTCGCGACCGCCGGGCTCCGCTGCGCCCTCACGCGATCACCTCGGCCGGGTCGGGCGCCGGCAGGAACCGGGCCGGACGTCGCGGCTGGCTCATCGACCGCACCCAGGCCAGCAGGCCGATGAACGCGGCACCGAGGGCGGCCATCACCAGCTGACCCACCGGCGTGCCGTACGGCTTGATGTACTCGATGTTGATCAGCCCGTACGCCAGGGTCGCCAGGGTCATTCCGGTGAGGAAGCGGACCGCGAACCGGGGCTGCGTGCGCTTTGCCTCGATCTCCCGACGGGTCGCCACCTCGGCGGACGCCGCGCCGGCGATCGAACCGAGCACGTCACCCAGCCGCTCACCCCGGTCCGACAGGTGCAGGATCAGCGCCGCCACCACCTGGTCGCAGACCGGGTCGGCGATCTCGTCGGCGAACGCCAGCAGCGCGGAACGGGCCAGCCAGCCGGCCTGTAGACGGGCGGCGAGCAGCCGTACCTCGTCCTCGATGCCGGGTGGCACGCTGCCGATCGTGCCGATGATCGACTGCTGGAGACCCTGCCCGGTGCCGGAGACGTCCTTGAGTCGGCGGGTCCACTCGCCGACCGCCTCGATCCGGGCGATCGCCCGCTGTTCGGCCTTGCCCACCCCGAACAGCCACGGGGTGCCGGGCACCGCCACCGCCACCAGCAGGCCCACCACCGGCAGACCGGTCAACAGGAACGCCAGCGCGCCGGCGGCCACCGCGGCGACCAGCAGCGCCTGGTAGGCCCGCTGCTCGGCCGGAGTGCTGCCCGGCCCCCGCCACAGTCGGCTCAGCCCCGGGCCGCCGCCCGGGGTCGGCCCGGGCGGCCGGCGGGTGCCGACCAGCGCGACCACGACCAGCAGCAACCCGGCCACACAGGCGGCCCCGGAGATCACCGCGATCAGTTCCAGGCTGCCGAGCATCAGGTCACCGCCGGGCCAGTCGGGTCTGCCGGGGCCGCCGCCACGCGCCGGCACCGGCCTCGACCCACCGGGTCAGCAGCCGCGCGTCGTAACCCACCCGCAGCAACTGGTCACGGACCCGCTCCGGCAGGTGCCGGGGGACCGCACGACCGTCCGGGCCGGGCCCGAAGACCGTGGTGGTGGTGATCCGACCGGCTTCGCCGGCCCCGATCACCTCCTCCACATGAGAGACGAACCGGTGTTTGCGCCCACCGATCGCGGTCTCGTCCTCGACGGTGACGTAGACGATCAGGTCGAGCGCGTTGCCGGCCATCCGGCGGGCCTGGTCGACTGTCATCTCCCGGCCGTGCGCCAACGCCAGCTCGACGATCCGTTCACCCACACCCGCCGCGGTACGGGCGTGGATGGTGCACATCGACCCCCGGCTGGTGGTCATCGCCTGGAGCATCGGCACGATCTCCCGGGACCGCACCTCACCCACGATGATCCGCAGGACGCCCATCCGCAGCGACAGCGGGATCAGGTCGGCGATGGTCACCTCACCGGCCGGGCGGCCGTCGAAGCCGCGTTCGCCGTGGCCCTCCCGGGCCTCGAAGCTCATCACCGCCCGGTGCCGTTCCCGGCGGCGGGCCGGGAGCAGCTCCCGACTCTCCTCCAGCAGCACGTACGGCTCGTCGGGTGGGATCTCGTTCATCAGCGCCCTGATGACAGTGGTCTTTCCGGCACCGGCCAACCCGGCGACCATGATGTTCAGACCGGCGCGCATGGCCGCGCGGAGAAAGTCGCGCAGCAGCGGGTCGATCATCTCGTCCAGGTCGTTGCGGGCGCCCGCGATGTCGTCGAGGCTCACGTCCAGGGTGTTGTGCTTGCGGATCACCGCGTACGGGCGGTGGCTGACCAGGAACACCGCTGCCAACCGGCTGCCGTCGGGCAGTTGCAGGTCGAGGGTCGGCTTCACTGTGGACAGGGAGCGCTCGGTCGCGCCCGCCCGCCGGGCCGCCGCCTGGAGGATCTCCACCAGTTCGGCGTCGCTGTCGGCGATCGGCTCGGCCCAGTCCACCCCACCGCCGTGCCGGGTGATGCGTACCTGGTCGCAGCCGAGGATGTGCACCTCCTCGATGGTGTCGTCGACAAGCAGGGTCTGTAGCCGGCCGAGCCCGACCAACTCGGCGGTCACCTGGTCGAGCAGCAGACGTTCCTCGCTGGCGGCCATCGGCGTACCGGCCCGGCGCACCGAGTCCGCGTACGCGGCGACGACGGTGACAGCGAGGCGGGCCCGCTCGGTGTCCTCCTCGTCGACGGTGAACTCCCGGCCGCGCTGCCAGAGGGTGAGCCGTTCGGTGAGTTCCCGGCGCAGCTCCCGGACCACCTGGAAGTCCATTCGCGGCCGGGGCGGCGGCTCCGGCGGCGCGGTGACCGCGGGCATCGGCTGCGGCACGGACTGGTGGTGCCGGCCGTTCGGCACGGCCAGTGGCGGCGCGGTCGAGGTCACGCCGGGTGGCTGCTGGCGCGGATCGGTGGAGACCGGCTCAAACCGCATCCGGCACCCCCTGCTGCACGGGCCACGCCAGGCGGGCCCGTCGCCGCTCCAGGAGCGCCCCGATCGGGACCTCCAGCGCGGCCGCCGCGCGCATCAGCGGCCGACCGGCGCGCACGGTCCCGCCCAGGGCGAGCACCCGGGCGGTACGCGGATCGTGCGGCAGCCGTGCGATCACCGGCAGCTTCAGCGCCCGGCTGATCTCGGCCCGCCCGTGACCGTCGCCGACCAGCAGCAGCCGCAGGGTGCCGGGGGCCACCCGGTGCTCGGCGAAGTCCCGTTCGATGGTGGTGACCACCGCGCGGGTGCCGGAGAGGTCCGGCAGGTGCGCCCGGGTCACCAACAGCACCACCGACGCGGCCCGCAACACCGGCCACGGCGGCCCGGTCACGTGCAACCGGCCACAGTCGACAAGCACGTCGTAGCCGGGTGTGCCGCGGTCGAGGGCGTCGAAGTAGTCGGCGAAGCGCTGCCAGAGCGGGGTGACGCTGCCGCTCTGGGCGGGGTCGACGAGGCCGGGCAGCAGCAGCCGTTCCCGGTGGGGCGCGTCCAGGTCGACCAGCTGCGACCAGAACCCGGTCTCCAGGTTGCCGTCGCGCAGCTCCCCGACGGCCAGCTCGCCGATGCCGCGTGGGCCGTCCAGTTGGCCGCCGAGGTAGCCGGCGAGGATCGAGCCGCCGGCCGGGTCACATTCGGCGACCACCAGCCGTCGGTGCCAGGCCAGCGCGCAGGCCAGCGCCGAGGTGGTGACGCCGGGTGAGCCCTTCGCGGACACCAGCGCGATGATCGCCATGCTCAGGCCGCCTCGGTCAGCACGACGGCGAGCCGTTCCTGTGCGGCGAGCGCCACCACGGCGGGCACGTCACGGGTGAGTAGCGCCAGGTACAGGACCTTGTCGTCGTTGCCGGGGCTGACCATGTCGATGACGGTGGCCGGGAACCGGGTGCCGGCGGCGGCGGGCGGGTCTCCGTTGGTGCTGGTGTCCGGGGTGCTGACCAGCAGGACCTTGTCGCCGGGGTGCAGTTCACGGGCCGGCACCTGGGCGGTCTTCAGACCCAGCGCGATCTGCTGCTGGCCGGGGCCGAGCAGCGGGTCGTCGGTGACCTGTCCCAGGGTGAGCAGCGTGCCCGGAAGCAGCGCGACAGCTGCCCGTTTGCCAACCACCTCGTCGAGCCGTCCGGCGGGCACCGGGCGCAGCCCCTGCCCGCCGGCGACCTGCACGGTGACCAGGTCCGCGGCGCTGATCTCGCGGCCCACCTCCACCGGGCGGGCCACCGCCAGATAGCTGCCGGTGGCCCGGACCGAGGTGACCGCGAACGCCGCGCCCAGCCCGCCCAGGGCGATCAGGAGGACGGCGAGACCGAGCAGCCCGGGGCGGACCCGCCGCTGGCGGACCACAGTGGGCGGGTTGACGGGCGCGTCCACGGATCCGGTCCCGTTGCGGGTCGCGAGGCTCATCGGGTCACCACCTGGAGTTCGTTGATCTGGATCGGCACCGTGCCGCTGTTTCGGGTCACCGGGATCACTCCGCTCTCGCCGCCGCCGCTCCAGGTCACCGTCCAGTACGTGGTGGCGGTGACCTGGTAGGTGTCGGCCTTCTGGTAGCCCTTGTCGTAGCCGCAGTCCGGGGAGGTGCCGCCGGCCCGGTCACCCTTCGGGTCGTACGGGGTGCCGGGGCCGTCGCAGGAGACCTGCTCCTGGTTGCCCATGTCCCAGACGATCTCGCGGACCTTCGCCTCGATGGAGACGGTCACGTCCCGGTCGGACGCGGACGCGGTCAGCGGCCCGAAGTAGCTGGTGCTCGGTGCCGCCCACATCCACACGGGCAGGCCGACGAGTCCGGGGCCGATGCTCTTGCGGGGCGCGACCCTGAGCGGCGCCGGGAGCAGCTTGATCGACGCCAGGGCGCGGCGGGCCAGCTCCTCCGGGTTCGGCGGTGCGCCGAAGCCGGCCGGCGGGTCGGCCAGCGTCACCACGTCCTGGGCACCGAGGTCGCCGCCGTTGCAGGTCTGCAGGTACCACTGCTCGCCCTCGGGTGGCTCGGTCGGCCCCTCGGTCAGCTTGTAGTAGCACCCGTCGCCGTTGTTGAACCAGCCCAGGTCCTCGTCGTAGCAGGGAATGGTCCGCCCGTTCCACTGGCAGACACCGCCCCCGCCGCCACCGCCGTCTCCACCCCCACCGTCGTCTCCGCCGCCGGGACCGCCCGGGTTGCCGGGTTCGTCGTCCCAGACGCTGCAGTCGGGCTGATCGGGCGGGCAACCGGCCCCCGGGTCGGCCCGTCGAGCGGCGGTGGCCGGCAGTGTGGCACCGAGCACCAGCAGGAGTGCGAGGCCGATCCCGGCGAGTGCCCGCCGGGTTGTCCCGGACCGGGTCAGCACGGCTGGTCCCGGTGCGTCGCGCCATAGTTGATCAACCAGCGGCCGTCCGGGTACCGGGTTGCGGTGGCGGTGGAGAGGTGCCGGCCGCCGCCGCTGCCCGGCACGGGACGTTTGTCCTTGGCGTAGACCAGCCGGTAGCCGGTCGTGTCGAGACAGTCCTGAATCTCCACGGTGGCCGGCTTCGCGTCCAGGCTGACGGCTGTCACGGTCGGGTCGGACTTCACCGTTCCGGTACGCATGGCGCCGTGCTCCTTAGCCTCGCGAATGGACACCCGAACCCGAGTCAGAAGTGGATCAGCGAGAAACCGGGACAGTTCCGGCGCGCGCGGATCACTGCGTTGGCCCGCCTTACGGGAGGCCGTGAGATAACCGGAGTACGCGTCAAGCGCCGCCTTTTCCGCAGCGTGCCGATCGACGTCGGGATTGGTCCGGTGCCCGTCGTCGCGTACCGGGGTCGGCCGTTCGACCGTTCCCCGTCCGCTGGCGCAGGCGGTGGCCGGTATCGCCGCCACGATCGCCAGCAGGCAGATTGCCGCTCGTCTGAGCTGCCGTCCGCGCACCGTCGAGCCTCCTCGTGGTCGCCCGGGGCGGTGGCTGTTCACCGCCGCCGGGCATGCGGAAGCGCGCCCGGATCAGCACATCCGGAGCCGTTCATTGCGCTTCGGCATTCACCGTTACGGATCTTTTGCGTATTCAGGTTCCTGTGTCGTCCGATGGCGAAGGTGAGGCTTGCGTCACACCCAAGGGGCGAGCATAGGCTGACGCTCGCCAATGCAACAGAGGCAATTCAAGTGAACACTCTGCGTGATGACAGGTGGTGGTGGCGGGTGTTCGCACCGCGCCCGGAGCGAAGGCCGAGCGAAAGGTCGTTATTGATGGGACGTCGCTGGGTCGAACGGGCTCATCGGAGTCTCGCCACGGGTCGCGGGAGTGGGACATCGTGGCGTCATCCCGGCATTCGAACGGGGTCGCCGGCCGATCAGCAGGCCGCCCCGCCCGACGCCGAAGCGGTCGAAAGCACCCCCGCCGGCTCAGGTCGGCAGGTCGCTTTCCGCGCCATCCGTCACACCACAGCGATACCTCGATCACGATCCGTGTTCACCGTGGCGAGGTCGCGGCTGGCCGTGCTCGCGATCCTCGCGGTCAGTCCGCTGATGCGGTTGGCCGCGCTGCGCTACGCCGTACCCCCGGGTCTGCCCAGCCGGACCGGCTGCGACGCCTGCGGCGCGCCGGTCGGCCTGACCCGCCCCTGGCCGGCGCTGGGCCCGGCGGCCCGGTGCGGGCACTGCCGCGCCCGCGTCGGCCCACCGCCGGGCACCGTCGAGGTGGCCGTGCTCGCGGCGGTGCTGCTGCTGGCGGTCGGCGGCCCGTCGGACGGGGCGCTACCGGCGTTGATCTGGTGGCTCGGCTGGACGATCCCGGCGATCCTCGTCGACCTGGCCGTGCACCGGCTGCCGGATCGGCTCACCCTTCCCGCCGCGGCCGGGACCTGGCTGTTGCTCGGCGTGGCCGCGCTCGACGCCGACCCGGGGCACTGGCTGCGGGCCGTCACCGGCGGCACCGGGCTGGCGCTCTTCTTCGCCAGCACCGCCGTGCTGCTCGGCCGCCGCGGCTTCGGGCTGGGCGACGCCAAGCTGGCGCTCAGCGTCGGGGCGTTGCTCGGCTGGTACGGCTGGCCGGTGCTGTTGTTCGGGATGCTGCTCACCTTCGGGCTCTCCGCAGTGGTGAGTCTGGGCCTGCTGGCCACCCGCCGAGCCAAGTGGAGCAGTCACCTGCCGTTCGGCCCGTTCCTGCTGCTCGGCACGGTGGGTGCCGTCCTGCTGGCGGCCTGACCCGGCGGGCGGCGACCGGCCGGGTCGCCGGTCACTGTCGCGAGCGGCCGGCCAGTTTGGGGACCGGGCTGTCCTGACGGTCGGCCCGACGGCGCAGCACCTCGCCGATCGGGCGGGCCAGCAACGGGGTGATCACCACGGCGACCAGGGCGCCGAACAGCACCCCCGCGATCACGTCGTGCGGGTAGTGCACGCCCACGAAGACCCGGGAGAAGGCGGCGAGCGCGGCCAGGGGCAACGCGACCAGGCCGAGGCGGCGGGAGAGCAGCAACGTGGTGACCGCCAGCGCGCCGGCGATGGTGGCGTGGTTGCTGGGGAACGACCAGTCGCCCGGGGGCGGGCAGGCGCTCGCGATGATCTCCCGGCCGATGGTCCGGCAGGGGCGCTCCTCGTCCACCACGGTCTTGAGGAACTCGCTGCCCACGTACGCCAGGATGGCCGGCAGCGGCGCGACCAGGGCGAGTGCCCGGTCGTGCGAGCCGCCGGAGCGGCGGCTCAGCGCGGCCATCAGCAGCAGCGCGCCGAGCAGCAGGATCACCCCCTCGGTGGCGTGTCCGACGAACCACTGCACCGGCTCTGGGCTGCCGGCCGCGGCGTCGACGACGTCGCGGTACCACTCGGCGCTGATCTCCGGAACGTCAACGCTGCCGTTGTCGACCATGCATCACCTCACTTCACGTTCATACCTCGTTCACCTGGGGGACACCCTAGGAACGCGGCAGCGGGCACTGCCGCTGTCGAAGGTCGAGTGGCTTTGGCGACCTTCGTCCAGGATTCGTCCAGCTGGCTCTGGTTGGCTGGTGCAGGACATCGGCCGACAGGAGACTTCGTGCAAACCGGTTCGACCACCGATCAACCGCAGTCCACCGCCGGCTTGGCCGACGACGAGACCTGGCGGATCCGGCGCACGGCGGCCGACCAGGACCGGCTCGGCGAGACCGAGTCGATCTTCGCGTTGAGCAACGGGTGGATCGGCTGGCGCGGGGTGCTCGACGAGGGTGCCCCGTGCGGGATGCCGGGCAGTTACGTGAACGGCTTGCACGAGCGGCGCGAACTGAGCTACCCCGAGGAGGGGTACGCGTTCCCGTCGGCCAGCGACACCGTCATCAGCGCACCAAACGCCGCGCTGATCCGGCTCTGGGTCGACGACGAGCCACTCGATCTCCGGACCGGGACGCTGCGCCGCCACGAACGGGTGCTCGACCTGCGCACCGGCGTGCTGACTCGGGAGACCGAGTGGATCTCACTCGCAGGTCGGGGCGTGCGCCTGCGCAGCACCCGGTTGGTGTCCCTGCCGCGTCGCCCGGTGGCCGCCGTCCGGTACGACGTCGAGCCGTTGGACACCGCCGTCGAGCTGCGCGTCTGCTCGGACCTGCTGGCAAACGAGAAGGTGCCGGAGCGCTCGGACGACCCTCGGGCCGCCTCGGTGCCCACCGACCCGTTGACCGCCGAGACGTACCAGGCGACCGGCCTCGACGGCGTGCTGGTGCACCGCACCGAGCGCAGCGGCCAACGCGTCGCGGTCGCCGTCAGCCACCTGCTGGACGGGCCGGACACGGTGACCACCACCGGCGACTGCACCCCGGACCGGGTACGGCTGACCGTCACGGGTCGTCTGCACCCGGGGGAGCGGTTGCGGCTGACGAAGTTCGCCGCCTACGAGTGGGCGGCGGTCGACGAGACGCCCGCCGACGAGTTGGCCGCCCTGGTCACCGCCGAGGCGGACGCCGCCCGCGCGGACGGCTTCGACGCCCTGCTCACCGACCAGCGCGCCGCCCTGGACGCGGCCTGGCAGGTCGCCGACGTGCGGCTCGACGGCGATCCGGAGCTTCAGCAGGCCGTTCGGTTCGCGATGTTCCACCTGATCCAGGCCGGTCGCCCGGACTGCGACCGGACCATCTCGGCCAAGGGGTTGACCGGCAACGGCTACGACGGTCACGTCCTCTGGGACACCGAAAGTTACGTCCTGCCGGTGCTCACCTACCTGGCCCCGGCGGTGGCCCGGTCGGCGCTGACCTGGCGGCGCGCCCACCTCCCCGAGGCGCGGGAGCGGGCCGCCGAGCTGCGGTTGGCCGGCGCGACCTTCCCGTGGCGCACCATCGGCGGCCGGGAGTGCTCCGGCTACTGGCCGGCGGGCACCGCCGGGCTGCACGTCAACGCCGACGTCGCCGACGCGGTGCTGCGCTACGTGGCGGCCACCGACGACCAGCGGTTCCTGGCCGAGGCGGGGCTGGAACTGCTGGTGGAGACCGCCCGGCTCTGGCACGGCTTCGGCCACTGGTCGGGCGACGGCGGCTTCCACCTGCACGGCGTGACCGGCCCGGACGAGTACGCCGCGCTCGTCGACGACAACGTCTTCACCAACCTGATGGCCAGGCGCAACCTGCGCGGCGCGGCGGACGCCGCCGAGCGGCATCCGGAGGTGGCCGGCCGGCTCGGCGTGGACCGCGACGAGGTGGCCGGCTGGCGGGCCGCCGCCGATGCGATGGCCATCCCGTACGACAGCGAGCGCGAGGTGCACCAGCAGGCCGCCGGCTTCACCGAGCAACCCGAGTGGGACTTCGCGAACACCGGCGACGACGACTACCCGCTGCTGCTGCACTTCCCGTACCTGGAGCTGTACCGCAAGCAGGTGGTCAAGCAGGCCGACCTGGTGCTGGCCATGCAGCTTCGCCCCGGTGAGTTCACCGCCGACGAGAAGGCGCGCAACCTGGCGTACTACCAGGCCCGCACGGTCCGCGACTCGTCGCTGTCGGCCGCCCCGCAGGCGGTGCTGGCCGCCGAGGTCGGGCACCTGGACCTGGCGTACGACCTGTTCGCCGAGTCGGTGCTGCAGGACCTGGCCGACCTGGGGGACAAGACCGCCGACGGGCTGCACCTGGCCTCGCTGGCCGGCGCGTGGCTGGCACTGGTGCAGGGCTTCGGTGGGTTGCGCGACGACCGCGAGGTGCTCTCCTTCGACCCCCGCCTGCCGCGCCGGATCGACCGGCTGGCGTTCAGCCTGCGCTGGCGCGGCCACCGGCTGCGGGTCACGTTGACTCCGACGGAGGCCCGCTACGAGCTGCCCGACGCCACCGGCGACGCCGAGATCGAGCTGTGGCACCACGGCGAGTCGCTGCGGGTCACCGGTGCCGAGCCGGTCACCCGGCCGATGCCGCCGGTGCCGGACCCGGGCCCGGAGCCGCCCTCCCCGCCCGGCCGCCGCCCCACGCGCCGCTCGGCCGACTGAACCGCCTCGCTGGTGTTGTCGCGCAATGGTCTCGGGTCCGTTGCTCGGCTCAGATCGGTGCGGGACCACCTGCCATCCGCTCGCGGACGGCCTCCAGGTCCTCGAAGGCGTACGCCCAGTTGTGGCACTTGAAGCTGCGCAGACCGTCGATCGCGGTGTGACAGTCGGAGCAGCGCACCCCGGCGATGGCGTCCGGGATCTCGGTGTTGACGTACTTGCGTTCGCCGAGGATGACCGTGGCGATCATGGTCTTGTCGTGCAGGCCGGAGAGGGCCGACGAGACGATGTCGTACCAGGTGATCCGCCGGCGGCACTTCGGGCAGTCGGGTTCGTCGCCGCTGACCCAGAGCGGGGCGCCGATGCTGCGTGCCGGCATGCCGAGCAGCTTCTCCAGCCGCCGGACGTCCGACTCGGGGGTGGTCCAACGGTGTCGGCCGGGCAGTGACGCGGGTGAGTCGTACACGGCGCGGAACAGGTCGTTGTCGACCTGCACGGTTTCGCGCTGAGCGGTCATCGGCTTCCCTCCTCGTTGAGTCGGTGCCCCCACCGTGGTCAGCGGTGACCATGGGCGCAGCCGGATCAACGACACGAGGGGTCAGCGGGTCGTCGCTACGCGGCTGACCGCTTTCGGCTCCGGTGCGCGGCCTCGGGTGGTACGACGGACGCAGGGGCCGTGCGCCAGCGGGAGGAGCGCCGATGGCGAGCAGACCCGAGCGGCTGCTGCGGGGCGGCGACTCGCCGCTGAGCGCCTCGTTCCTGGAGCTGTTCTTCGATCTGGCGTTCGTGCTGGTCCTCAGCCAGTTGGCCGCCCACCTGCTGCACGACCTCACAGTGGTCGGCGCGCTGCACACCGCCCTGCTGTTGACCGGAGTCTGGTGGATCTGGGTGCCCACCACCTGGTTCGCCGACTGGTACGACCCGCAGAGCCCGGCGGTGCGGTGGCTGCTGGTGGGCGCCGCGCTGGGCACCCTGCTGGCCGGGGTGGCGATCCCGCAGGCGTTGGACGGGCGGGGGCTGCTCTTCGCCGCCGCGTACGTCTCGGTGCACATTGCCCGTGGGGTGGTGACCGCTGTCGGGTTGCGCGGTCATCCGCGGCAGATTCGAACGCTGCGGATCCTGTGCTGGTTCAGCGTCTCGGCCGTACCGTGGCTCGCCGGTGGGTTGCTGCCGCAGTGGCGGGTGCCGTTGTGGCTGCTCGCCCTCGCTCTCGACCTCACCGGTCCGAGGCTCGGTTACCCCACACCCGGGATGGGCCGGACCACGCGGGAGGAGTTGCACCTGGCCGGTGAGCACTTCGCCGAGCGGTACCAGCAGATCATGATCATCGCGCTCGGCGAACTCGTCCTGGTCGCCGGCCTGTCGTACGCCGGCACCGATCTGCACTTCTCACAGACCGTCGCGTTTCTGCTGGTCTTCACCCTCGCCGTGCTGATCGGTCTGCTCTACGTCACGCCTGCCGGCCAGCGCCTCGGCCCGGCCATCGAGCGCGCCGATCCGGCCCGGCTCGGCGTGATCACCGGTTACCTGCACCTGGTGATGATCGCCGGGCTGGTGGTCACCGCCGTCGGCGCCGAACTGAGCATCGTCCACCCCCTACGGACCGGTGACACGACCGCTGTCGTGGTCATTCTGAGCGGCCCGACGCTGTTCCTCGTCGGGCGGATCCTCTTCTCGGCGACGATCCACCGGCGGCTCTCCTGGCCCCGGGTCGCCGCCCTGTTCGTGTTGGCCGGCGCGGCGGCCGTGCTGCGGCTGCCGCTGGTGGCGGTCAGCGCGGTCGCCGTCACTGTGGTGCTGGTGGTGGTCGTTCTGGATCACGCCGGCATCCGGTCCTACCGCCACCGATCTGGTGCGTAGGCAATAAGCCTGACTAAGGTCAGGTGTATGGACTCGGCTCTCATCGCCGCCGTACGGCGGTTCAACCGGACGGTCACCCAACGGGTGGGTGCGCTCGACGACGAGTACATGGCCCAGGGCCGTCCCCTGGGGCAGGCTCGACTGCTCTGGGAGATCGGCCCCGCCGGTGCCGAGGTCGCCGCGCTACGCACCCGGCTCGGCCTGGACTCCGGACACCTCAGTCGGCTCCTGCGCACCCTGGAGAACGACGGTCTCATCACCGTCGGTCCGGTCGACCGGACCGGCGGCGACGGCCGGGTACGTGTCGCCACGCTCACCGACGCCGGCCGGACCCAGTGGGCCGACCTCGATCAGCGCTCGGACGATCTCGCCGCCTCGATCCTCGAACCGCTCACCGAACACCGCCGGGAACGACTCGTCACCGCCATGGCCGAGGTGGAACGGCTGCTCGTCGGGTCGATGGTCGTCATCGAGCCGTGCCCGCCGGGCGACCCGCGGGCCCGTGCCTGCCTCCGGGCCTACGTCCGGGACATCGCCCGACGACTCGACGACGGGTTCGACCCCGCATTGAGCAAGCCGCTGCACGACGATGCGCTCGCCCCGCCCAACGGTGTGCTCCTGCTCGCCACCCTCAACGGCGAACCGATCGGCTGCGGCGGGGTGAAACTGCACCGGGGCGAGGCCGCCGAGATCAAACGCGTGTGGGTGGCGGACACCGTACGCGGCCTCGGCGTCGGGCGGCGGCTGCTGGGGGAGCTGGAACGGTACGCCGCCGAGCATGGCGCGACCGCCGTCCGGCTGGACACCAACCGCAACCTCACCGAGGCGATCGCCCTGTACCGGGCGACCGGTTACCGGGAGATCGAGGCGTACAACACCGAGCACTACGCCCACCACTGGTTCGAGAAGCGGTTGGCCTAGACCCGATCGAGTGGTCAGGATCGATCGCCACCTGATGGCACGGCACCGAAAATGACCTTGAAGACCGCCGCCTCGCTGGGCAGGCTGGTGGGTGCCGGAGCGAACAACAGCCCCCGGCACCCACGCGAGGAGTCGTTAGTGCGCAAGCTTGTGTATTACATCGCCACCACCCTGGACGGCTTCATCGCCGGCCCCGACGGCGCCGACCCCACCGGCCCCGGCGGTTTCTGGCCCGTTCCGGAGGACTACCTGCGCCATCTCGTCGCCGAGTACCCGGAGACCCTGCCCGGCCCGGCCCGACAGGCGTTCGGCATCACCGACGAGGGCAGCCGGTTCGACACCGTGCTGGAAGGACGCCACTCCTACGAGGTGGGGCTGAAGGCCGGCGTCACCGACGCGTACCCCCACCTGCGCCACCTGGTGTTCTCCCGCACGCTGGGCAGCAGCCCGGATCCGGCCGTCGAGGTCGTCGACCAGGACCCGATCGCCACGGTACGAGAGCTCAAGCGACACGACGGCAAGGACGTCTGGGTGATCGGCGGTGGTGCCCTGGCCGGTGCCCTGTATCCCGAGATCGATCAGCTGATCGTCAAACTCGCCCCGCTGACCATCGGCGCCGGCATCCCGCTGTTCGGCCGGGACGCCGTCTTCGCCCCACGTACCTGGCGGCTGACCGACCACACCGTCCTGGGCAGTGGCGCTCTCTTCCTGACCTACACCCGCACCGAGGCCGCAGACGAGCCCGCATGAGCGGTGGATGCGGTCCTACCGTCCGGGGCCCCGGCCGTAGCCAGGTTCGCGGGTAGGCAGTCCGGTCTGGCCGCTGCTGCCGGTCGCCGACGGCACCAGCGGCCAGAACGGATCAGCCCTTCACCGCCCCCGCGGTGAGTCCCTCGGTCAGGAAGCGCTGCCCGAGGGCGTACATGATCACCACGGGGATGCTGACGAGCAGTGACGCCGCCGCGAGTTGTCCCTGTGGCACGACGTCTCCAGCGATCATCGACTGCATCCCCACCGGGAGCGTCTTGTACTCGTCCTTCGTGATGAACACGAAGGCGAAGAGGAACTCGTTCCAGGCGTTGGTCAGGGTGAAGAGCGCGACAGCCAGCAGCCCCGGCTTGGCCAGCGGCAGCACCACCCGTCCGAACGCCTGGACGCGGCTGCAACCGTCGACAAGTGCGGCCTCCTCCAGCTCGATGGGGATCGACGAGAAGTACCCCACCAGCAGCCAGGTGGCGAACGGCAGGGTGAAGGTCGGGTACGTCACCACCAGCGACCACAACGAGTCGGTGAGTCGAGCGCCGATGAGCATCTGGTACAGCGGGATGAACAGCAGCGCGCCCGGCATCACGTAGGTGAGCAGCACCGTGACGGTGAAGCTCTGCGCCCCGCGGAACCGCAGCCGGGCCAGCGCGTAACCGGCCAGGGCGGCGCAGACCAGTGCCACAGCGGTGGACGCCGCCGACACCAGCAGAGTGTTGAGGTACCAGCGGCCGAACGGCTGGTTGGCGAAGAGGGCGCTGAACTGTTCCAGCGTCCACGGCGTCGGCCACAGGTCGTCGGTACGCATGACGACCTGGCCCTCGGACTTGAAGGCCGTGACGGCGATCCAGTACAGCGGGCCGAGCACGAAGAAGAGCAGACCGGCCAGCGCGACCCAGGACCCGACGCCCGACACCGCCGCCGACGACCGGCGGCCACCTCGCGACTGGAGGGTCGAGACGACCCGGCCGACCACCGCCGCGACCAGCAGAATCACCCCGAGGACCACCGCCGCCTTCCAGAAGATCTCCGGCGATGCCCAGAGCAGCAGACCGGTGACCAGCGCCGTGATGACCCACGGCAGGGCCCTGCGGGCTGGACCGGTCCACCGATGGGTTCCGATCCATCGTGCGGCCCGGCGTCGGCGGGGCAGTTTGATGTTGCTGTCCTGACGCAACAACCGGACCAGGACGAACACCAGCCCGCCGATGATCGGCAGCATGACGAGCGTGACCGCCGCCCCAGCGCCGTACTGGAGCTGGAGGATCGCCTTGGAGTAGGCGATCAGCACGTACGGCGCTGTCACGTCGCCCGGGCCACCCTGGGTCAGCAACCAGATGAGGTCGAAGTTGTTGAACGTCCAGATCGACGACAGGGTCACCGTCACGGTGATCACGTGGCGCAGTCCGGGCAGCGTCACGTTGGCGAACCGCTGCCAGGCCGAGGCCCCGTCGATGGTCGCCGCCTCGTAGAGGTCCGCCGGGATGGCCTTCAACCCGGCGAGGAAGCACACGGTGAAGAACGGCACGCCCTTCCAGACGTTGACCAGGATCACCGACGGCATGGCCAGCGACGGGTCGGACAGCCAACCCGCTGGCCAGCTGTCGACCAGGTGCGCGCTGGCCAGCAGCGGCCCGATCCCGGTGGCGGTGAGCAGCGTGTTGACGCTGCCGAAGATCGGGTCGAGCAGCGCGCGCCAGCTGAACGCCGTCACCACCGTCGGCACCACCCACGGCACCAGGAGCAGGCCGGCCAGCAGGGCCCGGCCACGGCGGCGATGGTGCAGCAGCAGGGCTGCGGCCAATCCCAGCACGACCTTGAAAACCTCGGCGTACGCGGTGAAGACGAACGAGTTCACCACGCCGGTGTGGAACTGGTCGTCGCCGACGAGCGCGAGGTAGTTGTCCAGGCCGACGAAGACGCTGTCCTGCCCGTGCCGTTCGGTGGTGCTGGTGATGATCGACCGGGCGATCGGCACGAGAACGAGCCCGCCGACCAGCACGGCCATCGGCGCCAGGAACAGGGCCGCGAGTCGCCAGTCGCGACCCAGCCGCCGCTGGACGGCCGTGAGGGAGCCAGGCCCCGACGGCGGTGATTTCCTCGCCGCCGTCGGGACCCGTGCAGGACGGACCGAGCTCACTGCGGCAGCCCCTGCTGGTTGAAGATCTGCACCATCTTCGCGTGGGCGGCCGTCACGGCCTGCGCCGGCGACGTGCCCTGCACGACCTGCTGCATCATGTCGGTCAGGACGTAGGCCGATCCGACCGCCTGCTGGCCCGCGCTGGCCTTCTGCGGGAAGGCCAGGCCGTTCTTCGTGTTCAGCGGCAGCTTCAACTCAGTGATCTTGCGCAGCATGGGGAAGGCCGGGTCGCCGCTGGTGAAGAACGGGTCGGCGTCCCAGACCTTCGCCCAGGCGGGCATCACCAGGCCGGGTGCTTCCTTCGCCACCCCGAGCAGCGCGGGCGCGCTGACCAGGTACTGCGCCAGGAGCTTGGCGAGCGCCGGGTTCTTGGCACCCTTGAAGACGACGAAGCCCTGCGACTGGCCGAGCAGCAGCGGATTGTCGGTCGCCGGGCCGATGCAGTCGGAGAACACGTGGGTGTTCGCGTGCACCGGGTTCTTCTTGGTCCTGGAGTCGGCGTAGACGCTGAACTGGTTGCGGGTGTAACCGAGGATCCCGGCGAGCCAGTTCTCGTTGTTGCTGGTGTCGGTCCAACTGGCGATCCCCGGCGGCAGCATCGGCTTGTACTTGGGGTTGGTGTAGATGTCGCCGAGGAAGGTCACCGCCTGCACCGTCTCGGGGGAGTTGAAGGTGACCTTCCGGCCGTCGTTGGCGGCGATCGACCCGCCGTAGGCGTTGATCAGCGCCTCGATCATGCCGTTGCCGTCGCCGGAGCGGTTGACCGTCATGCCCCAGCCGAACCGGCGTTTGGTCGGATCGGAGATCTCCAGGCACAGATCCCGCAGCTCCTCCCAGCTGTAGATGTCCTTCGGGGTGATGCCCTTGTCCTGCATCCAGTCCTTGCGCAGGAACGACCCGATCCCGATGAAGTGGTACGGGATCGCGAACCACTTGCCGTCGAAGACGCAGAAGTTCTTGGCCTCGGCGCAGGGCTCGCCGTACTTGGCGGTCAACGCCGTGACGACGTCCGTCACGTCCTCCAGGTCGCCCAGCGCCTGGAACTGCGCGACGAACCGCGAGTCGGTCATGAACGCCAGGTCACGGGCCACCCCGCCCTTGACCTCGGCGTCGATCTTGGCGACCACGTCACCGGCGTCAGCCTGGACGAGACTGTTCTCGATCTTCGTCCCGGTGGTGTCGGCGAACTTCTTGATCGAGCTGTCGAGCGCTTCGTTCGCCGCCGTCGAGTACAGCTTCTGCGACAGCATCCCCATCGAGGAACCCTTCATCGACGCCGCAGCGTCGATCAGTTCCTGCGGAACGTCCGGCTGCACCTTGCTGGGGGACTCGGAGGTGCCCCCGCACGCGGCCAGACCGGCCGCGCCGAGCACCCCCACCCCCATCCCCAGAAAGCCACGCCGGGACCACGCCAGGTTGTCGTTCATGGAATTCGCCTCCTCTGTCTCCCCGCACCACCGCACGCCGAAGGCGTGCCTGTGCTCCAGGTGTGCCTATGACGGCGACCACGGACGCGTCGCCCGCATCGATCAGTGCGCTCGCGTACCCGTTGTCGAAGTTGGTGGGGTTGCGGCGGCGGGTGTTGCCCCGCCGCCGCTCACCGTCGGGAGTCCGCTGACGCACGCGTCGTCGTGGCATCCGAGCGAGCCACGCGAGAGACTCCGCGCGCCGCTCGTCGGGTAGCGCGACGAGGTTGAGGCGATCGGCGACCGGGCCGAGAAAGCTGCGCTGACGTTGCAGTTCGGTCGGGCCACGAGACCACCACCGTTCGAGATTTCGAACTGAGTTCGAGATACCGGATCGAGTGGTCGCGACGCTAGAGCAGCGCCAAGACAGCTGTCAATGTTTCGATGTGATTTCGAACCGAAAACGGGAGGCCGACTACCGCGACTGCGCCCGGTAGCCCATGCGCGCCGACAGCGCGGCCGCGCCCTCACGAACCAGCCCCGTCCACTCCACGTGCGCCTGCGGCGTCCAGCGGATGATCGGCGCGGACAGGCTCATCGCGGCGATGGTGGCACCGGAATGGTCCCGGATCGCCGCGGCGACGCAGCGCATGGCGCTGTCAGACTCACCGATGTCGACAGCGACACTCTCCGCCCGGACCCGATCGAGGTGCTCGCGGAGCCGGTCCGGGTCGGTGATGCTCTCCGGCGTCATGCCCGGCAGCTCGCCCTTCGTCAGGACAGCGTCCAGGCTCTCCTCATCGAGGCTCGACAGCAGCACCTTGCCGACCGCCGTGCAGTGCGCCGGCAACCGGCGCCCCACCCCGGAAACCATCCGGACAGGGTGCGTGCTGTCGAACTTCACGAGATAAACGACATCGGGGCCGTCGAGCACCGCCACGTGAACCGCCTCGTGGCAGGCGGCAGCCACGTCCCGCACCACGCACTGCGCCTCCCGAACCAGATCAAGCCGACCCGCGAACGCCGCGCCGAGCTGAAACAGCGGCATGCCGAGCCGATACTGCACCGGCTGACCCGGTACGGAGATCAGGTACGAACGAGCCTCAAGCGTCACGAGCAGCTCGTGGACGGTGGTGCGGGGCAGGTCGAGCCGCTCCATCACCTGACGCGCCGACAGTTGCGGGCAGTCCAGGAACAGCTCGAGGACGTTGAGTGCGCGGTTGACCGCCGGTACCACACGGGGCATGTCGATAGTCCCTTCGCAGTGCCGAGCCCGTGTCAACGATCTCCACACGGGCCGGCACCTGAAGAGGATATCGACGTCAGCCCTCGACGCCAGGTCTCGGACGCGTCGTCCAGGAGGGGTGGTCCCGGCAGATCGGGATCAACTGATGCGCCGCAGCACCGGGACGATCCGGAAGTCGACAGTGGCGTGGTCGATGGTGGCGTGCACCGGGGAATCGGCCATTTCGGTCATGATCCCCGAGGCGCTGCGGCGGCCGTCCGCGGCGGAGTCCCACGCGACGATGTCGGTGATGGTGCCCTCGTCGTCCTGCACGATCCGACGCCACCGGAAGCCGGGCTGGCGCCGCAGGTAGTCGTTGATGTCCTCGTTGGCGTTGACGAAGTCGGCGCCGGTGAGGCCGGGGACGAGCCGGAACGTCGTCATCTCAAGCGCTTCGCTCATTGGTGCACTCCTCGTGATGCGCGGTCAGCCCTGCGCGGTCGACCGCATGATGATCTCGTTGACGTCGACGCTGCCCGGCTGGGCGATCGCGTGGGCGATCGCGTCGGCTACCGCCGAGGCCGGCATTCCCAGCTCTTCGGCCGCCGCCTGGACGGCAGCCCGCACCGCAGGGTCGCCACCCCGCTCGGCGAGTTCCGAGTGGGTGTAGCCGGGGCTCACCAGGGTCACCCGGATGTCCCGGCTCTCCTGGCGCAGTCCTTCGGTGAGTGCCCGGACCGCGTACTTGGTGGCGCAGTAGACCGCAGCCGTCGGGTCGACGCGGTAGGCGGCGGTGGAACCGATGTTGACGATGTGTCCCGTGCCCTGGGCGCGCATCAGCGGCAACGCGGCGGCGATGCCGTACAGGGTGCCGCGCAGGTTCACCTCGATCATCTGGTCCCACTCGTCGACCCGCAGCGCGTCGAGGGTGGACAGCGCCATCACGCCGGCGTTGTTCACCAGTACGTCGATGCGGCCGTGCCGTTCGTGGGCGCCCCCGACGAAGGAGAGCACGCTGTCTCGGCTCGTGACGTCCAGCTCATGGTGCTCGGCGGTGCCACCGGCGGCGCGCAGTTCGTCGACGAGCGCGGCGAGCCGGTCGACGCGTCGGGCACCGAGCACGACGTGATGGCCGTCGGCGGCCAGCCGGCGGGCGGTCGCCGCACCGATACCACTGCTCGAACCGGTAATGAGAACGATCTTCGAGCCGGGACTGTCTTCCACTGATCCTCCTGCTGCACGTCGGGCCCGCTGCCCGAGCGCCGCAGCTCAACAATCCGGCCGGTACGCGGGCCCTGGAAGGGCGAGGCTTCCGGGGTGCGCCACACCCCGGCACGGCGTACCTTTCATCCGCTTTAAGGGCTTTCTGTCCCGTGCGCTCTCCACCTGCGGATGGCGCAACCCGGCGGCGAAGTCACCAGGCGGCCGGAGACTCCGGCCCGAAGTCCTAGGCTGATCGACATGCCCGATGCAAACCGGCTCGGGGAATTCCTCCGGGCCAGCCGCGCGCGAGTCGACCCGAAAGAGGTCGGACTGCCCAGGGGCGGCGACCGCCGGGTACCCGGGCTGCGCCGCGAGGAACTCGCAGTCCTGGCCGGAGTGAGCGCCGACTACTACGCCCGCCTCGAACAAGGCCGGGAGCGCAACCCCTCCGCACAGCTGCTCGACGCCATTGGACGGGCCCTGCACCTCGACCCCGACGCGCGCCGCCATCTCTTCCGGCTCGCCGGGCTCCACCCCCGGCTCGGCCCGGACAACTCCCGGGACTCCGTGCACCCGGCGCTGCTGCGGCTGCTGGACGCCTTCCCCACCGCCGCCGCCTACGTGCTCGATCCCGCATTCGAGGTGCTGGCCACCAACAACGTGGCGGCCGCCCTGCTGTCCCCGTTCACCGGCCCGACCAACATGGTCCGGGTGCTGTTCCAGCATCCGCAGGCCCGCACCGTCTTCCCCGACTGGCCGTCCCTGACCGAGAACGTCGTACACGCCCTGCACCTCAACGCCGGCCGCTTCCCGGAAGACCCCCACATTCGGGCGCTCGTGGCCGACCTGCGACGGGACTCGCCGACGTTCCGCACCCTCTGGGAAGACCAGACCGTGCGGGGTCTGACCCGGATGTTCAAGGTCATAAACCACCCCGAGGCGGGGCGGGTCGAGCTGACCTACCAGACCTTCGACGTCCGCGACGCTCCCGGTCAACAACTGCTGGTCGGCACACCTGAACCGGACAGCGCCGAGGCTCTGGCCGCCCTGGCGGCAGCAGATCGGGTGATCGCGGCCCAGCCGGCGGCTGGAGGTCAGCCATCCCAGGCAGCCCCCGACCGCCCGGCCGACAGGCACGAGCCATGATGACCATGTAGGGGTCGGGCCGATCAGAGGCGCGTACCGCCTGCCAGGCTGATCAGGCGGGGATAGGGAGCAGCGGCATGGAACCGCAGTCCGGAAACGGCGACGATGCGGTCGCGCGTGCGCGCGAGCTGGTTCGGGCCGAGCAGTTCGGGCCCGCCATCGAACTGCTGCGCGAGCACCTGAACGCCCGCCCGGATGACGCCATTGCCTGGCGCCGCCTCGCCGGCGCCCTGATTGGACTCGGCGACCATGCCGCTGCGGTCGATGCGGCTGGTCGAGCAATCGACATCGACCCCGAGGATGTGGCTGCCTACCGCTACCGGGCGCTCGCTCTTCTCATGCTCAAGCGGGACCGGGAGTCGTATGCCGACGCGAAGCGCGCGGTGGAGCTTGCACCCGATGACCACGAGGCGCTGACCCTGCTCGCCCGGAACGTCGTCGAGGTTGATCGCGATGTAGCGCGGTTCAAGGAGCTCATCGATCGGGCGCTCACCGTGAATCCGGACAGTGCCCCTGCACGGCACCTGGCCAGGCAATATCGAAGGCTCCATCGCCGGAAGCTAGCCGTCGCGATGCACCTGGTGATCCTTCCGGCCGCGATCGTGTCGCTGGTTGGTTGGTTCGCGGTAGACACCGGCAGGTCGACGGCCGCTCGTTGGATGGTGTGGCCTTGCCTTGTCGCGCTGGCCGTCATCCTTGTCAGAGGCGTGTTCACGTGGTCGGCACGCGGCGTGCTCCCGATGCTCACACTGCCCCAGGTGTCGGCAGCGGCGAGCGCCGCCGGAATTGTCGCGGCAGGCGCGGGTTACGGCGCTACCCGAGGAGCCCCAACCGCAGCCGTCCTTGGCCTGACCGCTGTTGCGATATCGGGCGCCTTCGGGCTTCTCCTGCTCCGTCACGGCGCACGGCACAGCCGCCTGTCAGAAGAATCTACGACTGGCCGTAGATCGTCTAGCCGGGACACGTCACGCATGCCCTGAGATCGATCCGTCACGCAGGTCCCACCGGAGGAGGGCCGCCCGCGCCGCCTGGTCGGCAACCTTCTGCGGCCGGCGGACGGCAACTCGTTCGCACATCTCGGAAGCCAAGATCATGCCTGAGTTGTGCCCTGGCCGTGCCCGATGATCATCGGTTGGAGCTGTCGCAGCTCAGAGGCGCTGAATGGTGGGCCGCCAGGGACTCGAACCCTGAACCTATGGATTAAAAGTCCACAGCTCTGCCATTGAGCTAGCGGCCCGCGCGCTCAGGTTACCCGACCGTCCACGCCCCGGCTGATGTCCGCCCCCGGTCTGGCGCAGCGATGTTGATCTAAGCCCACGACGGTGTGGGCGTTGGACGATCGCCGTGATGGTGCACTGCGGTCCACCGAGCCGGCCAACTGGCGAAGTGGGTCGAGTCGGCTCGACATCTGCGGCGAACTTTCACACCGCTCTGTCACCGACATAGCTTCATCACCGATATATTGAGGCCATGGCCACACCCACGCCACTGCGGGAACCCACCTTCCTGATCCTCACCGCGCTCGCGCGGGAATCCATGCACGGCTACGGCATCATCAGCGACGTCGCGGCCCTCTCCGGCGGGCGGCTGGCGCTGCGGCCCGGCACCCTCTACGGCGCACTCGACCGCCTCACCGACGAAGGCCTGGTCGAGCGGGACCGCGAGGAGGTCGTCGAGGGACGGCTGCGCCGCTACTACCGGCTCACCGACGCGGGCCGGTCAGTGCTCACCGCCGAGACCGAACGACTGCGCCGCAACGTCGAGGCCGCCACCCAGCGGTTGGCTGTTCGACCTGCGGGCACCCGCACCGCTGGCGGCACCGCACGTGGCCCTCTCACCGTCCCCGGAACGGCCGCCCGCCCCATCCTCGACCGACCGGAGGCCCGGCATGAACCAGTCCCACCCTGCCCCGGAACAGGCCGGGTCGCCGCTGGAGTCCCGCTACCGGCGACTGCTGTGGGCCTACCCGGGTGACTACCAGGCCGAGCGGGGCGACGAGATCGTCGGGACGTACCTCGACACCGTCGAACCGGGGCGGCGCTGGCCGTCCCCACACGACGCCCTCGACCTGCTCGGCGCCGGAATTCGGGAGCGACTACGCGGGTACGGCGCACTTGGGCTGGCGGCCGCCTTCCCACTGGCCGCGACCGCCGCGCTGAGCACCCTCGTCGCGGTCGCCGCCTTCTTCCTCTTGCAGGTCGAGTTCGAAGACCCCCGCCTCGCCAGACTGGACCCGGTCGGCCCGTTCCAGACCCTCGGCGCTGTCATCTGGCTGGGCTGGCTGCTCGTCGGCCTCACCGCCACGGTGCTGCCCGGATCCTGGACCCGAACCGCCGCAGCCTGCGGTCTCCTGCTGACCGTCGCCGTGCCGCCCGTGGCCGCCCTCACCGGACAACCCCGACCGCCGATGTTCGTGCTGATCCCCGCCGTCGCGCTCGGCCTGGCCACGCTCGCACTGCCCGCCCATCCCGGCTGGGCCGCGCGTAGCCTGCCGCCGCTCACGGCCGGCGCTGTGGCGGCCGCGTCCGTGGCGTTCAGCGCCGCCGAGAACGGCGGCAACATGTTCACGTCGTACGGCTCGACGCCCGAACTGTTGGCGATGGCCGGGGGGTTGATGTTCGCACTGGTCCTGATCGTCGGGCTCGGCCGCGCCCTGCGAGCCGACGACGCCGGCCTCTGGGCGGCCCTGCTGCTCGCCACCCCGGCTGGCCTGTTCGGCGCCGACCAGCTCAGCCAAGGGATCTGGGGCAGTCGGGGAGGCGGACCGGGCGCGGCGGCCTACGCCACCACAACCGGGACGATCCTTCTTGTCGGTGCGGCACTGCTGGCGGCGGCCATCGCCGGCCAGTCCGCACGCCACCAGAGCGTACGTCGACAGGTGCTCGACAAGGCCTGCCCGACCTGCGGCCACCGTTCGACGGCGACGACTGGGACCTGACGTCGCCGGATCGGCGATGCGGCGCTTATCTGCACGGGGTCGGTGGCCGGGAGCGGATCAGGGCGACCTCGCCTGGTGGCGCATGGGTGTAGGCCGGCGGGGAACCACTACCGGCATGGGATCAAGCAGCGCGCCGGCCGTGGCAGCCTCCGGGGAGGAGGTCGGGCCCGATGGCGTACGCCAGCCGGGTGGGGAGGTGCACGCCTGGCTGCCTGGCCAGAACCAGACGGTCTGTGGCCTGGCGCTGAGCCGGACCCGGCTGCGGCGCTTCCCGCATGTGCGCTTCGACTACTCCGGCACTGACGTGCTGACCGAGGCGGACGC
Organism: Micromonospora parva; assembly: GCF_040649675.1. NCBI lineage: Bacteria > Bacillati > Actinomycetota > Actinomycetes > Micromonosporales > Micromonosporaceae > Micromonospora > Micromonospora parva. The sequence continues at coordinate 212,689 of NZ_JBEZFX010000005.1, read as the reverse complement.
GGTGGGCTGGATCTGCCCACGCTGCCTGGCCGCCACCGCTGGCCGGCGGGGGAAGGAGAAGCACGGCTGGGTACGGCATTCCCCGCGGCCTTGATCGACTCGGGTTTCAGGAAATCGGGGTGTTCTGCACGCGGTGATGCCCCGACTTTCAGGAAGTCGAGTCGATCAAGGGAGCGGGGCGAGGGCCGTGCGCTGCGCGGGGCGCTGCGGGTGGGTGGTTGAGCTGCGGCTGGGCGGGTACGGGATCGGGCATGCGGATCGTGGTGGTGGGGGCTAGCGGCAACGTCGGTACGGCGCTGCTGCGGCGGCTGCGCCGGGAGCGGGGCGTGGAGCTGGCCGGGGTCGTACGACGGTTGCCCGGCCCGGACGCCGGTGAGCCGTACGACCAGGTGGAGTGGCACTCCTGCGACATCGGCGCGCCGAGCGCAACCGGTCAGCTCGCCGAGGTGTTCGCGGGTGCGGACGCGGTGGTGCACCTGGCCTGGCAGATCCAGCCCAGCCACGACCAGCGGGTGCTGCGCCGGACCAACGTCGAGGGCAGCCGGGCGGTGATCGACGCGGTGGTCGGGGCGCGCGTGCCGGCTCTGGTGTACGCCTCGTCGGTCGGCACCTACGCGCCCGGCCCGAAGGACCACCCGATCAGTGAGCGGTGGCCGGCGACCGGTGTGCCCGGCTCGTCGTACAGCGAGCACAAGGCCGAGGTGGAGGCGCTGCTGGACCAGGTCGAGCGCGATCACCCGACGCTGCGGGTGGTGCGCATGCGACCTGGGTTGATCTTCCAACGGGCGGCCGGTGCGGAGATCACGCGGTACTTCCTCGGCCCGCTGGCGCCGGTGCGGTTGTTGCGCTTCGGCCGGATTCCGCTGGTGCCGACGAACCGTCGGTTGCGAATGCAGGCGGTGCACGCCGATGACGTGGCCGACGCGTACGCCCGGGCGGTGTTGGGTGATGCGCGCGGCGCCTTCAACGTCGCCGCGGACCCGGTGCTCACTCCGGAGCTGGTGGCCCGGCACTTCCACGGTTGGACGGTGCCGGTCGCCGCGCCGGTGTTGCGCGCGGCGGCCGCGCTGACCTGGCGGGCGCGGCTGCAACCGGTCGACGCGGGCTGGGTGGAGCTGGGTCTGAACGCCCCGCTGATGTCCAGCGAGCGCGCGGAGACCGAGCTGGGCTGGCAGCCCAAGATCAGTGCGCTGACGGCGCTCAGGGAACTCTTCGCCGGCATGGCCGACGGCGACCACACGGCGAGCCCACCGATGTCCGGCGCCCGGGACCTGCCCGGCCGCCCCGCTGCCCTCCTGCACGCCCGCCCCCCAGGCCAGGGAAACCCCTACTAACCCCCACCCCACTGTGTTGATCAAGAGGTTTCGGTCAAAAAACGCCGCCCAGTTGACCGAAACCTCTTGATCACCGGCGCGGGGCAGTGCGCGGGCGGAGCGCGGGGCGCGGGCGCAGTGCGCGGCGCGGGGCGCGGGCGCAGTGCGCGGCGCGCCGGCAGGGGGTGGGGGGTCAGGAGAGGGTGGAGGCTGTCACTGTGGGGTTGCGGGCGCCCAGGAAGAAGATTCCGGGGAAGCCGCGGGTCTCGAACTTGGCGCTGGGGTTGCGGCGCAGCGTCGAGTTTTCGATCCTCATCGTGCCGGTGCGGTTGTTGCTCACGAAGAAGACCGCGCCGCCGCCCTCGTTGGCCTTGTTGTTCTCGATGATGGTGCCGGCGATCCGTACGGTGAACTCGTTGCCGTCGCAGTAGATCGCGCCGCCGCTGCCGCCGCCGGGCGTGCCGGACTTCGCCGGGTTGGCGCCGTTGCCGATCGCCTCGTTGTTCCTCAGCAGACTGTTCAGCACCACCCACGACACGCCGATGCTGCTCAGCGCCCCTCCGTTGGAGCAGGAACCGCCGTCGAAGGTGCTGCCCACCACGTACACCGGCTTGTTCTCGTACTGGCTCAGCACCCGCACGGCCGCGCCACCCAGGTCGGGGCCGGTACGGTCGCAGCGGTTGCGGACGAAGCGCGAGTTGACCACCTTCAGCCGCCCGCCGCGTACGAAGATCGCCCCACCGCCGCCGCCCTCGGCCTTCTCGCCCGTGGAGTTGCCGTCGGCGAAGGTCAGGTTCTGCACGGTGAGCTGCGGGTGATCCTGGTTCTGGCAGTGCGAGGTGGTGAAGCCCTGGGCCTGGTCGCAGGTGTTCATGTAGAGGATCCGGCGCTGCCCCTGGCCGCTCAACGTGACAGTGCCGCCGCCGTCCAGCACGACCTTCGGCCCGTTGGCGTTGCGGACCTTCGCGGTGGCGGTCATCTTGATGGTCACCGGGGCGGGTCCACAGTTGAACGTGATGACACCGCCGGCCGCCACCGCCTTCACCACCGCCGCCGAGGTGCAGCTCGCCGCGGTGCCGGTGCCGATGGTCCGGGTCGGCTTCGAGGTGTCCACCGCCCGGGCCTCGGCCGGCACGGTCGCCTTGCCGTTCGGGTTGCCGGCAGTGAGCACCTTGTTGGCGGGCTTCGGGCTCGCGCTGGCCCCGGGGCCTCCGAGGCCGTCCCGGGCCTGTGGCGCTGCGCTCTGACCCCCGGTCGGAGAAGCGGTCGGCGAAGCGGTCGAGCCGGCCTCGAAGGCGGGGGCCGGGTCGTCGGACGCGCAGCCGGGCAGGGTCGCGGTGGCGACACCGAGGACGAGGAGAGCGGCAAGCGACGTCATGCGCACCAGGTGATGCTAGGAGCCGCGACCGCGCCGTGACGAATCCGCCGAGCCGGCTTAATGCACTGCTAAACCACGCTCGCTGCCAAGCCGCGCCCGCCGCCCGCCGCCAAGCCGCGCCCGCCGCCGCGCCGGATGTGGCGCGGTGACCGGTGATCAGGTGTGGGAGAGGGCGAAGGCGGTCAGGAAGCCGGCGACCGTGATCAGACCGACCAGCAGGTGCGCGTTCTCGAACGCCTCGGGGACCATGGTGTCGGTGATCATGGCGAGGATCGCCCCGGCGGCCAACGCCGTGATGGCGGCCAGCACCTCCGGCGGCGCGCTGCCCAGCAGAGTGTTGCCGACCAGCGCGGCGACGCCACTGACCAGCGCGATCCCGGTCCAGAGCAGGAACACGTACCGTCGGGTGCGGCCGGCCTGCCGCATGCCGGCCGCGCTGGACAACCCCTCCGGAACGTTGCTGAGGAACACCGCCGCCACCGTGACCAGGCTGACCGCGCCACCGCTGAGCAGGCTGGCGCCGATCACCACCGATTCCGGTACGCCGTCGAGGAGCGCGCCGACCGCGATCGCCGACCCGGAGCCGGGCTGCTCACCCTCGGAGGGCTGTTGGTCGCCGGACCGCTTGCGGTGCCGCGCCCCGCGCCGGGCCAGCACCACGTTGGCGAGGGTGTAGGCAGCCGCGCCACCGGCCGCGCCGATCACCGTGGGCAGCAGTCCGCCCTGGTCGTGGGCGACCTCGATCAGCTCGTAGGAGACCGCGGAGAGCAGCACCCCCGCGCCGAACGCCATCACCGACGCGGTGAGCCGCTGTGGGACGCGGACGAACCAGCCGACCGCCGCCCCGATCAGCAGCGCCGACCCGGCCAGCAGTCCCCATCCGCCCGCCTGTAACCACTCTGGCATTCCGGGGACCGTACCCGGTGGGGTGCGGGCGGCAAACCGTGCTCAGAAGTCGGCGAAGAGGTACGGCACCCGGCGGGGGAACAGGCCGCGCAGCTCCACTGCGGCGTCCCCCGGCACCTCACCCAGACCGCGCAGCGGCAGCTCGGCCGGGTCCAGCACCCCGTACGCGAGGGCGGAGAGCCCGGCGGCGGTGAGCGTGGCGGTCGGCGCGCGGCCGGTGGTGTCGTCGACCAGCTCCAGCGCGCCGGTCGTGCCGTCGAGCAGGTGGGTGCCGGCCAGCCAGCGGTCCCCGGTCAGCTCGACCCGGACCCGGCCCGGGCCGGCGGGCAGCCCGCGCAACGCGTCAAGCGACAGCAGCCGGGCCATCGGCGCGGACGCGCCCGGCACGGCGGTGCGGGCCTCGACGTGCACGTCCAGGTCGGTCAGCCACAGCTCGGGCAGCTCGTCGGGCGGAACCTGAACGGTGACCCGTTCGATCTGGTCCACGTGCCGGGCGAAGAACTGCAGCAGCAGCGCCCGCGCGAGCGGATCGGAGACCAGCAGCTCGTTGCCGTGCAGCGTGCCGCCGTGTTCGTCGATCCGGTACGTCACCGCGCCGGTGACCTCCCCGGCCACCCGGGCGGTGAGCAGCCAGTACTCGTCACGGTCGCGCATCCCGACCGCCCGGTAGTCCGGGAAGATCGCGAAGCCGTGCCGTTCCCGGAGGTTGCGTTCGGTGAACGCCCGCCACGCCGGATAGCCGGCGGCGATGCGTTCCCAGCTCACCTCGCCGGGCAGGTCCACCCGGAGCAGCGAGCCCAGGTTGGCCGGGGCGAAGGTGACCCGGCGTGGCTTGGGTAACCCGACGTAGCCGAACCGGGCGTAGAAGCTGGGCCGGAACGGATAGAGCGCGCTGAGCGGATGACCCTCGTCGCGCATCTCGTCGAGGAGTTGGTGCAGCAACGTCCGGACGTGTCCCTGCCGGCGGGCCAACGGATGGGTCGCCACCCCGGCGACCCCGGCCATCGGCAGCACCACCCCGCGCAGGTTCTGCCGCATCGGAATGGCCGAGACGGCGGCCAACGTGGTGCCGTCCTCCTCGGTGATGAGCGTCCGGTTGCCCTGGTTGTAGGGCAGGTAGTCGCGGAACTCGGCCGTCCGGGCGGCACTCAGTGGCGAGGATTCGAAGGCGTACGCGGCCAGCGGGAAGCTGGTGGTGAGACGGTCGTCGTCGGTCACCCGGCGGATGGTCATTCGCCCATCTCAACCTGCCGCGCGGGTCGCAGCAACCGGATTGGCCCGATCCGCGCGACGTGCGGCGGTCACCCGACCGGCAGGTGCCGCAGGTGCCGGCGGCGGCGCAGGCGGACGCTGGCCACCGCGGCCACGCCAACCGCCAGCAGGGCGGTGACGACGAGCCCGTGCAGCAACCCCCGGGAGAGGTAGCCGTGGTCGGTGTTGTCGACGGTCCAGGTGGCGATCTCCCGGCTCGACCAGAACGGCGTCAACCTGGCCCCCGACCCGGCCGGGTCGATCAGCATCTGCACCGTCACCACGGTGAGCAGCAGCAGCGTGCCCTCCAACTCGCGGGGCAACAGCGCACCGATCAACATCCCGAACGGCGCGGCCACCGCGACGGAACAGAGCATCGCCGCCGCCAGGCCGCCGTACCGCAGGTCCGCGCCGTCGATCATCGGCAGCAGGAAGAACGGTACGGAGATGACCAGCCCCACCGTCCACAGGCCGAGCATCCGTCCGAGGTAGAGGTGGTGTGGACGGTAGCCGGCCAGCCGCAGCCTCGGCTCCAGCTCGCGGGCCGCGGTGGTGGCGAACAGCGCGGCGGTGCTCACCGCCCAGCCCACGCCGAGCAGCAGCGAGCGAACCGACTGCCCGAGGTAGGCGTCCCGCCGGATCAGGTAGAAGGTCAACGGCATCAACAACAACAGCAGGAGTACGCCCCGACGCCGCAGCAGCTCCCGCAGTGTCATCTCGGCGACGGTGACGAGCCGGTTCATGGGCGACCTCCCTGAATGCCGGGCGCGTGCCACCCGGTCTCCCGCGCCGGGGTCAGGTCGAGCACGATGTCCACCCGGTCGAGTTGGTTGAGCAGGTGGGTCACCACGACGATGGCGGTGCCGGTGTCGCGCAACCTGCTGAGCTGGTCCCAGAAGTTGACGTACGTGCCCTGGTCGAAGCCCTGGTACGGCTCGTCGAGCAGCAGCACGTCGGGCGCGCTGAGCGTGGACATGGTCAGGTTGAGCTTCTGCCGGGTGCCGCCGGACAGGTGGCGGGCCTGCACGTCCCCGCCCGCTTCCCAACCGAGTTGACGGGCAGCCGCCCGACCGGCGCGGCGGGCCGGGCCCCGGGCCACGCCCTGGCCGGCGCCGATGAGCACGAAGTGTTCGTCGGCGAGCAGGAAGTCGGCGGTGCCGCCGGACTGCGGGCAGTAGCCGAGTCGCCCGGAGACTGTCACCTCACCGGCGTCCGGTGACATCAGCCCGGCGCAGATCCGGAGGAAGGTGCTCTTGCCGCAGCCGTTCGCGCCGATGACGGCGGCGATCTGTCCGGCCCGGACGGTCAGTGTGGCGTCGCGCAGCACGCTCCGCCGTCCGTACCTCTTGGTGATGCCGGCGGCGTGCAGCCGGACCGGCCCGGGGCGCGGTCCGGGCGCGGTGCCGATGCTCTCCACGACGGCGCCCGCGTACTGCTGGGGTGGGCCGAAGACGACCCAGGGGTCGCCGCCTCCCTCGCGCAGGTGTGTGGCGGCCTCGGCGACCACGTGCCGCGCGGCGTCCGCCGCGACCCGCCGCTGGTGCAGCTCGGCCGTGAGCGTACGCAGCCAATCGTCGGCGTTCACCGGCTGACCCCCTTCGTGACGATGTCGTTCACCGGCCGGACGAAGGTGAGCCAGGCGCTGCCGCCGGCGCGGAGCGCCGCGTACCCGTCGTCGGTGAGCCGGTAGTACTTGCGGGCCGGCCCGGCGTTGCCCTCCCGCCACTGCGCGGTCACCAGGCCGGTCTTCTGCAGGCGCAGCAGCACGGGATAGAGCGTGCCGCCCTGGATCGGCCCGACGCCCGCCGTGTCGAGCGCCTGGGCGAGCTGGTAGCCGTAGGACTCGCCTTCGGACAGCAGGGCCAGGACGCAGATGTCGAGCACCCCCCGCAACCACTGCCCGCGCCGGTCGGAATCCACTCGATGGACAGTAGCGACGCAAGCTAGATGGCACAACCATCTACTGTCGGCGACGGCACCCGGACGGCCGGCCCGGAGCCGGCCGCCGAGTGAGTCGTACGGGTCAGCGGGTGACGACGTCCGAGACCACGACCGTGACGTTGTCCGGTGCCCCGGCATGGTGGGCCAGCTTCACCAACTGCTCACCGCACTGCTGACGGTCGGCGTACATGCCCAGGGCCGCCGCGATGGCCTCGTCCTCGACGTAGTCGGAGAGCCCGTCGCTGCACAGCAGCAGCCGGTCACCGGGGACCACTGTGAGCACACCGACAGCGGGCGGGGTGTCGGCGCCCTGCACGGCCCGGGTCACCAGGGACCGCTGCGGGTGGTGGCGGGCCTGCTCGGGCGAGAGGGTGCCCTGATCGACCAGCGCCTGCACGAACGTGTCGTCCCGGGTGAGCTGGGTCAGCTCCCCGTCGCGCAGCAGGTAACAGCGGGAGTCGCCCACCTGGGCCAGCACCAGCGTCTCCCCGGCCAGCAGCGCCGCGGTGAGCGTCGTCCCCATGCCGTCCCGGCTCGGGTCGACGGTGATCGCGGCGTGGATGCGCTGGTTGGCGGTGCTGACCACGGCACGCAGGGCGTCGGCGGCGCCGTCGGGGTCGGTCGGCGGAGCCAGCTCGTCCAGGATCCGGATCACGATCTCGCTCGCCACCTCGCCCGCAGGCAGCCCGCCCATGCCGTCGGCGACGGCGATCAGGCGGTCACCGGCGAGGGCGGAGTCCTCGTTGTTGGTGCGCACCAAGCCGATGTCGTTGAGGATGACCGAGCGGAGGATCAGCGTCATGGGGTCAAGCTTGCCAAGAACAACCCGCATTCGTCTCTACGCCTCCTACCTAGGTCGAGAAATGATTGCGATTTTCGTCGGCGGCCCCGACGGTGCGTGACCGGTCGGCCCGTTCTCAGCGGCGCGGATAGCGCAGGAGCAGGCTGGCGGCGACCTCCTCGTCACCCACCGCCGCGTAGCTGTGCGGCACGTCCGACACCCAGCGGAGGTGACCACCGGCCGGGGCGGTCAGCGGTGCGTCGGCCGGCCCGGCGCGCAGCACCCCGGCGAAGACAGTGACGTGCTCGGTGACCCCCGCCGGGTGGGCGGGGGAGAGCTGCCCGGGGCCGGGCGCCACCCGCATCCGGTACAGCTCGTAGGTCGCGTCGGTGTCGGTGAACACCTCCAGCAGGGTGGCGGTGACGGCGGAGCCGTGCACTGTCGGCCCGGCGGCCGGCTCCGCCAGCACGGCCGTCAGCGGTACGCCGAGCTGCGCGGTGACCGCCCAGAGCGTCTCCAGGGTGGGGTTGCGGGTGCCGTTCTCCAGGCCGGAGAGGGTGGCCTTTCCGACACCGGCGAGCCGGGCGAGTGTGGACAGTGAGATCCCCCGCTCCTCGCGCAAAGCACGGACCCGGCGTCCGACGACGGCGGGATCCACGTCGAGGCCCGGACGCGGGGCTGGTGGTGGGTGTGACACCCGGCTATCGTGCTACACGCTGCCGTTCCGTAAACGGAACAGTCGGGAGGGTTGGAGTGGCGGGACCCGTACAACCGGTGCTGGCCGGGGTGGTGACCGCGCTGGTGGGCTTCGCCAGCTCGTTCACCGTCGTGCTGGCCGGGCTCCGAGCGGCTGGCGCGTCGGACGCGCAGGCCGCCTCCGGCCTGCTCGCGCTCTGCGTGGCGAGCGGCCTCGCCGCCGCCTGGCTGGGCTGGCGGTACCGGATACCGATGAGCGCCGCCTGGTCCACTCCGGGCGCGGCGTTGCTGGTAGCGACCGGGCCGCCACCGGGCGGATGGCGGGTGGCGGTGGGCGCGTTCCTCGTCTCCGGCGTGCTGATCGTCGCCGCCGGACTGTTCCCGCCACTCGGTCGGGCGGTGGCCGCCATCCCCAAGCCGGTGGCCGGCGCGATGCTCGCCGGGGTGCTGCTGCCGCTGTGCACAGCCCCGGTCCGCGCGCTTGTCGAGCTGCCGGTGGTGGCCGGGCCGGTAGTGGTCGCCTGGCTGCTGCTGCACCGGTTCGCCCGCCGCTGGGCGGTGCCCGGTGCGCTGGTGGTGGCGGTGGCGGCGATCGCGCTCACCGCACCGCCGGCCGGCCTGACCGGTGCCGCGCTGATCCCGTCGGTCACCCTGACCGCGCCGGCCTGGAACGCGTCCGCACTGGTCGGGGTGGCCCTGCCGCTGTTCCTGGTCACCATGGCCGCGCAGAACGTACCCGGCGTGGCCGTGCTGGTCGGCTACGGCTACCGGCCGCCGTTCGGCGCCGCGCTACGTACCACCGGCCTGGCCAGCCTGCTCGCCGCCCCGGCCGGCGGGCACGCGGTGAACCTCGCGGCGATCACCGCCGCGCTCGCCGCCGGCCCCGACGCGCACCCCGACCCGGAGCGCCGGTGGATCGCCTCGGTCACGGCCGGCGCTGGACTGGCAGTGCTCGGCCTGGGCGCCGGGGTGGCCACCACGCTTGTCGCTGTCGCCCCACCGATCCTCATCGAGGCGGTCGCCGGGCTGGCGCTGCTGGGCGCCCTCGCCACCGCGCTCGCCTCGGCGGTGACCGACCCGGCGACCCGCGAGGCCGCCGTTGTCACCTTCGTGGTGACCGCGTCCGGGGTGACGCTGATCGGCGTGGGCGGCGCGTTCTGGGGCCTGGTCGCGGGCTGCCTGATGCTGCTGCTCTTCCACCGCCGCCCAGCCGCCCCGTCAGCCGAGGCCACCCCCGCCGAGCCGGGGCCGTCGGGTTACTCCTCGGATGGCAGGTCGGCCACGCCGACGGCCAGGAGGACCCGGCCGTCGGCCACCGAGCCGATCCGGTCGGCCGGTACGTAGACCGCGCCGGTGCGGGTCAGCTCGGTCGAGACCTTCAGGTAGCCGCTGTGCAGCAGCCGCGCCGCCAGATCGGCCGGCACGTCCGGCTCCTCGACCGCGGTCGCCTCGATCAGCTCGTCCAGGCTGCTGCCCGGGTCGGCGGTCGGTGTCTGGACGGTCACCGCGTTCGGGTCGCCCCGCTGGACGAGGTCCACGGTTCCGACCTCGGTGCCGGCTGAGTCGACCACCGGCATCCCGGTGGTGATCCGTGAGATGGTCGCCTGCTGCGCGTCCTGCTGGTCCATCCCGCTGCGGTTCCCAGGGCGTCGCGCCGCTAAACGCCGCCGTGCCGGAGGTGATAGCTGCGGAGGCGGCAGATACGCAGGTGATGGGCCTGAAGAGCGTGATGCCTCTGAGGCATCACCATGCCTCAGAGGCATCACCGTCGAAAGCAATACCGCCTCCACGGCCCGCGCAAGGTGGCGGGCGACGGGCCGCCACGCAGCCCGTTCAGGTGTTCGGGAGGGTCCAGCCGCCGGGCGGTCGGGGAGACAGCTCGCGCCAGGTGTCCGGCCCGTCGAGCAGTGCCCGGACGGTGTCCTCGGCCTCGTCCGCACTGCCGTACTCGTAGAAACGGGAGATGCCCTCGGCGCCACCGGCGCGCTGCTCGACATGCCATCGGTCGGCGTCCACCCGCAGGAAGACGTCCCGCCGGGCCAGTCGCCCCCACTTCCCGTTCCACCAGTGCTTTCGCTGCTCCATGGCGGGACTCTATCGAACACACGTACGAGAAGGTGCGGCCCCTGCGGGAATCCCACAGGGGCCGATGTGCATCCGTTCGGCGTCAGCGCTGCGTCGGCGGCTCGGGACGGCGGCCCAGCACGTCGTCCAGCGCCCCGCGCTGCTGGCCGGGAGTGGTGTGACCGGCGGAGACCAGGGCGTCCCGGATCTCGGTGAGCAGCTTGACCTCCTCGCTCGGCGCCGAGGGCGGCGGCTCCTCGCCCCGCTGCCGCCGCTCGGCCAGCTTGTTCATCGGGAACACCACGAAGAAGTAGAGCACTGCGGCAGTGAGCAGGAACGTGATCAGGGCGTTGATGAACGCCGCCCAGTCGAAGACCTGACCGTTGAGTGTCCACTTCCCGGCCGAGAGGCTGGTGCCCCCGCCGATTGCCTTGATCAGTGGTTCAAGGAACGACTTGGTGAGCTGGGTGACCACGCCCGTGAAAGCAGCACCGATGACGATGCCGACCGCCAGGTCGACGACGTTGCCGCGCATGATGAAGTCTTTGAAACCCTTGAGCATCCGTACTCCCGAGGTGTCCGCTTTTCTGTCGGGCACAACCTATGCCCGTACGGCGGGTTCCAGAAAAGCGCCGGCTTCGAGCGCCGCCCGGCCGGGGTCGCCGGCCCGGATCGCCTCGACCAGTCGGGTGTGGTCGACGTAGCGCTCGGGGGTGAGCGCCCCACCCATGGCCTGGGCGACGGTGCTGCGCAGGGCGGTGCCCACCGAGGCGTACAGCTCGGCGAGCATGGCGTTGTGCGCGGCGGCGACCACCGCCGTGTGCAGCGCCGCGTCGGCCTCGACGAACGCGTCGACCTGGCCACCGTGCCAGGCGGCCTCGCGCTGGGCGAGCGCGCCGTCGAGCGCCGCCAGGTCCTCGGGGGTACGCCTCAGCGCGGCGAGCCGGGCGGCCTCCACCTCGAAGGCGCGGCGTACCTCGACGACCTCGGTCATCCGGTCGCCGCCGAGCCGGCGGGCGACCACGGGTGCCAGTTCGTCGGTGGACACCACGTAGGTGCCGGAGCCCTGCCGGCATTCGAGCACCCCGGCGTGCACCAGGGCGCGGACCGCCTCGCGGACCGTGTTGCGCCCGACACCCAGCGCGGCGACCAGTTGTGGCTCGGTGGGAATGCGCGCGCCGACGGGCCACTCGCCGCCGAGGATCCGCGCGCGGAGTTGCTCGGTGGTCTGCCGGACCCGATGGCCGCGGGGCGGCACGGGCGGCTGGTCGCGGGGCGGCGCGGGCGGCGCGGAGGGGAATTCCACAGACGGTGGCACTGGTTACATCACCGGTCCCAAATTCATCCCATGATTGTAGGTTAGCGGTCATGACCCCGCCACCAACCGCCGCTCCGGCGCTGCCCGCCCCCGCCACCGCCGACCCCCGCCCGAGCCGGGACCCCGGCGCCGGCCGGCGCACGCACCCGGCGACCGGTGGCGCGCTGGTGCTGGTCGGGATGCTGCTGGTAGCGCTCAACCTGCGGGCTGTGGTGACGAGCCTCGGCGCGCTGCTCGACGAGGTCCGCGACGGGCTGGGCCTCTCCGGCGCCACCGCCGGCCTGGTCACCACCCTGCCCACCATCGCGTTCGCCGGCCTCGGCGCGCTCACCCCGTGGCTGGTCCGCCGGGTGGCACCGGCCCGGGTGCTGGTGGTGGCCATGCTCGCCCTCGCCGTCGGCCAGGTGCTCCGGGTCGCCACCGACTCGGCCTTGATCTTCGTGCTCACCAGCGCGCTGGCGCTGTCCGGCATCGCGGTCGCCAACATCCTGCTGCCGATGCTCGTCAAGCAGCACTTCCCGCACCGCACCGGCCTGGTCACCGGGGCGTACACGATGGCGTTGACGGTGGGCACCACGGTGGCCGCCGCCTCCGCGGTGCCGATCGCGCACGCCTTCGGGTCGTGGCGGGCCGGGCTCGGCGTCTGGGCCGCGATGGCCGCGGTGGCCGTACTCCCGTGGGTGCCGCTGGCGCTGCGGACCCGCGCCGCGGCGCGGCGGGCGACCCCGACGGCGGCCGTCGCCGCACCCACCCGGGTCCGGCCGGCGCGGACCCGGCTCGGCTGGGCGATGGCCGTCTACTTCGGGGCGCAGTCGCTCAGCGGGTACGCGATCATGGGCTGGCTGGCCCAACTGTTCCGCGACGCCGGTTACCAGCCGGAGTCGGCGGGGCTGCTGCTCGCCGGGGTGACCGCGCTCGGCGTGCCGATCGCGCTGCTGATGCCCACCCTGGCCGGCCGGTTGGGCAGCCTGCGTCCGCTGGTGCTCGGGCTGACCACCGCGTCGACGCTGGCCTACCTGGGGTTGGCGCTCGCACCGCACGGTGCCGCGCTGCTCTGGGTCGCCCTGCTGGCGATCGGTCAGGGCGCGTTCCCGATGATCCTCACCGCCATCGGCCTGCGCGCCCGCACCGCCGAGGGCACCGTCGCGCTCTCCGCGTTCGCGCAGAGCACCGGCTACGTGATCGCCGCCCTCGGCCCGCTGATGGTCGGCATCCTTTACGAGGCCACCGGTGGTTGGACCGCGCCGATCGGGTTCCTGCTGGGCGCCCTCGCCGTGCAGACGGCGGCGGGCATGGCGATCGCTCGTCCCCGTTACGTCGAGGACGAGTGACGAGCCGCAGCGGTCAGGAGGACGCCGGCGTCGGTTCGCCGGCGACTGCCTCATCCACCGTCGGGTAGGTGTGCAGCACCTCGACCAGACCGCTCACCTCAAGGATGCGCAGCACACCCCGCTGCGGGGCGGCCAGCCGGACCACGCCGCCAGCCTCGTCGCAGCTGTTCTTCGCCCGGACGAAGACCGACAGACCGGTCGAGTCGCAGAACGAGACGTCCGCCAGGTCGAACACCAGCCGGTTGCGGCCCTTGTCGAGCAGATCGGTGATCTGGTCCTGCAGCTGCGGTGCGGTGGCCATGTCCAGCTCGCCAGCGACCGCCACGACGACCACGTCGCCGCGTTGTTCCGTGTGCACCGTCAACGACATTCGCCAGACCTCCTGTTATCGGGGGAACGGTATCCCACGACCACCCTCGGAGGTAGAACGGGAGCCGTGATCCGGTGGTCATCGTCATTCCGTTGCTACGGGGCAAGTAGTTGGTCAGGCCCCGGTGATAGAGTCCGCCCGGTCCAGGTCAAGGGGGTTCGAAATGGCGTTGAGCACCGAAGAAAGTGGTCGGCTCGCCGCGCTGCTGAGCGAGCAGGACGAACGGGTCACGACTCGGTGGACCGAGATTGTCACCAGTTCGTTGCGGGGCCGGCTGAGCCAGGCCGAGCTGCGCCGGCAGGTCCAGGACCTGCACCGTGCCATCGTCGCCACCGGCGACCAGGGCATCATCGACCTGTCCGCCGACAGCGCCGCCGAACTGCGCGCCGCGCTCTCCGAGCTGTCCCGGGGTCGGGCCCGGCAGGGCTTCTCCGCCAGCGAGACCACGATCAGCATCTTCGCGCTCAAGGACGTGCTGGCCGAGCTGGTGCAGGAGGCCGGCGGCCCGACCGCGCTACCGGACTACGTCGCCTTCTCGAAGCTTGTCGACGAGATGGGCCTGTTCACCTTCGAGAGCTTCGTCCGTACCCGGGAGAGCCTGATCGCCGACCAGGCCGAGCAGCTGCTCGAACTCTCCACGCCGGTGGTCAAGCTCTGGGAGGGCGTCGTCGCCGTGCCGCTGGTCGGCACCCTGGACTCGGCCCGCGCCCAGGTCGTCATGGAGCGGCTGCTGCAGACCCTGGTCGACACCAGCTCGCCGTACGCGATCATCGACATCACCGGCGTGCCGGCGGTGGACACCCAGGTCGCCCAGCACATCCTGAAGACCGTGGTGGCCGCACGGCTGATGGGCGCCGACTGCATCATCTCCGGCATCCGCCCGCAGATCGCGCAGACCATCGTGGCGCTCGGCATCGAGTTCGGGGACATCGCCACCAAGGCGAGCCTCGCCGACGCGCTGCGCCACGTGCTGCGGCTCAACGGGGTGGAAACCGCCCGCCGGCAGCCACGCAGGGACGCCTGATGGAACGGGTGCCGATCCTCAAGATCGGGGACATCCTGCTGGTCTCCATCCAGCTCGACATGTCCGACCAGACGGCGGTGCAGCTCCAGGAGGACCTCGCCGAGCGGATCGTCGCCACCGGCTGCCACGGCGTCATCATCGACATCACCGCGCTGGACATCGTCGACTCCTTCGTCGGGCGGATGCTCTCCACCATCGCGTCGATCTCCAAGGTGCTCGACGCGGAGACGGTGGTGGTCGGGATGCGCCCCGCCGTCGCCATCACCCTTGTCGAACTGGGGCTGTCGCTGAACGGCATCCGTACCGCGCTGAACGTCGAACGCGGCATGGAGCTGATCGCGGCGGCCCACGCCGAAGAGCTCGACTACCAGCTCGACGACGAACCGGACGCCGAGACGGCCACGCCGTGACCGCGGGCATCGACCTGGGCCAGCCACAGGCGCAGTCGGTTCGCAGCGATGAGGACGTGGTGCGCGTTCGGCAACTGGTCCGCGCCGTGGCGGTGGCCAGCAGGTTGTCCCTCGTCGACCAGACCAAGCTGGTCACCGCGGCGAGCGAACTGGCCCGCAACACCCTGGTGTACGGCGGCGGCGGTTCGGTCGAGGTGACGGTCGTGGACAACGGCCGACGCAAAGGTGTGCAGATCGTGTTCGCCGACTCCGGGCCGGGCATCGCCGACCTCGACCTGGCCATGACCGACGGCTACACCAGCGGCGGCGGCCTCGGCCTCGGGCTCAGCGGGTCGCGCCGCCTGGTCGACGAGTTCCAGATCGAGACGTCAGCGGAAACCGGCACGCGGATCACGGTCACCAAGTGGTCCAGGTGAACGCCGACGCGGTCACCGACAGTGGCATCTGGTTCCGGGTGGAGGCCAGCAGCGCGGCGAGCGCCGTCCGACGCGCCGCCGAGCGCCTCGGCGCGCAGGTGGAGATAGGTGCGGCGCGCATCGCCGACCTGGCCATCGTCGCGGCCGAGCTGACCAGCAACCTGGTCAAGCACGCCGACGAGGGTGTCCTGCTGCTGCGGCCGGTACGCCGCGCCGGGCAGGCCGGGGTGGAGTTGGTGGCCATCGACTCCGGGCCCGGCATGGCCGACCTGACCGTCTCGTCGCGGGACGGGCACTCCACCACCGGCACCCTCGGCATCGGTCTGGGTGCCATCGTCCGGCAGGCCAGCTGGTTCGACGGATACTCGCTATCCGGCCGGGGGACCGTCCTCGCCGTGCAGGTCTGGCCGGCCGAGGCGGCGCGGCCGTCCTGGGCCGGTGCTCTGACCCGACCGCTGACCGGCGAGACGGTCAGCGGCGACGGCTACGCCGTCCGGGTCGCCGACGGGCGGCACCAGGTGCTGGTCAGCGACGGGCTGGGGCACGGCCCGCTGGCCGGTGCCGCCACCGAGGCGGCGCTGGCCGCGTTCCGCGACGCCCCCGCCGGCCCGCCGGCGGTGGTGGTCGGTCACCTGCACCGCAGCATGTCGCACACCCGCGGCGCGGCCCTCGCGGTCGCGGAGCTGGTGCCGACGGCCGGTGTGCTGCACTACGCCGGCCTGGGCAACATCTCCGGCGTGATCGTCGAGGGAGGCGGCCAGCGCCGGGGGCTGGTGTCGCTGCCCGGCATCGCCGGCCACCAACGACCGGCCATCCGGGAGTACGACTACCCGTTCGGCCCCGGTGCCCGGCTGGTGATGCACAGCGACGGGGTGGTCGACCGGTGGCGGATGTCCGACTACCCGGGCCTGGCGGAGAGATCCCCACTGGTCATGGCGGCGACCCTGCTACGGGACGCCGGGGTGCGCCGCGACGACGCCTGCGTACTGGTAGCGAGGTCGTGGGCATGACCGAGGGATCGGCCGCGCTGCCGCTGCTGCAGATGGCGCTGCGGGTCGAGCAGGACATCTTCGTGATCCGCCAGCGGGGCCGCGAGGTGGCCATGGTGGTCGGCCTGGAACACCAGGACCAGGTCCGGATCGCCACCGCACTGAGCGAGGTCGCCCGGGACCTGCTGCGGACGACAGCGGGAGCGGACGTCTCCTTCCACGTCGACGCGGGTGCCGACGGCCGGTTCCACCTGCGCGCCGACCTGGCCCCGATGTCCCCGTTGCCGGACGGCCGCTACCAGCCGCAGTCCGGCGCGGTGTCCCGACTGGTTGACACACTGAGCGTGTCGACCGTCGAGGGGGTTACGGTCGTGAGGATGTCCCGACGAGTCCCGGCCAGCGCGCCGACGCCGACCCCGGAGCGGCTCGCCGAGTTCCGCGCCGAACTCGGCCGCACCGCGCCGGCCAGCGCGCTGGACGAGCTCACCACCCAGAACGGTCAGCTCATCGCCGCACTCGACGAGGTGCGCAGTCAGCGCGACGAGTTGGCGGTGCTGAACGAGGAACTGGCCGAGACCAACCGTGGTGTGCTGGCGCTCTACAACCAGCTCACCGAGGAGCTGGAGGAGACCAACCGCGGCGTCGTCGCCCTCTACGCCGAGCTGGACGAGAAGTCGGCCCAGCTCCGCGCGGCGAGTGAGTCGAAGAGCCGGTTCCTGGCCAACGTGAGCCACGAGCTGCGCGCCCCGGTCACCGCGATCATCGGCCTGGGGCGGCTGCTCACCGACTCCGCCTCCGACCCGCTCACCGACGAGCAGGGCCGCCAGGTCGAGCTGATCCGCTCGTCGGCGGCCGATCTGCTCAACCTGGTCAACGAACTCCTCGACCTGGCCAAGGCGGAATCCGGCCGGATCGAGCCCGACGTGGTCGAGGTCGACCTGCGCCCGGTCTTCGGTCAACTGCGCGGCACCCTGCGCGCCCTGGCCACCCGTCCGAACGTGGAGCTGGTGGTGGAGGAGCCGCGCGGGCCGGCAGTGCTGCGCACCGACGAGGTGCTGCTCGGCCAGGTGCTGCGCAACCTGCTGCACAACGGGTTGAAGTTCACCGAACGCGGCGAGGTGCGGCTGCGGGCCAGCCAACACGGCGACCGCTGGCAGTTCGAGGTCACCGACACCGGGCCGGGCATCGCTCCCGAGCTGCACGACCGGATCTTCGAGGAGTTCTACCAGGTGCCCGGAGCCACCCGGGTCGGCGGCACCGGCCTCGGCCTGCCGTACGCCCGGCGGCTGGTGACGCTGCTGGGCGGGACGCTG
The DNA here is from genome assembly GCF_040649675.1 of Micromonospora parva. Classification (NCBI taxonomy): domain Bacteria; kingdom Bacillati; phylum Actinomycetota; class Actinomycetes; order Micromonosporales; family Micromonosporaceae; genus Micromonospora; species Micromonospora parva. The sequence continues at coordinate 195,188 of NZ_JBEZFX010000005.1, read as the reverse complement.
GAGCTGACCAGCGCGCCGGGCGAGGGCAGCACGTTCACCGTCTCCCTGCCCACCGGCGGGGCGTGACGACATGGACGGCGGGCCGACAACCATCCTGGTGGTCGACGACAGTCGTACCAAGCGTTACCTGCTGGTCAGCTGGCTGACCCGGGCCGGGTTCACGGTGCTGGAGGCCGAGAACGGCGCCGAGGCGTTGGCCCGGGTCGAGGTGGACCGGATCGACCTGGTGGTTCTCGACGTCCGGTTGCCCGACCTGAGCGGCTACGAGGTCTGCGAACAGATCAAGGCGCGGCACCCGGCGATGCCCGTGATCCACGTGTCGGCGCACGCCGTGGACGTGGCCGACCGCGCCCAGGGGCTGACCCGGGGCGCTGACGCGTACCTGACCGAGCCGATCGAGCCCGAGGAGCTGATCGCCACCACCCGGGCGGTGCTGCGTTACTACCAGGCCCGGCAGCGGGCCGAACTGCTCGCCGAGCGGTTGCTCGGGTTGGCCGACACGACCGTCGCCGTGCACGCCGCGCCGACCTTCGCGCGCCTGCTGGAGGCCGCCGCCGAGGGCGCCGCCCAGATCTTCAAGAGCCCGGCGGCGGTGATCGCCGAGACCTTCGACGGTGACTGCCTCGCGGGCGTCTGCGCCGGCCCCGGCGCGGTGGCCGCCGTGGTGCCGTGGGTCGTCGACGACACCGGGGTGCCGACCGGCGCCACGGTCCGGGTGGAGGCCCCCGCGAACTGGGGGCTTGTCGACTGGCCGGCGGACGACACGGTGACGATCGCCGCCGCCCGACTGCGCGAGGACCGTGCCCCGCTGTACGTGGTGGTCCCGACCGCCACCCAGACCGCGCGGACCCCGGTGCTCAAGCAGTTGGCTCAGGCGGTGGCGGCGGCCGTGGAGGCGCAGCGCTCGTTCGACGAGGAGCACCGGATCGCCGTCACCCTCCAACGCAGCCTGCTCCCGCGTGGGCTGCCCACAGTGGCCGGGCTGGACCTCGCGGTGCGCTACGAGCCGGCCAGCGCGCAGACCGAGGTGGGTGGCGACTTCTACGAGCTGGTGATGCTCGACGGGCACCTGCTGCTGGCGATCGGGGACGTCGCCGGCCACTCGCTGCACGCGGCGACGGTCATGGCCGAGCTGCGGCACGCGGTGCGGGCGTACGCGGTCGAGGGCCACCAGCCCGGCGAGATCCTGCACCGGGTCAACGAGCTGATGCGGACACTGCTGCCGAACGAGCTGGCGACGCTCTGCGTACTGCTGCTGCACCCGCCGACCGGGCGGGTCCGGCTGGCCAGCGCCGGGCACCTTCCGCCGCTGATGGTGATGGACGGCAAGGTCGAGTTCGTGCAGCACTCGGCGCCGCTGCTCGGCGTTCGCGCCCCCCGCCCGGCCGACCTGGAGTTCGTGCTGCCGGCCGGGGCCACGCTGGTCTTCTACACCGACGGGCTGATCGAACGACGGGACGCCACCATCGACGAGGGGCTGGCCGCGCTGGCCGGGGTCGCCGCGACCGTCGACGGTGACCTGGACCAGTTCTGCGCTCGACTGCTGGTGGAACTGGCCCCGCCGGAGATCCAGGACGACGTCGCCGTGGTCGTTCTGCGTCGCCGCTGACGTCCGGTTTGCTCAGCGCACCGAGCGGGCGTACGCGGCGGGGGACACCCCGGCCACTGCGGTGAAGTCGCGGACCAGGTGGGCCTGGTCGCTGTAGCCGAGGTCGGCGGCGAGGTCAGCCCAGCTCAGCGGAGCGCCGGCGGCCTGTTCGACCGCCTCCTGGAGCCGGTAGCGGCGGATCACCCACTTCGGCCCGACCCCCACGTACTCCATGAAGAGCCGTTGCAACCGGCGGACCGGAACGTCGTGCCGGGTGGCGAGGTCGTCGACGCGCAGCACGGTCCGGTCGGTGCGGATCGCCTCGGCCAGCCGGACGGCCTCCTCGGCCATCGGGTCCGGCTCGGGCTGCCAGCCGGTGAGGAGGGTGTCCAGTGCCCGGCAGCGCTCATCGTCGTTGGCTGTCGAGAGGGCTGGCCCCGAGGGCGCGAACATCGGGAAATCCGGGTGGGTCAGCCGGCCGGCGGGCAGCGGCACCCGACGGCCGGTCAGCTCACTGATCGGGCGACGCCAGAACGGGTGGAACCCGCCGGGGCGGAACTGCACCCCGGACACCCGGCCGGTGCCGCTGAGCGTGATCCGGAACAGGTCGCGGCCCACCCCGGCCACCTCGCCGGCCTCGGGCCCGTGTGCGTGGTTGTCGCCGTCGCCGTCGTCACGTCGGAACACCACGTTCACCGCCGGGTGTGGCACGACCCGCTGCTCGAACGGTGTGCTCAACGACCAGTCGATCAACCAGTAGTGCTCGACCCACTGGCGCAGCGACTCCGTCGGCAGGTGCCGACGGAAGCGCACCTCGCGCAGCAGCCGCCCGGGGTCCAGGATTCCCCGGCTGTCGCCACGCGGTCGCTGTCGCATTTGTTCAAGACCACCCTCATACGCTGGCCCTATGTCCACTCAGACTAGCGATCTGCTGGCCGCTGCCGCTCCGGCAACCATCGGCGTGGTACGCGGCATCTCCGACGACCAGCTCGACCTGCCCACGCCCTGCCAGGACTATCTGGTCCGTGATCTGCTCAACCACCTCTTCCAGGTGGTGATCAACTTTCAGGACCTGGCCGAGAAGCGGCAGGTGGAGTGGGCCGAGAAGCCCGACCACCTGGCCGACGGCTGGCGCGACCGCTTCGAGGTCGAGACCGGCCGGCTGATCGCCGCCTGGTCGAAGCCATCCACACTGGAGGGTGTGTCACCGGGCATGGGCATGCCGCAGTCCGTCGTCGGCGGCATGGCTCTGCTGGACCTGATCGTGCACGGCTGGGACCTCGCTGTCGCCACCGGCCAGCCGTACCACCCGGCCCCGGAGGCGGTGGCCGAGCTGCACGCGCTGGTGGAGCAGTTGGGCCCCACCGCCCGCAAGATGGGCGTCTTCGCCGACCCGGTCCCGCCCGCCACCCCCACCGAGACACCCACCTCGGACCTGGCCCACCTCCTGACCCAGACCGGCCGAACCCCCGCCTGGCCCCAAACCCCCTAACCCCACCCCCGCCCCTGCCCACCCTCACCCCCCACCTCTTGTCCTGGTTGATCAAGAAGTTTGCGTCAGATTTCGTCGATGGGATGACGCAAACTTCTTGATCAACTCAGATGGGGGCGGGGTAGGAGGGGGAGGGGTGGGGGCAGGGTGGGTGGGGTTGTTGACTTGGGTATTCGCTGGGTGAATAGTGGGCGGGGTGTCGACGCCGCATGTTCTGCTCGGGTTGCTCGCTGGGGGCAGTCGGCACGGGTATGAGCTGAAGCGTGCGCACGACGAGCGGCTGCCGCGCGCTCGGCCGCTGGCCTTCGGGCAGGTCTACGCCACTCTCGGCCGGCTGGAACGCGACGGGCTGGTGGCCGCCGCCGGGCAGGACCGCGTGGCCGGGCCGGACCGCACCGCGTACGCGTTGACCGACCAGGGGCGGGACGCGCTGGACCAGTGGCTGTCCACAGTGGAACCGCCGATGCCGTACGTGGCCAGCACGCTCTTCGCCAAGGTCGTGGTGGCGCTGCTGGTCGCCGACGTCGACCGGGCCCGCTCCTACCTGGTCGCCCAGCGGGCCGCGCACACCGCACGCCTGCGGGAACTGACAGCGGTCAAGACCGACCCGACCGCCACCCTCAGCGATGTGATCGCGGCCGATTTCGCGATCGCCCACCTCGACGCGGATCTGGGGTGGTTGCACGCCACCCTGGGCCGGGTCGCCGACTGGCACCGGGAGGTGCATCCGTGACGCAACTCCAGGCTCGCGGCGTGGTTCGGGCGTACGGTCCGACGCCCGCGCTGCGCGGCGTGACGCTCGACGTGGCCGAGGGCGAGATCGTCGCCGTGACCGGGCCGAGTGGCTGCGGCAAGTCGACCCTGCTGCACTGCCTGGCGGGGATCCTCCGGCCGGACGCCGGTGAGGTCAGCTGGCGCGGGCACCGCATCGACACCTGGTCGGAGGCGGCCCGGTCCCGGCTGCGGCGTACCGAGTTCGGGGTGCTGTTCCAGTTCGGCCAGCTGGTGGCCGAACTGACCGCGGCGGAGAACGTCTCCCTGCCGCTGCTTCTCGCCGGCACGGGGCGGCGAGAGGCGCGGGTGGCGGCACTCACCTGGCTGGAACGGTTCGGGGTGGCCGAGTTGGCCGACGTCCGGCCGGGTGAGATGTCCGGCGGTCAGCAGCAGCGGTGCGCCACGGCGCGGGCGTTGGTGACCGAACCGCGGGTGCTCTTCGCCGACGAGCCGACCGGAGCGCTGGACACGCTCACCGGTGAACAGGTCCTCACCCAACTGGTCCGGCTCGCCCGTGAGCAGCACACCTCCGTCGTGCTCGTCACCCACGAGCCGCGGATCGCCGCGTACGCCGATCGGGAGATCGTGCTGCGCGACGGCCTGGTGGACCACACCGGCCTGGGGCTCGACGTGCCGCTGGCCGGCGGCGCGCGGTGAGACCGGCGACGCTGGTCCGGCTCGCCCTCGCCGGCACCCGCACCGACACCGCCCGGGTGGTGCTCACGGCGCTCAGCGCCCTGCTGGCGACACTGGCCGGGCTCGCGGCGCTCACCGTGTTGGCCATCCCCACGCCCACCGCGACGGAGGAGAACCCGAACAGGTGGTCGGAGCAGTACCACAACGCGCTGCTGGTGGAGCCCGGGTTGCGTGGCGGTACGGCGTTCGCGCTGCTGATGCTGATGCTCCCGGTGCTGGCGCTGGCCGGTCAGTGCGCCCGGCTCGGCGCGCCGGCACGGGACCGCCGGTTGGCCGGGCTCCGGTTGGCCGGCGCCACTCCCGGGCAGGTCACCCGGTTGGTGGTGCTGGAGACCGGCGTGGCCGCTCTGTTCGGCACGCTCACCGGGCTGGGTGTCTACCTGGTGGGTCGCGATCTGCTGCACCGCCCGGACGCGCGAGGTCAACTGGCCCTGCCCACCGATGTGCTGCCGTCACCCGGCGCGCTGGCCGGGGTGGTGCTCGGTCTGCCGGTCGTCGCGGCGTTGGCCACCGCGGTGATGCTGCGTACGGTCACCACCAGCCCGCTCGGGGTGAGCCGGAAGGCCCCCCGCGAGCGCGGCCCGCGACCGTGGGCCGGCGTTCTGATCGTGCTTGGTGTGCTCTCGTTCGCGGCGATCCAGCCGGTGGGGGAACGGTTCGACGACAACGAGGAGTTGGTGACCTGGCTGATGCCGCTGATGTTCGCGGCGAGTGGGATCGCGGCGATGGTCGGCGTGGTGATCGGCACCGGCTGGATCTCGTACAACTGCGGGTTGTTGCTGCGCCGGCACGCCCGCCGTCCCGCGGCCCTGCTCGCGGCCGGTCGGCTGATGGCCGACCCGTGGGCGGGCAGCCGCACGTTCGCCGCGCTGCTCGCCGCCGTGATCTTCGGCGGGGGTGCGGCCGCCCAGCGCGCCTACTTCGCCACCAAGGACCAGCTCGAGCGGGAGCAGAGTCGACTCGCCGGGATTGACGGTGGCGACAACCCCTTCTATCTGTCCACCATGGATCTCGTCGACGGCGCGGTGGCCGTGGCCATTCTGATCGCGACGGGTGGGCTGATCGTCGCGCTGGTCGAGGGGATCGTCGCCCGCCGACGTGCCTACGCCGCGCTGGTGGCCACCGGGGTGCCCCGCGCCGTGCTGAGCCGTTCGGTGGCCTGGCAGGCGCTGACCCCGGCGGTGCCGGCGATCCTGCTCGCGCTCACCGTGGGCACGCTGCTCGGTCGAGGGCTCATCGCGAAGGTGTCGACGGGCGGCTCATCGGCGGAGATCTGCGAGGCCACGGCCGCGCTGTGCGACGACCCGGCCACCCGAGAGCAGTACACCCGGATCGTGTACACCCCCGGGATCGAGCGAGCCGTTCCCGTACCCCTGGAGCACCTGGCCTGGCTCGGTGCCGGCACGCTGGCCGCGGTGCTGGTGACGGTCGGTGTCGGTCTGCTCTTCCTGCGCACCAGCACGGCGTTGGACGAGCTGCGTACGGCCTGAGTCGATGTAACACAGCAGGTGGCGGCGTCGCTGTGTGCACCGGAGGCCCGGACGATCGGGTTTCCGGTGTCGGACCCGACGGTCCCGGCACGGTGACCATGGGAGTTCGCCAGATGCACAACCAACCGGGCACCGCCCCGCCGGTGTTCGTCGACGGCACCGGGCGTCGTCGGCGGCTGACCGTCATCGCTGGCACCGCCATGGGCCTTGGCCTGCTCACCAGCCTGGCCCTGATCGTCGCGGGGCTCTTCCTGGACACCTCGGTGCCGCTGCCCGGCTGGTCGGACGACTCCCGGGGGACGCGCCCGGTGGAGGCCGGCGTCGACGAGATCAACCAGCCCCGGGTGGCCACCTCGCCGTCGCCGTCGCCGTTGACCCGGACGTCGGCGCCGCTGCCGCGCGTCACCCGGACCGCCGGCGACCGAAGCCCCACCCCTGCCGGTACGACCGCCGACGTCACCGGTGCGCCGTCGGCCACCGACCGACCGGGTCGCGGCGACGAGCACCGCAACACCGCCAAGCCGAGCAGGTCGCCCGGTAAGCCGCAGTGACGATGGCGAAACACGTGGCCCGGCGTGACCCCCGGGCACACTGGCTGCTTCTCCTGCTCGGGCTGCTCCTGCTGCTCGCGGCGCTCACCGTCAACGGTCTGGTGAGTGGCCTCGCCGGTGGTTCGGGAAACGCCACCGCGCGGCCCGCGCCGGACGTCCCGGCCGCCGTCGGCTCGGGCGGGCCGGTGCTGCGGCTGGACCGCGCCGAACCGGTCAGTCGGGCGCTGCCGGACCGCACCATCGCGCTGACCTTCGACGACGGGCCGGACCCGCGGTGGACGCCGCAGGTTCTCGACGTGCTGCGCCGGCACGGCGCGCACGCCACCTTCTTCGTGGTGGGTGCCCGGGTCAACGAGCACCCCGAACTGGTCCGGCGGATCCTCGCCGAGGGGCACGAGATCGGGTCGCACACGTTCACCCACGCCAACCTCGCCGACGTGTCGCCGTGGCGTCGCGACCTCGAACTGTCGCTGACCCGTAAGGCGGTCGCGTCGGCCGCCGGCCGGGAGGTGACCCTGTTCCGGCCGCCGTTCTCCTCGGTGCCGACGGCGCTGACCGGGTCCGAGTACGCCGCGTTGCGGGCCGCCGCCGGTGCCGGGCACGTCGCGGTGCTCACCGACCTGGACACCAAGGACTGGCAGCGCCCCGGAGCCGACCGGATCGTGCGGGCGGCCACCCCGAAGCAGGGCCGGGGAGCGGTGGTGCTGATGCACGACGGCGGCGGTGACCGGGCGCAGACCCTCGCCGCGCTGGACCGGCTGCTGCCCGCGCTGGGCGAGCAGGGCTACCGGTTCACCACCGTCTCCGCCGGCATCGACGCCTCGCCGTCGATGGTGCCGGCCGGCGTTGGTGCCCGGCTGAGCGGCACCGCGCTGCGCTGGACCCAGACCGGTGCCCGCTGGGCGGCCGACGTGATGAACGTGCTGCTCGCCACCGCCCTCGTACTGGGGATCGCACGTCTCGTGGTGCAGGTGGTCTGTGCCCAGCGGCACGTGCGCCGGGTCCGCCGTCCGCGGCGGGACCGACCGGAGGTGCGGGCACCCGTCTCGGTGATCGTGCCCGCGTACAACGAGGCGGCGAACATCGCCGCCACGGTCCGGTCGCTGATGGCCAGCGCGTACCCGGCGCTGGAGGTGATCGTCGTCGACGACGGGTCGGACGACGGGACCGCCGACATCGTCGAGCGGATGCGACTGCGCGGGGTACGGGTGATCCGGCAGGCCAACGCCGGCAAGCCGGCGGCGCTGAACACCGGCATCCGGGCCGCCCGGGCGAACCTGCTGGTGTTGGTGGACGGGGACACCGTCTTCCAGCCGGACACCGTGTACCGACTGGTGCAGGGTTTCGCCGACCCGTCGGTGGGCGCGATCAGCGGCAACACCAAGGTCGCCAACCGGCGTCGGCTGCTCGGCCGGTGGCAGCACCTGGAGTACGTGATCGGCTTCAACCTCGACCGACGGATGTACGACGTGCTGGAGTGCATGCCGACCATTCCCGGTGCGATCGGTGCGTTCCGCCGCGAGGTGCTGCTGCGGGTGGGTGGGGTGCCGTCGGACACGCTGGCCGAGGACACCGACCTGACCATGAAGGTGCTGCGGGCCGGCTGGCGGGTCGTCTACGAGGAGTCGGCCATCGCCTGGACCGAGGCCCCGTCGTCGTTGCGTCAACTCTGGCGACAGCGCTACCGCTGGTGCTACGGCACGATGCAGGCGATGTGGAAGCACCGGCACGCGCTGCGCGAGTCGGGTGCCGGCGGCAAGTTGGGCCGACGCGGCCTGCCGTACCTCACGGTGTTCCAGATCGTGTTGCCGCTCACCGCTCCGGCGGTCGACGTGTTCGCCGTGTACGGCCTGCTCTTCCTGCCCTGGTCGACCCTCGCCCTGGCCTGGGCGGGGTTGCTGCTGCTCCAGGCGGCCACCGCCGGGTACGCGCTGCGGCTGGACCGGGAGCGGTACGGGCCGCTGTGGGCGCTGCCGTTCCAGCAACTGGTCTACCGGCAGCTCATGTACCTGGTGGTGGTGCAGTCGGTGGTCACCGCACTGATCGGCAACCGGTTGCGCTGGCAGCGGATGGTGCGTACCGGCGAGGCGGCGGCGCTGGTTGGTGCCGGCCGCGGCTGAAGCCGCGTCGGCGGTCAGGTCGGGTTGTGGAAGAGCCCGGCCGACCAGGAGATCAGCAGGCCCACGGCGGCGGAGCAGCAGCAGACGAGCAGGGCGGCGGCGACCACGGCGAGGATCATCCACGCGGAGGTGCGCCGGGGCGTCGACCCCGGCTCGTCCTCGTCGGTCATCGCCGCCGCCCCGTCGTCAGGCGCGACCGAGGCGGTCCAGGATCCAGGCGTTGATGAACGCCTCCTCACGCCAGGAGTCGTAGCGACCGCTCGGGCCGCCGTGCCCGGCACCCATCTCGGTCTTCAGCAGGTAGTCGCCGCCCGGGGCGACCGCCCGCAGCCGGGCGATCCACTTCGCCGGCTCGGAGTAGAGCACCCGGGTGTCGTTGAGGCTGGTCACCGCGAGGATCGCGGGATAGTCCACGGCGGTGACGTTCTCGTACGGCGTGTAGGACTTCATGTACGCGTACACCTCGGGGTCGTCGAGGGGATTGCCCCACTCCTCCCACTCGGTGACTGTCAGCGGCAGCGACGGGTCGAGGATCGAGGTGAGCGCGTCCACGAACGGCACCTGCGCCACGATCCCGGTGAACGCGTCCGGCGCGAGGTTGGCCACCGCACCCATCAGCAGGCCACCGGCCGAGGCGCCCCGGGCGACCAGTCGGTCGCTGGCCGTCCAGCCGGCCTTGACCAGGTGCCGGGCGCACGCCACGAAGTCGGTGAAGGTGTTCTTCTTGGCCAGCAGCTTGCCCTGGTCGTACCACCGTCGGCCCAGCTCACCGCCGCCCCTGATGTGCGCCACCGCGAAGACCACGCCCCGGTCCAACAGGGACAGCCGGGCCACCGAGAACCACGGGTCCATGCTGGCCTCGTACGAGCCGTAGCCGTACAGCTCGCAGGGCGCCGAGCCGTCCCGGGGGGTGCCGACCCGGCAGACCAGCGAGATCGGCACCCGGGTGCCGTCGTCGGCGAGCGCCCAGTCGCGGTGCTGCTCGTACTCGGCCGGGTCGTACGGTCGCCCGTCCGGCCCGGGCAGCACCGGCTTCTGCTTGAGCAGCACCATCTGCCGGGTGACCAGGTCGTAGTCGTACACCGAGTCGGGGGTGATCAGGGAGGAGTAGCGCAGCCGGACCCGACCGGTGCGGTACTCGGGGTTGGCGTCCAACCCGACGCTGTACAGCGGCTCGGGGAAGTCGATGTCGTACCCGTCGTCGCTGCCCACCGGCAGCACCCGCAGCCCGGTGAGCCCGTCGGTGCGCAGTGACACCACCAGGTGGTTGGCGAAGGCGTCCACGGCCTCCAGCCGGGTGCCGGGGGTGTGTTCGATCAGCGGCACCCAGTCGCCCGGTACGTCCGCCGAGGTGAACGCCAGTGCGAAGTCCTCAGCGTTGTCGTTGTGCAGGATCAGGAAGCGGTGCCCGTGGTGCTCCACCGTGTATTCGACGCCCTGCCGGCGGGGCGCGATCACGGCGGGCGCGCCGGTCGGGTTGCCGGCGGGGATCACCAGGACCTCGCTGGTGATCTTGCTGTGCACGTCGATGAGGATGAACTTCTCCGACCGGGTGAGCTCCACGCCCACCCAGAACCGCTCGTCGTCCTCCTGGTGGACCACCACGTCGTCGGCGGCGGGGGAGCCGATGGTGTGCCGCCAGACCCGGTTCGGTCGCCAGGCGTCGTCCACCGTCACGTAGAACAGCACCGAGGCGTCGGTCGACCAGGCGGTGCCGTAGAACGTGTCCGGCACCTCGTCGGGCAGCAGCTCACCGGTGGTCAGGTCCTTCACCCGCAGGGTGAACCGTTCGTCGCCGGAGAAGTCGGTGGAGTAGGCCAGCCAGCGACCGTCCGGGCTGACGTCGAACGCGCCGAGCGAGAAGAAGTCGTGCCCCTCGGCCAGCAGGTTTCCGTCGAGCAGCACCTCCTCGCCGTCGAGTGGGGCGCCGTCCACGCTGACCGGCGGGTCGGTCTCACCGTCGCGGACCGCCCGTCGGCACTGCACTCCGTACTGCTGCCCCTCGACCGTCCGGGTGTAGTACCAGTGACCGCCCTTGCGGGTCGGCACGGACAGGTCGGTCTCCTGGGTGCGTCGGCGAGTCTCCTCGAACAGGTCGGCGCGCAGGTCGGCCAGGTGTGCCGTCCGCGCGTCGGTGTACTCGTTCTCGGCGGTCAGGTAGGCGATCGTCTCCGGGTCGTCCTTTGCGGCGAGCCAGGCGTACTCGTCGACGACGGTGTCGCCGTGGTGGGTGCGCTCGCTGGGCACCCGCTTCGCCGCGGGCGGGGCAGTCTCGGTGGTCACGGCGGCCACGTTACCGGCCGGCAGCGGCAGTGCGCCGGACCAGCGGCATCCCGATAGCCGCTACCACTGCATTCGAACACATGTACGATGGCCGCCATGGCGGCAGCAGCGAGTTCCCTCGACCGGTCCGGAGCCCTTGAGATCACCCGACGGTTGGCGGCGATCTGCGGCCCGCCCTTCTCCCGACTGGCCGGGCCCGCCGACGAGGTGGCGGGGCGACCGGCACGCTGGGTGGCCGTTCCCGGCGGCCCGCACGCCGCCGCCGAGGTGCTGCGGCTGGCCGCCAGACACGATCTGACGGTGGTGCCCCGAGGCGCGGGCACGAAGATCGACTGGGGTGCCACGCCCGTTCAGGTCGACATCCTGCTCGACACCGGCCGGCTCGCCGGCATCGGTCACGAGCCGGTCGAGTCGCTGGTCACCGACGTGGGGGCCGGCACTCCACTGCGGGCGGTGCAGGCCACCCTGGAGCGCACCGGGCAACGGCTCGCGATGGACGCCCCGTCACCCGGCGCGACTCTGGGTGGCGTGCTCGCCGCCGGCGAGGCCGGTCCGCTCCGGCACCGCCACGGCAGTCCCTGCGACCAACTGCTCGGTGTGCGCTACCTCGCCGCCGACGGCGAGCTGATCAGCATCGGTGGCGGCGCGCCCGGTCTCGACCTGGCCCACCTGCTCTGCGGCTCCCAGGGCGCGCTCGGTGTGCTGGTCTCGGCGAGCCTGCGGGTGCAGCCGCTGCCGGCCAGCAGGCTCTGGGTGTCCCGCCCGGTGTGGACGCCGTTGGAGGTGCACGACCTGGTCCGGACGATCCTCGCCGCCCGACTGGAGCCGTCGGCCATCGAACTGGATCTGCCCGGGGGCACCCCCCGCCCGCGTACGCCGTACCCGCCCGGTCACCCGGCGGCCACCGCCCGGGAGCGCCACCCGTCGATGTCCGGCCGGGCCGGTGCCCCGTCCCGGGCCGGCAGCCTGGTGGTGCTGCTGGAGGGCGGCCCCGCCGACGTCACCGAGCGGGCCGAGCGGCTGGTCGGCCTGTTGCACGGCGAGGCCACCATCGCCCACTCGGCGCCGACGTGGTGGCGCCGCTATCCGTTCGCGCCCGGTGACACGGCACTGCGCCTGGAGGTGCCGATCGGCGATCTGCACGCCGCCGTGTACGCGCTCCGCGACGCGGCCGGCACGCCCGTCCCGGTGCGCGGGTCCGCCGGGCTGGGCATGGTGCACGCGGCACTGCCCGGGGCGCTGGCACCCGACCGGGTGGCGTCCATCCTGGCCGCCGTCCGCGGGGTGCTGCTGGCCCGGCAGGGTCGCTGCGTGGTGATCTCCGCTCCGGCGGCGGTCCGCCAGGCGGTCGACCTCTGGGGTGAGCTGGCCGGCCTGGCCCAGTTGCGCGCCGCGAAGCGTCACCTGGATCCGGAGCACCGACTCGCCCCCGGCCGGCTCCCCGGCGGCCTGTGAGGTCGGGGCAGGGCATCGGAGCTGCGACCCGAGACCCGGAGACGGCGCGACGGTCAGGTCGCGTCGTTGCGCAGCACCAGGACGGCGATGTCGTCCCGGGGCGGCTCCACCGAGAAGTTGATCGCCGCGGCGCGCAACCGGGCGGCCACCACGTCGGCCGAGTAACCGGCCAGCGGCGCGGCGGCGTCCCGCAGCCGGTCGGTGCCGAACAGCTCCCGGCCGCGCCGCCGCTCGGTGACCCCGTCGGTGTAGAAGATCAGTGAATCGCCCGGGGCGAGCGTGATCTCCGCCGTCGGCGAGGTGATCGTGTCGAGCAGGCCGAGCGCGGTGCCGCCGGTGCCGACGAACTCAGCGCCGCCCGTCCCGGCCAGCAGCACCGGCCGGTCGTGCCCGGCGAGGTGCAGCGACACCGCCAACTGGTCGCCCTGGCCCGGCCCGACCGCCGCCAGCGCCAACGTGCAGTAACGGCCGCCACCGCGCTCGACAAGCGTGTCGTTGAGCCGGGCCAGCGCCTCCGGCAACGGTTTGCCGTCGCCGACCAGCACCCTGATCACGTCGCGGACCAGCCCGGTCACCGCGGCGGCCTGGACACCCTTGCCCGAGACATCACCGATCACCACCAGCCAGCGTCCGTCCGGCAGCGGCACCACGTCGTAGAAGTCGCCCCCCACCTCGGCGTCGTCGCCGGTCGGGACGTACTCGGCGGCGAACCCGATCCCGTCCACCACCGGCAGCACCGGGGGCAGCAGCGACTGCTGCAGCGTCTGCGCCACGCGACGGCGCTCGGCGTGGATCCGGGCGTTCTCGATGGCCAGCGCGGCCCGCCGGGCCACGTCCTCCAACACGGCCACCTCGTCCGGGTCGTGCCGGTGCCGCTGGTGCCGCCCCACCGCCAGGGTGCCGAGCCGCTGCCCGCGGGCGATCAGCGGGACCGCGAAACCCTCCATCGGCCCGCCCAGCGGGATCTGCGCCGCGCTGCGGGACGCCTCGCGCAGGCGGGCCTGGACCGAGTCCGGCCCGGTCTCGGCCAGCACCTTGTGCAACTGCGGCAGCATCGACTCGTCGGCGTGGCTGGCCGCCGCCAACCGCAGCCGACCCCACTCGTCGGTGGTGTGCACCGCGCACCACTGACCGAGTCGCGGCACCACCAACTGCGGCACCAGCGCCATGGTCAGGTCGACGTCCAACGACTGGGCCAGCAGTTCACTCGCCTCGGCCAGGAACGTCAGCCACACCTGCCGGCGGATGTCGGCCCGGCGCAGCCGGTCGTTCTCCAGGTGCAGCGACAGCCGCTCGGCGGTGAGCACCGCCAACGGTTGGGCGTACGCCGACGGCGCCGCGTCCAGCTCCAACTCGCCGGCGTACGGGCGGTGCACCGTCAGCGGCACCCGGAGCAGCTCACTGCCGGGGCGGGGCGGCCGACCGAAGCGGGCCAGCACCTGACTGCCCTGCCCGTCGCCCCGGTCCAGTCGGATCGTGCCGCCGGCCGCGCCCACCATCTCGGCGACCCGGCTCAGCAGGCTGGTGGCGAAGTCGGGCAGCGGGTCGTCCCCGTACAGGTCGGGGGCGGTCTGCATGAGTTCGCTCATCGCGCTGGCGCTCGGCGCGGACGGGTCGGCGCCCGTCGGTGGGCCGGCGCTGGCCGGTGTCGACTCGCCGACGGTGCCCGCGGCGGGCGGGTCGACGCCGGGGCGGTCCAGCCGGAACCAGACGCCCTTCCCGGTGGGCAGGTACGTGGTGCCCCAGCGGCTGGCGAAGTGGTCGACGAGCAGCAGACCCCGACCGCGCACGGAGACCTCGTTGATCTCGGTGGCGTCGTTGCGGTCGCCGACTGTCAGCTCGTCGCCCGAGCCGGGGGCGAAGTCGGAGACGGTGACGGTCAGCCCGACCTCGTCGGCGACGACCTCGATGTCCAGCTCGGTGCCGGCGTGTTCGACGGCGTTGGTGGTCAGCTCGGTGGTGAGCAGCAGTGCCTCGTTGGCCAGCTCGTCCAGGTGTGACTCGGTCAACACCGAGCGGACCACGGCGCGGGCGGCGGCCGGCGTACGGCGGTCGGCGGGCAGCCGGACACGCCGGACGGCCCCGTCCCGGGCCCCGGCCGTCGCGGGCCCCGCCTCGGCTGACACCCCCGTATCCTCCACCGTTCCCCTGCCGGGTGCCAAGCGGATCATCAATCGGGACTGTCGCGTCGGTCAGTCCCACCTGCGGCGGGGCACGCCGCTGACGCGTCGAAAGGGCCGGCGCGGGCGCCGGGCGAGGTTTGCGGCGCGCCGTGCCGGCTCGGCGCCGATCGGGCGGCTCGGCGGGGCGATCGATGTGATCTGGCGGGTCGCGCACCCTGGCACCACGGCGTGCGCGGGCACAATATGGGGTGCCGGCGTGTCCGCACGGACCGGCGCCCCCAAGTTGAGCGAGGAATGATGACCACGGCGAAGCAGTCGTTCGCGGATCCGTCCGCGCCCGACCACGAGGCGCTCCTCGGCGAGTTGACCGAGGCCCTGCGACGGATCGGTCGCGGCGACCTGAAGGTCCGGCTTCCCCGCCGCGCCGGCAAGGCGGGCGAGGTGGCGGACGCCTTCAACGAGGTGGTCTCGCTCCAGGAACGGCAGTACCTGGACCTGCGGCGGATCAGCCGGATCGTCGGCCGCGACGGCCGGCTCACCGAGCGGCTCGACGACGAGGGGCTGGACGGCTCCTGGGCGGAGGGGCAGCGGGCGATCAACTCGCTGATCGACGACCTGGGTCGACCCACCACCGAGATCGCCCGGGTGATCGTGGCGGTGGCCGACGGTGACCTGTCCCAGCACATGGCGTTGGAGATCGACGGTCGGCCGCTGCGCGGTGAGTACCTGCGCATCGGGCGCACCGTGAACACGATGGTGGACCAGTTGTCGTCGTTCGCCGACGAGGTGACCCGGGTGGCCCGTGAGGTGGGCACCGAGGGCAAGCTGGGCGGCCAGGCCGACGTGCGGGGCGTCGCCGGCACCTGGAAGGACCTCACCGACTCGGTGAACACCATGGCGTCGAACCTGACCGGCCAGGTGCGGTCGATCTCGCAGGTGGCGACGGCGGTGGCGAAGGGTGACCTGTCGCAGAAGATCACTGTCGGCGCGCGGGGTGAGGTCGCCGAGCTGGCCGCCACGATGAACTACCTCACCGACACCCTGCGGCTCTTCGCCGAGCAGGTGACCCGGGTGGCCCGTGAGGTGGGCACCGAGGGCAAGTTGGGTGGCCAGGCCGAGGTGCCGAACGTGGCGGGCACCTGGAAGGACCTGACCGACAGCGTCAACTCGATGGCGTCGAACCTGACCGCCCAGGTCCGTAACATCGCGCAGGTCTCCACCGCGGTGGCGCGCGGAGACCTGTCGCAGAAGATCACCGTGGCGGCGCAGGGCGAGATCCTGGAGCTGAAGGACACCGTCAACACGATGGTGGACCAGTTGTCGTCGTTCGCCGACGAGGTGACCCGGGTCGCGCGTGAGGTGGGCATCGAGGGCAAGCTGGGCGGCCAGGCCCAGGTACGCGGCGTCTCCGGCACCTGGCGTGACCTCACCGAGAACGTCAACCAGCTGGCCGGCAACCTGACCAGCCAGGTCCGCAACATCTCCCAGGTCTCCACGGCCGTGGCCAAGGGTGACCTGTCGCAGAAGATCACGGTGGACGCCCAGGGCGAGATCCTGGAGCTGAAGAACACCGTCAACACGATGGTCGACCAGTTGTCGTCGTTCGCCGACGAGGTGACCCGGGTCGCGCGTGAGGTGGGCACCGAGGGCAACCTGGGTGGTCAGGCGCAGGTGAAGGGCGTCTCCGGCACCTGGCGGGACCTGACTGACAACGTCAACTCGATGGCGTCGAACCTGACCAGCCAGGTCCGCAACATCGCGTCGGTGACCACCGCCGTGGCGAAGGGTGACCTGTCGCAGAAGATCACGGTGGACGCGCGGGGCGAGATCCTGGAGCTGAAGTCGACTGTCAACACGATGGTGGATCAGTTGTCGTCGTTCGCCGACGAGGTGACCCGGGTTGCCCGTGAGGTGGGCACCGAGGGCAAGCTGGGCGGCCAGGCGCAGGTACGCGGGGTCGCCGGCACCTGGCGGGATCTGACCGACAACGTCAACTCGATGGCGTCGAACCTGACCGCCCAGGTGCGCAACATCGCGCAGGTCTCCACGGCGGTGGCGAAGGGTGACCTGTCGCAGAAGATCACGGTGGACGCGCGGGGCGAGATCCTGGAGCTGAAGTCGACTGTCAACACGATGGTGGATCAGTTGTCGTCGTTCGCCGACGAGGTGACCCGGGTCGCCCGTGAGGTGGGCACCGAGGGCAAGCTCGGTGGTCAGGCGCAGGTGAAGGGGGTTTCCGGCACCTGGCGGGACCTGACCGACAACGTCAACTCGATGGCGTCGAACCTGACCAGCCAGGTCCGCAACATCGCGTCGGTGACCACCGCCGTGGCGAAGGGTGACCTGTCGCAGAAGATCACGGTGGACGCCCAGGGCGAGATCCTGGAGCTGAAGTCGACCGTCAACACCATGGTCGACCAGCTGTCGTCGTTCGCCGACGAGGTGACCCGGGTTGCCCGCGAGGTCGGTATCGAGGGCAAGCTCGGCGGGCAGGCCCAGGTGAAGGGGGTTTCCGGCACCTGGCGGGACCTCACCGAGAACGTCAACCAGCTCGCCTCGACGCTGACCACGCAGTTGCGCGCCATCGCCCAGGTGTCCACGTCGGTGACCCGCGGCGACCTGACCCAGCGGATCGCGGTCAAGGCGCAGGGCGAGGTCGCCGAGCTGAAGGACAACATCAACCAGATGATCGTCACCCTCCGGGAGACGACCAAGAAGAATGCCGAGCAGGGCTGGCTGGACTCCAACCTCGCCCGGATCGGCGGCCTGTTGCAGGGCCAGCGCGACCTCGGTGAGGTCTGCCGCATGATCATGACGGAGGTGACCCCGCTGGTCGACGCCCAGCTCGGTGCCTTCTTCCTGGCCGACGACGCCGACGGCAGCATGCGGCTGCGGCTGACCTCCTCGTACGGGTACGTGGCGCGCGGGCACGACGTCACCTTCGGGCCGGGTGAAGGGCTGGTCGGTCA
Organism: Micromonospora parva; assembly: GCF_040649675.1. Classification (NCBI taxonomy): domain Bacteria; kingdom Bacillati; phylum Actinomycetota; class Actinomycetes; order Micromonosporales; family Micromonosporaceae; genus Micromonospora; species Micromonospora parva. The sequence goes on along the minus strand of NZ_JBEZFX010000005.1, from coordinate 177,647 downwards.
GACGGCGCTCTCCCGTCGCACCATCCGGGTCAGCGCCTCCCCGAACAGCCGGCTCACCCTGCGCTCCGGGCTGGCCGAAACACCCCCGTCCGACCTGGTGGTGCTGCCCGTCCTGTTCGAGGGTGAGCTGCTCGGGGTGATCGAGTTCGCCAGCGTGTCGGCCTTCTCCGAGCTGCACCTGTCGTTCCTGGAGCGGCTGGTGCTCACCATCGGCATCGCTGTCAACACCATCCAGGCCAACCGGCGTACGGAGGAACTGCTGGCCCAGTCGCAGCGGCTGGCGCACGAGATGCAGGAGCAGTCGGCGGAGTTGCAGCGCACCAACGCCGAGCTGGAGGAGAAGGCCACGCTGCTGTCCGAGCAGAAGGGCAACATCGAGACGAAGAACCGGGAGATCGAGCTGGCCCGGCTGGGCCTGGAGGAGAAGGCGCAGCAGCTGACCCGGGCGTCGGCGTACAAGTCGGAGTTCCTGGCCAACATGAGCCACGAGCTGCGGACCCCGCTGAACTCGTTGCTGCTGTTGGCCCGTCTGCTGGCCGAGAACTCGGAGCAGAACCTCAGCCCGAAGCAGATCGAGTTCGCCCGGACCATCCACGGGTCCGGCTCCGACCTGCTCCGTCTGATCGACGACATCCTCGACCTGTCGAAGATCGAGGCGGGTCGGATGGACGTCGAGCCGACCGAGATCCGCTTCACCGAGCTGCGCGGCTACGTCGAGCAGGCGTTCGCGCCGCAGGCCGAGGAGAAGAACCTGGACTTCCAGGTACGGGTGAGCAAGGATCTGCCGCCGGCGTTGGTGACCGACCCGCAGCGGTTGCAGCAGATCCTGCGCAACCTGCTCTCCAACGCGGTGAAGTTCACCGACAACGGTGCGGTGACGCTGCGGATCGCCCCGGCCGCGGAGAACGCGGTCTTCGACGTCCCGGCGCTGACGAACGCCCAGCAGGTGATCGCGTTCACCGTGATCGACACCGGGATCGGCATCTCCGACGACAAGTTGTCGATCATCTTCGAGGCGTTCCAGCAGGCCGACGGCACGACAAGTCGCCGGTACGGCGGCACCGGCCTGGGTCTGTCGATCAGCCGCGATCTGGCCCGACTGATCGGCGGCACCATCACCGTCTCGTCCGCGCCCGGTCAGGGGTCGACGTTCACCCTGTTCGTGCCGCAGGTGCTGGCCCCGGACGCCGTGGTCGCGCCGCAGACCCCGTCCCCGCAGCGGGCCGGCCTGCCGTCGTCGCTGCTGATGCCGCCGCTGGAGCTGTTGCCGGATCGGCCGGAGGCACCGGCCACCCGGCAACTGGACGGCGCCACCGTGCTGATCGTTGACGACGACGTCCGCAACGTCTTCGCCCTGACCAGTGCGTTGGAGCTGCACGGGATGACCGTGCTGTACTCGGACAACGGGGCGGACGGTGTCCGCCTGCTGGCCGAGCACCCGGAGGTGGACATCGTGCTGATGGACGCCATGATGCCTGACCAGGACGGTTACGAGACCACCCGTCAGATTCGCCGCAACCACCGGTTCGCGGACCTTCCGGTGGTCTTCCTGACCGCGAAGGCGATGCCGGGCGACCGTGAGTCGGCGCTCGCTGCCGGGGGCAGCGACTACATCACCAAGCCGGTCGACCTGGACGACCTGATCGAGCTGATGTCGTCCTGGATCAACGGCAGCCGCACCGAGGAGACTTCGTGACCCAGATGGCCAAAGCGCTGCTCGTGGACGACCGGCGGCAGAATCTGACGGCCCTGGAGGCGATCCTCCAGGGGCTGCCGGTCCAGTCCGTGGCGGTGGAGAGCGGCGAGGCGGCGCTCAAGCAGCTGCTGGTGGACGACTTCGCGGTCATCCTGTTGGACGCGCAGATGCCGGACATGGACGGCTTCGAGACGGCGAGCCACATCAAGCGCCGCGAACGGACCCGACACGTGCCGATCATCTTCCTCACCGCCGCCGACCGGGACGCCCAGCTCGCTCTGCGGGGTTACCAGGTGGGTGCGGTGGACTATCTCACCAAGCCGTTCGACCCGTGGGTGCTGCGGGCCAAGGTGTCGGTCTTCGTCGAGCTGTGGGTGAAGACCCGGCAGCTGGCCACCCAGTCGGACCTGGTCCGGGAGCGCGACACGCAGTGGCGGCGGCTCACCGACGCCGTCGACGAGGCGACGGCCCTGCTCCGCTCGGACGACCCGGAGGTCCGCGACCGGGCGGTGCGGCTGCTCGAACAGGCCCGCTGGGGCAACACCGCCTGAGGCGGCGGGCGACTCAGCCGGTGGGCTGGTCGTTGCGGATCATCAGGGCGCTGCGCAGGCCGGTGATGTCCAGTACGCGGATCAGGAAGTCGCCCACGTGGGTCAGCATCAGCAGGCTCTGCGCGTGGCTGGCCTTGCGGCTGAGCACGACGAGGGTGCCCAGACCCTGCGAGTCGCAGAAGGTGACACCACCGAGATCGAGCACGATCCGCGGGGGTGGGTCGGCCAGCACCTCGTTGACGACGGTGGAGAGCTGCGCCGCCGTGAGCATGTCGATCTCACCGGCCAGGCGCAGCACTGCTTCGTCGCCCGTCCGGTGTAGCGTGATGGACAGTTCGGCACGATCCACCCGATCAGCCTAGCGCGATCCGACCGACCTGGCCTGTCGAGGCCGTGAGCATGGTCGTCGAGGCCACGAGGGTCCCCTTCTCGGCGCTGCCGAGGGGCGCGGGTCATGGGTGAGCCGGGTAACCCGACAACGGGGTGGCTGCTGGTGGGCCGTCTGGCGCTGTCACAATGACCGCATCGTGACCGACATCTTTCCCGCCGGACCAGGCCGCTACCCAGCCGACGCGCCGGCCTCCGAGGCCCTGTTCGACCGCGCCCGCGCCATCGTGCCGGGCGGGGTCAACTCCCCTGTGCGCGCCTTCCAGGCGGTTGGCGGCACCCCCCGCTTCATGGTCCGTGGTGAGGGCCCGTGGCTGTACGACGCCGACGGTCGCCGCTACGTCGATCTGGTCTGCTCGTGGGGTCCGCTGATCCTCGGGCACGCCCACCCGGAGGTGGTGGAAGCCGTCCAGGCCGCCGCGGCCCGGGGCACCAGCTTCGGCACGCCCACTCCCGGTGAGGTGGAGTTGGCGGCCGAGATCGTCGCCCGCACCCCGGTCGAGCAGGTCCGTCTGGTCAACTCCGGCACCGAGGCGACCATGTCGGCGATCCGGCTGGCGCGCGGCTTCACCGGCCGCTCGAAGATCGTCAAGTTCGCCGGCTGCTACCACGGTCACGTCGACGCCCTGCTCGCCGCCGCCGGCTCCGGCGTGGCCACGCTGGGCCTGCCCGACTCGCCCGGCGTGACCGGCGCGGCGGCCAGCGAGACGATCGTGCTGCCGTACAACGACATCCGGGCCGTCGAGGAGGCGTTCGCCGCCGAGGGCCAGCACATCGCCGCGGTGATCACCGAGGCCGCCGCCGGCAACATGGGCGTGGTGGCCCCCCGCGACGGCTTCAACCAGCAGCTCGCCCGGATCGCGCACGCCCACGGCGCCCTGCTCGTGGTGGACGAGGTGATGACGGGGTTCCGGGTCTCCCGCGCCGGGTGGCACGGCCTCGACGCGTCCGACGCCGACCTGTGGACGTACGGCAAGGTCATGGGTGGTGGCCTGCCGGCCGCGGCGTTCGGCGGGCGGGCGGACATCATGGCGCGGCTCGCGCCGGCCGGCCCGGTCTACCAGGCCGGCACCCTGTCCGGTAACCCGTTGGCCTGCGCCGCCGGTCTGGCCACCCTGCGGCTCGCCGACGACGCGCTGTACCAGCGCCTCGACGAGACGGCGACCGTCGTGGGCAAGCTGGCGTCCGACGCGTTGGCCGCCGCCGGGGTCGCGCACCGCCTGTCGTACGCGGGCAGCATGTTCTCGATCTTCTTCACCGACGCCGACGTGGTCGACTACGACAGCGCGCGCACCCAGCAGGTGCCGGCGTTCAAGGCGTTCTTCCACGCGATGCTCGCCGCCGGGGTCTACCTGCCGCCCAGCGCGTTCGAATCGTGGTTCGTGTCGGCGGCGATCGACGACGCCGCTCTGGAGCACATCGCCGACGCGCTGCCGACGGCGGCGAACGCGGCGGCAGCGGCCGGTCACGGGGGGTAGTCAACGGTGAGTAAGACGGTGGTTCACGTGCTCCGGCACGGCGAGGTGCACAACCCCGACCAGATCCTCTACGGCCGGCTGCCCGGTTTCCGCCTCTCCGAGCTGGGCGTGCAGATGGCCAAGGCCGCCGCGCAGGGCCTGGCCGAGCGGGAGATCGTGCACGTGGTGGCCAGCCCGCTGGAACGCGCCCAGCAGACCGCCGAGCCGATCGCCGCCCAGTTCGGGCTGCCGGTCGGGGTGGACGAGCGGCTGATCGAGAGCGCCAACTGGTTCGAGGGCAAGAAGGTCTCCCCGGGTGACGGGTCGTTCCGCGACCCGCGTAACTGGTGGGTGTTGCGCGACCCGGTGACCCCGTCCTGGGGTGAGGCGTACCGGGTGATCGCCGAGCGGATGTTCGCCGCCGTGCACGCCGCCCGGGTCGCCGCCGAGGGCCGCGAGGCGGTGCTGGTGTCGCACCAGCTCCCGATCTGGACGCTGCGCCGTTACGTCGAGCGCAAGCGGCTCTGGCACGACCCGCGTAAGCGGCAGTGCGGGCTGGCGAGTCTCACCTCGTTCCACTTCGACGGCGCGAAGGTGGTGGGCATCGGCTACAGCGAGCCGGCCGCGCACCTGATCGCTCTCTCCGCGACCGCCCGGACGGCCAAGGGGGCCTGATGAACGCCCGGAGGTGGACCGCGGGTCTGCTCGCCAGCGTCGCCGCGGTGGCGCTGGTCGGCTGCACGTCGTCGAAGGCGCAGGAGAAGACCTGCACCACCACCACCGACGAGATCTTCGAGTGCGCACCGGACCAGCGCTCCGCGCCCCCGAAGCTCGCCGGTGAGCTGCTTCTCGGTGGCAGCTATGACGTCAGCGACGCTCGCGGGCAGGTGGTGGTGGTCAACTTCTGGGGTTCCTGGTGCGCGCCGTGCCGCGCCGAGGCCGACGACCTGGAAGCCGTCTACCAGGCCACCAAGGGTTCCGGGGTGGACTTCCTCGGCGTCAACGTCCAGGACTCGCGGGACAAGGCCAAGGCGTTCGAGAAGGGGCGGGTCACCTACCCGAGCCTCTTCGACCCGTCCAGCCGGTTGGCGCTCGACCTGGACATCCCGCCGAACACCGTCCCGGCGACGGTGGTGCTCGACCGGGACGGCCGGATCGCCGCGGTGATCCGGGCCGCCGTCAAGCAGGAGGGCCTGCAACCGATCGTCGAACGGATCGCCGCCGAGAAGCCGGCGCCGAACTGATGGGCGAGACGTTCCGGCAACTCGCGCTGGACGGGCCGCTGCTGCTCGCCATGGCCGCGGCGGCGCTCGCCGGTCTGGTCAGCTTCCTGTCCCCGTGTGTGCTTCCGCTCGTCCCCGGCTACCTGTCGTACGTGACCGGCCTGGCCGGTGCCGACCTGGAGGGCCGCCGACCGGCGGCGGACCCGGCGCCGACCGGCGGGGGTGTCGCCGTCAAGGAACGGGTCGCGCGGGTCGGCGCGGTCAAGGGCCGGGTGCTCGCCGGGACGCTGCTGTTCATCGCCGGCTTCACCGTCGTCTTCGTCGCCACCGCGATCCTGTTCGCCGGCATCGGCCGGGTCTTCTTCGAGTACGAGCGGCAGCTGGAGATCCTCGTCGGCGCGCTGATCATCGTGCTCGGCCTGGGCTACCTCGGGATGATCCCGGCGCTGCAACGCGAGTTCCGGATCTCCCGGCTGCCGTCGGCCGGCCTGCTCGGCGCACCGGTCTTCGGTGCGGTCTTCGCGCTGAGCTGGGTGCCCTGCACCGGCCCCACCCTCGGCGCGGTGATGGGCATGGCCGCCACCAGCGGGCAGAGCGACCGCGCGGTGGTGCTCGCCGTGGCGTACTGCCTCGGGTTGGGGATACCGTTCATCGTCTTCGGGCTGGGCTTCGAACGTCTGCTCGGGGTCTTCCGCGCCGTCCGGCGCAACAGCCGCTGGGTCACCCGGGTCGGCGGCGCCCTGCTCATCCTGATCGGCCTGGCCCTGGTCACCGGCGGATGGCAGAGCTTCGTGATCTGGTTGCAGACCACCGTCGGGGTGGGCGAGGTGAGCATCTGATGACGGTCGTCGACGACCGACCGGAGACCGTGGCGCCCGCGCCGCGCCGCCGGCCGAACCGGCTGCTGGCCCTGCTGCGCAACTCGTGGCGGCAGCTGACCAGCATGCGTACGGCCCTGATCCTGCTCTTCCTGCTCGCGATCGCCGCCATCCCCGGCTCGGTGCTGCCGCAGCGCGGGATCAGCCCGGAGAAGGTCAACCAGTACTTCGTCGACCACCCCGACTGGGCTCCCCGGCTGAACCGGATCGGCGCGTTCGAGGTCTTCGGCTCGGTCTGGTTCTCCGCGATCTACCTGCTGCTGTTCACCTCCCTGATCGGCTGCATCACGCCCCGCCTGCGGGACCACATCCGCGCCCTGCGGTCCCGGCCGCCGGCCGCGCCGAAGCGGATGGCCCGGCTGCCGCAGCACACAGTGCTGCCCGCCCCGCCCGGTGGCACGGCGGCGATCGCCGAGGTGCTGCGCAAGCGCCGCTGGCGCGTCGAGGTGCGCGGCGACGAGGTCTCCGCCGAGAAGGGCTACCTCAAGGAGACCGGCAACCTGCTGTTCCACACCTCGCTGATCGCGGTGCTGATCGGCGTGGCGCTGGGCTCCTGGTACGGCTGGAGCGGCAACCGGCTGCTGGTGGCCGGCGCGGACAACGCGTTCTGCAACACCCGCCAGCAGTACGCCGAGGCGAAGCTCGGCCCCCGGGTGGACAGCGCCGACCTGCCCCGCTTCTGTCTGCGGCTGGACGACTTCCAGGCCCGCTTCCTGGACAGCGGTCAGCCGGAGTTCTTCAACGCCACGGTGACGGTTGACGGCCCGGACGAGCCGACCCGCAGCGCCGACTTCTCGGTGAACTCGCCGCTGCGGTTGAACGACGCGAACGTCTACCTGCTCGGCCACGGGTACGCCCCGGTGATCCGCTACACCGACCGGTTCGGCAACAGCCAGATCAGTGACGAGCCGTTCCTGACCACCGGTGACATGGGCCTGACCAGCGAAGGGTTGGCCGCCTTCCCGGACGCCAACGTCGACCCGGCGACCGGCCAGCGGGCACCGGACCAGCAGATGGCGTTCACCGGCATCTACCTGCCTACGGCACCCGAGCAGGCGCCGTTCGTCCGCTCGCAGTACCCGACCGAGCGCAACCCGGCGCTGAACCTGGTCGCCTACCGGGGCAACCTCGGCCTGGACGCCGGCATCCCCGGCTCGGTCTACGAACTCGATCAGCGGCAGGTGCGGACCGGGAAGGTCAAGGAGGTCGGCACCAAACTGCTCCGCAAGGGCGAGAAGTGGACGCTGGACGACGGCACGACAGTCGAGTTCCTGGGCACCGAGCGGTACGTCACCCTCTCCATCCGGCACGACCCCGGTTCGACGATGCTGCTGGTCAGCTGCGGTGTCCTGCTGGTCGGGCTGATGGGTTCGCTGTTCGGCAAGCGCCGCCGGGTGTTCTTCCGGGTGGTGCCGGCCGACCCCGGGGAAGGATCTCCGACGAGCGGTAGTAGCTTGGTGGAGGTCGGCGGGTTGCCGCGTACCGACTATCCGGGGTTCGCCGACGAGTTCACCCAGCTCATCGCTGCGGTCAAGGGTGATGCTGACCCAGCGGCCGAACGGGCCGGCGTGCGAGAAGGAGCCGAGTGATGTCCGCACTCTCCGACAATCTGGTGACCTTCGCGATCCTGGCCTACCTGGTCGCGATGATCGGCCATGCCGTCGAGTACGCGCTGGGCAACGCCCGTACCCGGGTCGCCACGGCGGCTCCGGTGCGCGAGTTGGTCGGTGCCGGCGGTGGTGTCCTCCCGACGCCGCCCGCGCCGGTCCCGTCGTCGCCCCCGGCCGACCGTTCCGCCCGGCAGGCCCGGCTCGCGGGCCTGGTCGGGGTGGGTGCCACCGCTGTCGCCGCCGCGCTGCACCTGGCCGCGCTGGTCACCCGGGGGCTCGCCGCCGACCGGATGCCCTGGGGCAACATGTACGAGTTCGTGCTCACGGTGACGTTCATCGGGGTCGCCGCCTGGCTGGTGGTGCTCTGGAAGCGGCCGTCGCTGCGCAAGCTCGGGCTCTTCCTCACCCTGGTGATGGTGCTGCTGGTCGCCACCGCCGAGCTGGTGCTGTACGTGCCGATCGTGCCGCTGGTGCCGGCGCTGAACTCGTACTGGTTCGTCATCCACGTCTCGACGATCGTCTTCGCGTCCGGCATCTTCCTGTTCGGTGTGGTGCCGGCGGTCGGTTTCCTGATGCGCAGCGGGTACGAGCAGGGCAAGCGGAGCTTCCCGTACACCCTGGCCAAGCGGCTGCCCGGCGCGGCCGGCCTGGAGCGGCTGACCTTCACGCTGCACGCCTTCGCGTTTCCGATCTTCACCTTCGCGGTGATCGCCGGGGCCATCTGGGCCGAGGCGGCCTGGGGCCGGCCGTGGGGTTGGGACCCGAAGGAGACCTGGGCGTTCATCTCCTGGGTGGTGTACGCCGGCTACCTGCACGCCCGCGCCACGCCCAGCGTGAAGCGCAACGTGGCCACCTGGATCGCGGTGCTCGGCTTCCTCACCGTGCTGATGAACCTCTTCGGCGTGAACATCTTCTTCACCGGCCTGCACTCCTACGGCGGGCTTGACTGACAGCCGCAACGCGGTGCGGGCCGGTCACGGAACATCCGTGACCGGCCCGCGTCGTTCCACCGGCCCCGCTCGCGGTCGCCGGACCCGGTTCCGGTCGCCGGTCCCGCCCACGGTCGCCGGTCCCGGTCCCGGTCGCCGGGGTCAGGTCGCGTTGCTCGGGTGGTCGGCCATCCGGGGCCTTGTCGGGACCGCGCGTCTACCGGGTGGGTAGCGAGGCCCGGATGGTCCGCTCGACCTGGATCGTCACCTGGTAGGACACCTCGGGTAGGTCGGCCAGCTCGATCCGCTCGCCGCGCAACGCCAGTTGGGCGTGCAGCTCCCGGGCGATGGCGTCGCGAAGCTCGACCTGGAGGGGCGAGAACCCGTCCGGGTCGCCGACGACGTACGCATCCGACATGGATCCACTCTGCTCCCGCGTCCCGCCGTTCGGCCAGGCACGGTGAGATGTCCCCGCCGGTCTTGACGGATGTCCAGCCCCCCGGTCGCCGTTGATCCACTCGACTTTCATGAGGTCGGGGCGTCCTGCCGCCGGGGATACCGCACTTTCCTGAAGCCCGAGTGGATCACGCGATGGCCGCCGTCGAGCCCCGGACTGCCGTCGAGCCAGGCGGTCGTCACCCCGATATGAGTGTCAGGGGATGACGCAGTGTTGAGGGATCGCTACCGTGCGCAGGTGGGTCCGGTTACCCAACGTTCGCGGCGGAAGGTGGGACGCAGTGACCTCAGTGGTGTCCACGGCGGCGCTGATCCGGGAGCAGCTTCGACGGTCCCGGCTCGCGGCTGGGCTGACTCAGGAGGAGTACGGCAAACGGGCGCACTACTCGCCGTCGATGGTGTCGGCGGTCGAGCTGGGGCAGGCGGCGCCCAACGAGGCGTACCTGACCCGGGCCGACGAGGTGCTCGACACCGGCGGCCTGCTGGTCTCGCTGCGCGAGCTGGGCCGGCGCGACGGCGAACCGGTCTGGTTCCGCCCCTGGCTGGAGGTCGAACGGGTCGCCACCCAGCTGCGCTGCTTCGAGGCGACGATGATTCCCGGGCTGTTGCAGACCGCCGACTACGCCCGGGCGGTGTTCCGGCTCGACCTGGGCCTCACCGCCGATCGCATCGAGGAGTTGGTGGCGGCCCGGTTGGAGCGGCAGACGATCCTCGACCGGGAGCACCCGCCGCAGCTCACCGCCGTGATTGACGAGGCGGCGCTCCAGCGTTTCGCGGAGGGCTGCGCCGGGGTGCTGGCCGGGCAGCTCCGACACCTGGTGGCGTGCGCCCGCCGTCCGCACATCAGGGTGCACGTGCTGCCGCAGGGGGTGGGGCTGCACGCGGGTCTCTTCGGGCCGTTCATCCTCGGCCGCACCGCCGACGGCAGCTGGCTCGGCTTCCTCGACAATCAGACCGGTGGCACTGCCGTGGACGACATCAACGAGGTGGCGACCCTACTCGGAAGGTGGGAGAGTCTGCGCAGTGACGCGCTGCCCCGGCAGCAGTCGATCGACCTGCTCGAGGAGATCGTGAAGCCATGGATCTGACCGGAGCCCGTTGGCACAAGTCCACCCGGAGCGGCAACAACAGTGGCGCATGTGTCGAGGTCGCCGACAACCTGCCCGGCCGGGTGCACGTCCGCGATTCCAAGGACCGCGACGGCGGCCTGCTGACCTTCACCCCGGCCGCGTGGCGGGCCTTCGTCGAGCTGGCCCGCACCCACTGACCATCCGCCGGATCCTCGTGACCGCCGTACCCGCCGACCGTCCGCCGGGTCATCACTGACCTGCCTACGCGATGCGGGCCGGTCACGGATCATCCGTGACCGGCCCGCGTCGTTCTGGTGCGGTGCTCAGCTCACCGTCACGGGGGCGACGTCGTTGTTCGGGTTGTCGTCCACCCGGGGGTAGCGCTGGAACGGCTCAACCTTGCCGGGGGCCCCGGAGAGGGTGTCGATCCGCAGGTCGAACCCGACCTTGTGAGTCGTGCCGGCCGGGAAGACCGACCCCGGTCCGTTGCAGTACCAGGTTGCCGGGACGGTCTCGGGCTCTTCCTCGTCGCCGTTCAGCCAGCAGTCGGACGGGGCGGCGAGCACGGTGACCCCGGCGGGCGGGACGAAGAGGAAGGCCCCGACGCCCTCGCCGGAGAGGCTGCCGTCCGGCACGCCCGGACCCTTGTTGCGCAGGCCCACGGTGACCCGCACGGTGTCACCGACGGCTCCGGTGACGGCCGCGCCCTTCGCGACGATGTCGAAGGCGCCGTGCACGCCCCGCAGGTAGGTCTGGCCTTCGGCCCGGGTCGCCTCGGCCGGCAGCACGTCGAGCGGTGCACCCACCGCCCGTAGCCGTAGCGCCTGGTCGGCGTCGCGGCTCCGGAGCTTCACTCCACTGGGGAGCGGGCCGGCGCTGGCCAGCGGTTGCACGGCCTGGGTGATCCGCTTGCTGCCGAGGGTCGCCGGGCCGACAGTGGTGGCGAACCCGTCCCGCAGCTCGTGCCGCTGGCCGGGCGCGAACGTGCCGCGCACGGTGCAGACGACCACGGTGGCGAGCACCTGGTTGGTGCCGTACCGGCAGTTGCGGTAGCTGGCCGGCACCAGGCCCACCGGGAAGCGCATGGTGAGCCGCAGGTCCACGGCCGGCTGGTCGCCGGCGTTGACCACGGCCACCGGGACGGGAAGGGTGTCGCCCACCTGCACGCCGGTCACGGTCTCGTCGACCAGGTCGAGCAGGTTGGGCCCGGATCGCACGGTGACGGTCGCCTGCTGGGTGTACGCCTCGGTCTGCTCGCCGAGCGGCGTGTAGTCGAGGGTGCCGCTCGCGCCGTCGAGGGCGCCGGGCGCGGGCCGGAACACCACCGGCACGGTGCCGGTGAGCGTGCCGAACTCGTCGACGGCCGTCGGCGGCATCGGGCAGGTCACCGAGGTGCCCTCGGTGACGCAGAAGTCGGGGAAGGCGGCGGTGGCCACGCCCGCCAGGCCGGTCAGGTCGATGGTCACCCGGGGCTGGCTGGCCCCGGTGCTGGTCAGGGTCAGCGGCATTGTGCGGCCGGGAGCGTCGGGGCCGCCGACGGTGACGTCATCAAGCCATCCGCTGACCCAGCCGGGGTCGTCCTCGGCCGCAGCCGGGCCAGCCGCCACACCGACTGCTGCGGTGCCGACGAGCAGCGCTGTCACGCCACGCAGAAGCCGACCACGGGCAACGCGCACAGATCTCATTGATCTCCTTGCTGAGGGGTGAGCCGATCGGAAGACGTCAGGTCTGCAACACCCCGGACCCGACCGGCATCCATGATCTTAGGGATCGCCTGTGACAGTTTCTGATCGGCCGAGCGGGTCGTGATCTCCGTCGAAACAGGACATGGTCGGGTGCCCGCGGCACCCGGTCAGCAACACCGCAACGGCCCCTCCACCTGGGCGGAGGCCTCCGGTCAGTTCGCCCGCCCACCGTTGGCGGGCAGCCCCGCACGGCAGCGGGCGATCAGCCGCCGAACCAGCCGGGCACGTCGAGCCGGAACCAGTTGGCCGCGGCCATCGTGGTGAGGTCGTCCTCCATCGCGGTGACCCGTTGAGGGCCGAGGGTGTCGGCCCACTGTGCCCGCAGCCGGTCGAAGATCTCGGCCGAGCGGCGTAGCCCGTCGGCGCCGCGCGGCGTCACCCGCACCAGTCGGCGTCGGGCGTCGGCGGGGTCGTCGGCCCGCTCCAGGTATCCCACGGCGACCAGCCGGTCGACGGTCTTGCCCGCCGCCTGTTTGGAGATGCCCAGCCGTTGGCCCAACTCGGTGGCGGTGGTGCCGTCCGCACCGACGGCCTGGAGCACGAACCCGTGCAGCGGTCGTAGCTCCGGATGCCCCTCCCGGGCCAGTTCGGCGTGCAGGTCGTCGATCAGCGTCCGGAAGCCGGCCAGCAGCAACAGCGGTAGCGCGAAGCCGGGCCGCGCGGGATCAGGGGTTGCCATGTTCGACAACCACGTTTACTATTTCGTCAACCACGTTGACTATCGTACCGTCCCCGAACCAAGCCCTGGAAAGCAGGTAACCATGTCCGTCTTCACCGCCCACACCGCTGAGACCGCCCCCGCCGCCGCCCGCCGGTCCATCGAGGGAGTAAGCGGCCGGTTCGGCTGGCTGCCCACCCCGGTGGCACTGATGGCCGATTCGCCACAGTTGCTCACCGGCTTCCTCGCCGCCAGCGCGGGCTTCGAGCAGACCGACCTCGCCCCGCTGGACCGGGAGGTGGTCATCCTGACGGTCTCCACCAGTCACGAATGCCACTTCTGCGTCGCCCTGCACACCGGCAAGCTCACCCAGCTCGGCGCGACTCCCGAGCTGATCGCCGCGCTGCGGGCCGGCTCGGTGCTGCCCGAGCCGCGCCTGGAGGCGCTGCGCCGGTTCACGCTGGCCGTGCTCGACCACCGGGGCGCGGTGCCCGACCACGAGCTGGACGACTTCCTGACCGCCGGATACCAGCCCCGGCACGCGCTGGACGTGGTGCTCGGCGTCGGCGCGTACACCATGTCCACCTTCGCCAACCGACTCACCCGGGCACCGCTCGACCCGCCGCTGGCCGCCCACGCCTGGGCGCCGGCAGCCCGCACATGCGCCGGGTCTTGATCCACTCAGCTTTCAGAAAGTCGGCCTATCTCCAGGCGCAGGACACCCCGACTTCCTGCAAGCCGAGTGGATCTAGGCACGCCGCGCCGTCCGCACCGGGCTCGCCGTGGCGGCCATCGCGCGCGTCACAGCACCCGGCTTGGGCCGGGTGGGAGCCGGTGCGGGAGACTGGGCGACATGGCGGCTCGTGGCTTCCCGTACACCGATCTCAAGGACTTCATCGCGGCGCTGGAGCGCGCGGGGGAGTTGCGCCGGATCGACGTCCCGGTTGATCCGACCCTGGAGATCAGCGAGGTGGTCACCCGCACGGTGCGGGCCGGCGGCCCGGCGCTGCTCTTCGAGCGTCCGACCCGGGGCGAGATGCCGGTGGCGATCAACCTCTTCGGCACCGAGAAGCGGATGGCGATGGCGCTCGGCGTCGACACGCTGGACGAGATCGGTGCCCGGATCGGCGCGATGATCAAGCCGGAGTTGCCGGTTGGCTGGTCCGGCATCCGCGAGGGCCTCGGCAAGGTCATGCAGCTCAAGTCGTTGCCGCCGCGCAAGGTGAAGACCGCGCCCTGCCAGGAGGTCGTCTACCGGGGCGACGATGTCGACCTCAACCGACTGCCGGGGTTGCAGGTCTGGCCGGACGACGGCGGGATCTTCCACAACTACGGGCTGACCCACACCAAGCACCCGGAGACCGGCAAGCGCAACCTGGGCCTCTACCGGCTCCAGCAGCACGGCCGCAACACCCTGGGCATGCACTGGCAGATCCACAAGGACTCGACGGCACACCACGCGGTCGCCGAGCGGCTCGGGCAGCGCCTGCCGGTCGCGGTCGCGATCGGCTGCGACCCGGTCGTCTCGTACGCGGCCAGCGCGCCTCTGCCCAGTGACATCGACGAGTACCTGTTCGCTGGGTTCCTGCGCGGCGAGCGGGTGGAGATGGTCGACTGCCTCACCGTGCCGTTGCAGGTGCCGGCGCACGCGCAGATCGTGCTGGAGGGCTACCTGGAGCCCGGTGAGCGGCTGCCCGAGGGGCCGTTCGGCGACCACACCGGCTTCTACACGCCGGTCGAGCCGTTCCCCGTGCTGCACATCGAGGCGATGACCATGCAGCGGAAGCCGGTCTACCACTCGATCGTCACCTCGAAGCCGCCGCAGGAGGACCACGGCCTCGGCAAGGCCACCGAGCGGATCTTCCAGCCGCTGCTCAAGCTGATGATCCCGGACATCGTCGACTACGACCTGCCGGCCGCCGGCGTCTTCCACAACTGCGCGATCGTCTCCATCCGCAAGCGCTACCCGAAGCACGCGCAGAAGGTGATGAACGCGATCTGGGGCGCGCACCTGATGTCGTTGACCAAGCTGATCGTGATCGTCGACGAGGACTGCGACGTGCACGACTACAACGAGGTCGCCTTCCGGGCCTTCGGCAACGTCGACTACGCCCGCGACCTGTTGCTCACCGAGGGTCCGGTGGACCACCTCGACCACTCGTCGTACCAGCAGTTCTGGGGCGGCAAGGCTGGCGTCGACGCGACCCGCAAGCTGCCCACCGAGGGCTACACCCGTGGTTGGCCCGAGGAGATGAGCATGGCGCCCGAGGTCACGGCCCTGGTCGACAAGCGCTGGAAGGAGTACGGGATCTGATGGCCGTCCTCGACGCACCGGCGGCGAAGCCGGGCCGGACCAAGTCCTTCCTGAAGCTCGTCGCCGTCGAGCACTCCGTGTTCGCGCTGCCGTTCGCGTTCCTCTCCGCGCTGACCGCCATGCAGATCAACGGCGGGCGGGTACGGTGGCTCGACCTGCTGCTGATCACCGTGGCGATGGTCGGGGCGCGGACGTTCGCGATGGCCGCCAACCGGATCCTCGACCGCAAGATCGACGCGCGGAACCCGCGTACCGCCGGACGGGAACTGGTCACCGGAGCGGTGAGCGTGCGGACGGCCTGGACCGGCGCGGCCGTCGCACTGGTGGTCTTCCTCGTCGCTGCCGCCCTGCTCAACCCGCTCTGCCTGGTGCTCGCGCCGCTCGCCGTGGTGCCGCTGGTCGTCTACCCGTACGCCAAGCGGTTCACCAACTGGCCGCACGCCATCCTCGGGATCGCCCAGGCGGTCGGCCCGGTCGGCGCCTGGCTGGCGGTCACCGGCACCCTGGACGGCTCCGGGCCGGCCTGGCTGCTCGGCGCGGCCGTGGGCCTGTGGATCGGCGGCTTCGA
Source organism: Micromonospora parva (assembly GCF_040649675.1). Taxonomy (NCBI): domain Bacteria; kingdom Bacillati; phylum Actinomycetota; class Actinomycetes; order Micromonosporales; family Micromonosporaceae; genus Micromonospora; species Micromonospora parva. Next base: position 162,105 of record NZ_JBEZFX010000005.1, on the reverse strand, counting down.
CCTGATCTACGCCTGCCAGGACTCGGAGATCGACCGGGAGATCGGCGTGCACAGCGTGCCCGCCCGCTACGGTCGGCGTTTCGCGCTGCACGCCTCCACGGTCGCGCACGTGGTGACGTTCGCGCTGTTCATCTGGTTCGGCGCGTTGATCGGCCTCGGCTGGCTCTGGTGGATCGGGCTGGCGTTGACAGCTGTGGCGTTCGGTTACCAGCACCTGGTGGTCACCCCGACCGACCTCAGCAAGGTCAACCGGGCGTTCTTCACCGCCAACGGGTTCGTCGGCATCGCGCTGTTCCTCTTCGCCCTGCTCGACCTGGTGATCCGGCTCGGCCTGCGGCCCTGAGGTCGGGTGATCCGGCCCGGCCGATGGGTCTGGGGCTGGGTGATCCGGCCCGGCCTACGGCTCCGGGGCTGGTGGTGCGGCGCTGACGGGGTAGCGGGCGCTCTCGAAGGTCCAGTCGATGGTCCCGCGCACGGCGTACGCGACCCCGTCGAGATGGTCGGCGACCGCCCTGTCCAACGCCGGACCGAACGACGGCACCGCGGCGCGCAGCGCGACGAAACGTCGCATCGCCTCCCGCCAGTGCTCGGCCGCGCGTTCGACCGCCTCCGCCTCCGGCAGGTCGAGCTCGGCCTGCAGGGCGAGGACCAGATTGTGCCCGCCGGCGGTCGTCCGGTCCCGGTCCAGCGAGGCCAGGTCGTTGTACCAGGAGAGCAGGTCGTTGCCGGTGCGGGCGATCTGACGCAGCAGCGGGTGGTGGTAGACCGGGTCGGGCAACGGTCGGCCGCTGACGAACTCCACGAGCGGGTACGACACCTCCGCCGCCGACGTCGCCCGACGCAGCTCGACGTACTCGTCGACGCTCGGGCGGCGGCCGGTCTCCTTGTTGACCGCCTCCTGCCAGGTGCCGTCGAGGTGTCGGGCCACCGCGTCGGCGAAGCGCAGCCGCCACCGGGCCGGCATCCGGCGGCGCGGCTCCCGCCACGCCAGCACCAGCAGTCGCCGCAGCGGCCCGCTCAGCCCGGTCTGCCGCAGCCGGGCGCCGTCGTGCAGCAGTGCCAGGGTGCCGTTGCGCAACGCCCGGATCTGCTCCGGAGTCAACCGGTTCGGCCCGTCGCAGGCGTCGTCGACCAGGAAGAACCAGGTGAACAGCGCGGTCAGCACCCGCAGGTCGGCTTCGGTCGCCCCGGGGTAGAGCCGCCCGGCGTACCGGGCGAAGGCCCCCCGGGACAGCCGGCGCAGCGCGGCGTCGTCCAGTGGCAGGCCAAGCTCGGGCAGCAGATCGAGCAGCCAGCCCTGCACCCGGTCGGCGTGTGCGGGCAGCTGGGACGGGATCGGACATTCGGCACGCAGCGCCCGGAGGATCTCGCCGGTCGTCACCGATGCCTCCTCTACGAGATGGTTCCGGTGCGAATCGCCAGCCGCAGCATGTCAGGTCGGCGGGAGGCACAGGTGCCCCGCCCGACATGTCGGACCGTACCGACCCCGGGGGTGCCCACCGGCGGACCAGCCGGACCAGGCAGGCTGGGGGTATGCGGGAACCATGGGTGGTCGGGGTCTCCGGTGCCTCCGGTACGCCGTACGCGGCGGCCGTCATCGGCGGGCTGCTCGACGCGGGCGAGCCGGTGGACCTGATCGTGTCCCGGGCGGCACGACTCACAGTGCTCGACGAGACCGGCCGGCCCTTCCGTGACGGGCACTGGGCCGAGGACCTCGCCGCCTGGCTCGGCCGGGACCTGACCTCTGCGGATGTCCGGCACTGGCCGGCCGGTGACCTGGCCGCCGGGCCGAGCAGCGGCTCCTACCGGGTACGCGGGATGGCCGTCGTCCCGGCCAGCACGGCGGCCTGCGCGGGCGTCGCGATCGGGCTCTCCAAGGACCTGTTGCAGCGCGCCGCCGAGGTCAACCTCAAGGAACGCCGACCCGTGGTGCTGGTGCCCCGGGAGACACCAGTGACCCGCAGTCATCTGGAACACCTCATCGCGCTGCACGACGCGGGCGCTGTGGTGCTGCCGGCCAGCCCCGGCTTCTACGGTGCCGGCGCGGCGGCCAGCGCGCAGCAACTGGTCGACTTCGTGGCCGGCAAGGTGCTGGACGCCCTCGGCGTCCCACACACCCTGTTCCGGCGGTGGTCCGGCCAGCTCGGCGCAGCGCGAAGCTGAGCCGCCGCTCGTGCCGAACAGTGCTGCTCAGGACGAGCAGCGTTGCCGCACGACGGTCGACCGAAGTGGGACGCGGACCGGACTGGTGTCCGGTCCGCGTGGCGTTGTCCGCACCAGTTCAGTACATGCCGGCGTTGGCCGGACCCGGCCCCGTGGAAGCGGCCGGCCCCACATTGCGTGGCTTTCCGACCTCATCCACCTCGTCCAGCATGCCCTCCCCCTCAAGCAGGGCCCGCACCTCGGATTCCCGAAACCGGCGATGCCCGCCTGGAGTCCGGATGCTTCCTATCCGGCCGGCCGCCGCCCATCTCGTCACAGTTTTCGGGTCTACCCGAAACAGCGCGGCGACCTCACCCGGTGTCAGCAGGCGATCTCCAGTGTCCACAGCCCCCTCCTCGCGTCGACGAAGCCCCCGGCTGAACACACTGCCCCCGGCTGGTGCGTAGCCCAGAGCCGTCATGAGGGACGTATGGCAATTACAGCACCAGGGACATGGCCTGTCCGCCCAAACGCGAAAAATGCACTGAGTGGGGAGTTAGTAATGTTACTGGTGCTACCTCTGCCCTGACCGCCGGTTTTTGAACAGTGACTCACCGCTCAGTCCAACGGGTGCCGAAGGCCGCACGTTACGTGGCAACGGTTAGGGTCACTCTCTGTGGATGCCATCGACCTGAGCCTCGTCGACCTGCTGCGCGGCAACGCGCGCCTCTCGTACGCCGAGCTGGCCCGACAGGTGGGCCTCTCCGCCCCGGCCGTGCACGAACGGGTCGGCAAACTGGAGAGCAGCGGGGTTGTTCGGGGCTACCGCGCGGACGTGGCCCCGGAGTCGATCGGGCTGGGTGTCACCGCGCTGATCGGCATCGTCGAGGACTCCGGTGCCGACACCGACGACATGCTCGAGTCGCTGCGGGTGCTGCCCGAGATCGAGTCCTGCTACTTCATGGCCGGCGTGGAGTCGTTCCTGCTCAAGGCGCGGGTCGGCACGATCGCCGAACTGGAGCAGTTGATCGTGCGGTTGAACCGGACACCGGGGGTCGCCTCCACCCGTACCGCCATCGCGCTCTCCACGAAGTGGGAGAACCGCCCGCAGCCGGTCGGCCCGACCGCGACCTGACCATCCCGTACCCCTGGTGTCGCCCGGTCGACCGGCGGTAGCGTGCGCCGATGACCCCTCCGGCGCGTCCCGTGGCCGTGGTGACCGGCGCCGCCGGGGGCCTGGGCCGCGCCATCGCCACCGCGCTGCACGCCGACGGCTGGTCGGTGCTGCTCACCGACCTCGACCCGGCGGCGGTGCGGGCCGCCGCGGCACCGCTCGGCGGCTGGTCGGCAGCCCTGGACGTCCGGGACGAGGACGCCTGCCGCGCCATCGCCGCGAACGCGGCGAGCCGGGGTGACCTCGCACTCTGGGTGAACAACGCCGGAATCCTGGTCACCGGGGCGTCGTGGGAGCACGACGCCCCGACTCGCCGCCGAGTGCTCGACGTGAACGCCCACGGCGCCATGAACGGCACCCTCGCCGCGCTGACCGTGATGCGCGCGCAGGGCCACGGGCACGTGCTCAACGTCGTCTCGCTGGCCGGGCTGATCGCCGCGCCCGGCGAGACGGTGTACGCGGCCAGCAAGCACGCACTGCTGGCGTTCAGCCTCGGCACCCTGTCCGACCTGCGGATGGCCGGCTACCGGCGGGTGCACGTCTCCTGCCTCTGCCCGGACGGCATCTGGACCCCGATGCTGCACGACCGGCTGGACGACCCGGGGGCGGTGGCCTCGTTCACCGGGTCGATGCTGACCGCGCAGCGGGTGGCGGCCCGGGTGGTCCGGCTGGCCCGCCGACCACGCCCGGTGGTCAGCCTGCCCCGCTGGCGGGGTGCGCAGGTGCGTCTGTTGGACGCGCTGCCCAGGTTGGCCGTCACACTGACCCCACTGGTCCGCGCCGCGGGCCGCGCAGGTCAGCGCCGCCAACGCCGCCGGTCGGCATCGCCGGACCGGCGCTGACCACCCCTGGTCAGCTTGCTACGTTTCCGAGCGTGACTCATCTCGACAGGTGCGACGAATCCAGCCGGACCTGGGTGACCGAGGCGATCGCCACCGTCGAGGCGGACGCGAACCGCTCGGCCGACACCCACCTGCTGCCGTTCCCGCTGCCCCGCGAATGGGGGATCGACCTCTATCTGAAGGACGAGTCGTCACACCCCACCGGCTCCCTGAAGCACCGGCTGGCCCGCTCGTTGTTCCTGTACGGGCTCTGCAACGGCTGGATCGGGCCGCGCACCACGATCGTCGAAGCGTCGTCGGGTTCCACTGCGGTCTCCGAGGCGTACTTCGCCCGGATGCTGGGCCTGCCGTTCATCGCGGTGATGCCCGCCTCCACCTCACCGGAGAAGATCGCGCAGATCGAGTTCCAGGGCGGCCGGTGCCACCTGGTGGACGACCCGGCGAGTGTGGTGGTCGAGGCCCGGTGGCTCGCCGAGGACTCCGGCGGGCACTTCATGGACCAGTTCACCTACGCCGAGCGGGCGACCGACTGGCGGGGCAACAACAACATCGCCGAGTCGATCTACGCGCAGCTGGAGCTGGAGCGGCACCCGATCCCCGCCTGGGTGGTGGTGGGTGCCGGCACCGGGGGCACCAGCGCGACAATCGGCCGGTACGCCCGGTACCGCCGGCTCGCCACCAAGCTCTGCGTGGTCGACCCGGAGAACTCGGCGTTCTACCCGGCCTGGCTGGCCGCCGACTGGTCGGTACGGACCGGGAAGGGCTCCCGCATCGAGGGGATCGGCCGGCCCACCGTGGAGGCGTCGTTCCTGCCCTCGGTGGTGGACCGGATGGTCCAGGTGCCGGACGCGGCGTCGCTGGCCGCGATGCGCGCCGGATCGGCGCTGCTGGGCCGTCGGGTGGGCGGCTCCACCGGCACCAACCTGTGGGGCGCGTTCGGCCTGATCGCCGCGATGCTCGCCGAGGGTCGGACCGGTTCGGTGGTCACCCTGATCTGCGACCCCGGCGACCGGTACGCCGACACGTACTACGCCGACGACTGGGTGAGCGCCCAGGGCCTCGACCTGACCCCGCACCTGGCCACGATCGACCGCTTCCTGGCCACCGGAGTCTGGCCCGGCTGAACCGCCAAGCGGGCCGTGGCCGGGCTCGGTGTCGGTCAGCGGGGGTCGATCCGTTCGGCCAGCCCGGGGTAGCGCACCACATAGCCGCTGTCGTCCAGATCGATGTCGGCGGTGAAGGTGCCGCTGGCGAAGCGCATCCGCCCCGGCCCGAGCCCGGTGTAGATCTGCTCGGCCGGCACCACCTCCAGGCCGGGCAGCAGCACCCAGGCGACGGTGATCCGGTGGGCCACGTCGGCGGGCTCGGCCGCCATCCTGAGCCGGTGATACGGCAGGGCGTTGAACAGCGGCGAGCCGCTCAGGTCGACGTCGAGCGCGTCGGCCAGTCGGTCCGGGTCGTCGGTGCCGGGCAGCCCGGCCCGGGGATGACCGGCCACGACGAGGGCCGCGTCCAGGTCGCCCTGCTCGGCGGTGGTGACCCGCCACCGGCCCACGGCCCGCTCCAGCGTCACCCGGCGCAGCCAGCCGGGACCCTCGGCCTCGACCTCGACCCGCGCGGTGGCCCAGTCCGGCGTGGTGGTCAGCTGGTAGCGGGCGGTCCACGGGACCGGGTCCACGGCGAGCAGCGTGCCCCTGGCCGCCAACCCGTGGCCGTCGTCGAGCAGGACCTGCTCGCTGCCGGCGGTGTCCGTCCGGGACCAGAAGATTGACTTCGGCATGGTCGGCATGAGCCGGACGTTACGCGACCCGGTCGGCATCGGCAGGGCATGCGCGAACGCCGCCGCGAAGCCTGGGCTTCGCGACGGCGTTCGGTGGATCAATCAGTGGGTACGCGCTGGCGGTCGCCCGCCGAAACCGCGCCGGTCGTCGCGCGGCCGGTCATCGCGCTGCCGGTCGTCACGGGGCCGGTCGTCGCGGACCCGGCTCTCCGGGCGGAAACCACCGCGAGCGTCCCGGTCGCCGAAGCGCCGCTCACCCTGCGGCCGGTCGCCGAAGCGCCGCTCGCCGGTCGGCCGATCGCCCCGACCGTCCCGGTCACCGAACTGCGGCCGGTCCCCGAACCGACGCTCGCCCTGCGGCCGGTCGCCGTACCCCCGGGTGTCCCGATCGGCGTAACGCCGCTCGCCCTGCGGGCGGTCGCCGTAGCCACGGTCGCCCTGCGGGCGGTCGCCCTGGGCCCGGTCGCCGAAGCGACGCTCGCCGGTGGGCCGGTCGCCGAAGCGTCGGTCACCCTGCGGGCGGTCGCCGTAGCCACGGTCACCCTGCGGGCGGTCGCCGAAGCGGCGCTCGCTGGTGGGCCGGTCGCCGTAGCGGCGGTCGCCCTGCGGCCGGTCGCCGTAGCCCCGGTCGCCCTGCGGGCGGTCGCCCTGGGCCCGGTCGCCGAAGCGGCGCTCGCCGGTGGGCCGGTCGCCGAAGCGCCGGTCGCCCTGCGGGCGGTCGCCGTAGCGACGCTCGCCGCCTGAGCGGTCACCGAACCGACGCGGGCCGCCGGCCCGGTCGTCGAACCGGCGCGAGCCGCCGGAGCGGTCGCCGTAGCCCCGGGGCTCCGCCTCGACGCGGACCGGGACGCCACTGGGCTCGCGGGCGCCGACCAGCTCGGCCAACGCCGCGTCACCGACCCGGACCCGGGTCTCGGCCGGCGCGACGCCGGCCTTCTCCATCATCGCCAGGGTGGTACGGCGCTGCTTCGGCAGCACCAACGTGGCGACCGCACCAGACTCGCCGGCCCGGGCGGTACGACCCGCACGGTGCAGGTAGTCCTTCGGGTCCTTCGGCGGGTCGACGTGCAGCACCAGGGTGACTCCGTCGACGTGGATGCCCCGCGCCGCCACGTCCGTGGCGACCAGCACGTTCATCCGGCCCTCGCGGAACTCGGCAAGCGTCTTGGTGCGCATCCGCTGGGTCTTGCCGCCGTGCAGCCCACCGGCGCGTACGCCGACGGCCGCGAGCTGCTCGACCAGCCGGTCCACCCCGAGCTGGGTACGGGCGAAGACCATCGTCCGGCCGTCCCGGGCGGCGATCGAGGCCGCCACCGGGAACTTCTCGTGCGGCGGGATCAACAGCATGTGGTGGTCCATGGTGGACACCGAGGCGGTGGACGGCGCGGTGGAGTGGGTGACCGGGTCGGTCATGAACCGCTTGACCAACGCGTCGACGTCACCGTCCAGGGTGGCCGAGAAGAGCAGCCGCTGACCGTTCGCCGGCGTCTTCGCCAGCAGCTCGGTCACCTCGGGCAGGAAGCCCATGTCGGCCATCTGGTCGGCCTCGTCGAGCACCGTGACCTCGACGTCGTCGAGCTGGCAGATGCCCCGCTCGATGAGGTCGCCGAGCCGCCCCGGGGTGGCCACGATGATCTCCACACCGCGACGCAGCGCGTCGATCTGACGGTCGTACGGAACGCCGCCGACGGCGGTCTTGAGGAAGATGCCGACGGCCTTGCCCAGCGGCACCAGAGCGTCGTTGACCTGCATGGCCAGCTCTCGGGTGGGCACCAGCACCAGGGCGCGCGGGCGCATCGGCCGGGCCCGGTTGCGGTCGGCCAGCCGAGCGATCATCGGCAGGCCGAAGGCGAGCGTCTTGCCGGAACCGGTCTGCCCCCGACCCAGCACGTCGCGGCCGGCGAGCGCGTCCGGAAGGGTGGCCCGCTGGATCTCGAACGGGCTGGTGATGCCCTGCTGCGCCAGTGCGCGGACCAGCGGGTCGGGCAGGCCGAGGGTAGTGAAACTGATCGGGTCGGCGGTCTCCGTCGGCACGGGCTCGGCCTGCGGGGTGGCGGCCTCGCCCGGAGCGACGTCGAGCTGCTCCCGTGCGGTGTCGGCCGCCGGGACTGAGTTGAAAACGGACGTAACGGTGCTGGGGTCAGCAGAGGTGGTCAACAAAAACCTTTCGAGCGGGGCGCATCTTCGCGATGGCCTGCCGCGGCTGTGCCGCCGGATCGCCCGCAAGATCGCCCAGGGGCGCACACCACGCGCGCCGGGTCAGTGATCTCATCCAGTGTACGGCGGTCCGGCGAAGCCGCCAGCCGGTTGTCCGACCGTAGTGGGCGGACTCACCATCGCTGGCGCTCGCTGGCTCACCCGTTGAGCACGCTGCCCACCAGACCGTCCAGGGCGTCGCCGGCGAGCAGGACGACCGCGACGCTGATCGCCACCAGCAGCCCCAGAGCGGCGGCCAGGACGATCATCACCCGGGCGTTGCTGGACCGTTCGGTCGGCGTGTCGGACCAGCCCTGGGCCAGGATGTGCCCGGTCAACGAGCCGGAGGTCTCCACCGCGTTGGCGGGTATCGCGACAGTGGTGAATCCGGCCCCCTCGCCGTTGCCGTAGACGGTGCCGGCCAGGTCGGAGCCGCCGTCGTGCCGCACACCACGGGTGCCGGCCGTAACCCGTCCGGCGGAACCGGCCGGAGGGCCGCTCGGCGGCGCGGTCGTCCGGGAGTTCATGGTGCTGTTCCGGGTCGACGACGGAGCCCCGGTGGTCGACGGCGGCCAGCTCGGCAGCGCTGGCGCGGGAACCACCGGCGGTGCGGAGGCGGCTGGCGGGGCCCATCCGCCGGCGGACATCGGGCGGGTCGCCCCACCGGTGGGTGACCACCCGGATGGCGGTGCGGAGACCGACGCGGTGGCCCGTACGCCGGGCGTGTCGGTCATCGCCGGTGGCGGCGGAAACGGCGGTGCCGGCATCGGGCCGGGCGGGGCTGGCGGTGCCGGCACCGGCGGACCGGGTGGCGGCAGCGGCGGGCTCGGGACGGGCGGCGACGGCGGGCCGGGAATGGGCGGCACCGGCGAGGGCGGCGGGATGGGCGGGCCCGGAACGGGCGGAACCGGACCGGGCGGCGGCGTTGGGCGGGGGTTCGGCGTCGGCGTCGGCCCGGGCGGGTACGGACCCGGGGCCGGTGCGGGCTCCGGCTCGGGTGGCGGCGGCTGCGTCGGCCCGGGGCCGGGTGGGGCGGGCTCCGGCTCCGGAGTCGAGGGCGTCGGGGCCGGCTCCGGCTCGGTGCCCACCGGCGCGGACCGGTAGACGCCGGGCGTGCTCTCCCGAGGATCCGGGCTGCCCAGGGTGCCGGCCGTGCCCCGGCTGCCGCTCGGAACCGTGGCGCTGGCCCGGGCGGGCGCGGGGGAGCCGTGCCGCTGACCCGGCAATGACACGTCGGCCGAGCCGGCCGGGCTGGCCGAGCCGGTCGCCCGGTAGGTGGTCGCCGTGCTCGGAGCACTGGCCGGCATGTCGGCCCGGCGCGCCGTGGCGGTCACGACGCTGGCGCGGGCGCGTACCGGTGCGGTGGCCTGAGCAGGGGGCGCGTCGACCACTGCCGGCTCCCCGGCGTCGGTCCCGCTGCTGTCCGTGGCGGCGTCGGTCCCGCCGCTGTCCACGGCGGCGTCCGTTCCGCCGGGGGCGGCACCGGCGGGTACCTCGGCGGCGGGCGCATCGTCATCGGCGTCGGTCGAGGCGTCCGCGACCGGTGCCGTGCTGCTGTCGGCAGACTCGGCGCCACTGGCGATTGAGCTGATGTCGCTGTCGGCCGCCTCGGCATCACTGTCAGCGGAGCGGTCGGCCGGGCTGGCGGCGGTCACCGGGTCGACGGTGTCGGCCGGGCTGGCGTCGCTGTCAGCGGAGCCGGTGCCTGCCGGGCCGGCGTCGCTGTCAGCGGAGCCGGCGTCGGCCGGGCTGGCGTCGCTGTCTGCCGGGCTGGTGCCTGCCGGGCTGGCGGCGGTCACCGGGTCGGCGGTGTCCGGCCCTGGTGGGTCGGCCTGGTCGACCACGGGGTCGACAGTCTCCGCCGGATCTTTCTGCTCGGCCATTTCCGCCCTCCGCGCCATGCTCGCACCCGGACCCGTGACGTCGGGTCGGATGTGCCTGGTTGTCACGGTGCCACAGATCTCCCCGAGCGGACAGCCGGAGCGGGTCGTGGCGGATCAGCCCGCGTCGCTGGGGGTGGCCGTCGCGCTGCGGGTGCCGGTCGCGCTCGTGCTGGCCTTCGGCGTGGTCGTCGGAGACGCGCTGTTCGGTGCGCTGGGCGGTGCCGGCGGCAGGGTCGTCGGAGTGTTGCTCGGGGTGTTCGACGGCTTCGGCGTGGTGCTGCCGGTCGGCGTGGGCGTCGGGGTGGTCGTCAAGGTCGGCGTCGGGGTCGGCTTGGTGGTCTTCGTCGGCGTCGGCGTGGGCGTCGGCTTGGTGGTCTTCGTCGGCGTGGGCGTGGGCTTCGGCGGCGTCGGCTTCGGGGGCGAGACGGGCGGGGTCGTGACGGGCGGGGTCGGATTGGTCACGGCCGGTGCCGGCACCGCGCCGATCACCCGGGTGGCGGCGTACAGCCGGGACCAACGGACGACCGAGATCTTGACGACGTCGCCGGTGGTGGGTGCCTGCACCATCTTGCCGTTGCCGATGTACATGCCGACGTGGTGGATCGTCGTCCAGCTGCTGCCCGAGGCGAAGAAGAGCAGGTCGCCGGGGAGCAGCGCGCTCTGCGGAACCGTGCGTCCCCGGGTGGCCGCGTACTGGTCGCGGGAGACCCGGGGCAGGTCGAAGTAGTCGGCACCGGGGGAGCGGTACGCCGCCCACATCAGGCCGGAGCAGTCGAACTGGTTCGGCCCCTCCTCGGACCACTTGTACGGGTCGCCGAGCTGGGCGAGCGCGTACCGGACCGCGGCCAGTGCCCGGGGGTGCGCGGCCATGCCGCTGATGCTCTGGTTGGAGACGTAGCCGGCGCCGATCTGCTGCTCGGTGGCTTCCTGCTGGCGTTCGATCTCGATCAGCGCGGCGGCGTTGTCCTTGCGCAGCTTGAGCAGGCTCGCCTCGGCGGCGCGCAGCGCCGTCTCGCCAGTGGTGAACTCCAGCTCGGCGGCGGCGAGCAGGTCCTTGGCCTCGCTGTGCTTCTGGTACGCGGCCTGCTCACCGGCGCGGGCCCGGGACAGCTCCCCGGCCACCCCGGTGGTGCCGCCGTCGACCTTCTCGCCACGGGTGATCGCCTGCAGGCGGCTCAGCCCACGGATGTCCTGGGCGAGGTCGCCCGGCGGGAGCGCGGCGGCCTGCTTGATGGCCTCGGCGGCGGCGGTGTCGGCGGTCTGCTGGGCCCGCAGCAGGGCGTCCTGTGCGGTCGCCAGCGCCTTGCCGGCCGCGTCGAGCTGGGCCTGCGCGTCGACGCGTTTCTGTCGGCTGACCAGCAACGCCTCGCCGAGCGTGCCGACCTGAACCTCGCCGGCGGCGATCGCGGTGGCCAGCGGGCCGCTGCCGATGTTGACCACCGGCGGGACGGGCACGCCGGCGACCGGTGCGCCGCCGGGCAACTGGAGCGAGCCGGTGACCGCCGGGCGGGAGCCGGTGTCCGGCACGGTGGTCGGCACGCCGGGCTCCGCGTACGCGGGGGTGGCCAGCACCGCTGCGGCGATGGCACCGAGCAGGGCGGCCCAGAGCTTCGGACGCAGGACCGGCGAGATCACCGGGCTCCGTCGTCGCTGCCGTCGCCCGCGCCCGCTGTAGACCATGCCGCTCCCCGTCCAACCGCTCGTCGTCGCGCTCGGTGGGCGCGACCGCCGGGACGGTACCAGTGTGTGTGTTCCGCCCCACCTTGTTACTACCGCACCTCGCCACTCATGTCGATGCGTTGTCGGGTTACGGGAGGCTGAGAGTCTGGTGAAGTGGGTCGCTGCCGCCGACCGTGCCGCCGGGCCCGTCGGCGTCGCGACGTACGCTCGATCCGGACCGCAGGTGGAAGGGACGTGCCATGGACGCCGGACTCAAGCGTGAGCTCGAAGCGAAGGTGTACGCCGGTGAGCGGCTGACCCGGGAGGACGGGGTCGCCCTCTACGAGAGCGACGACCTGACCTGGCTGGGGCGGCTGGCGCACCACAAGCGCACCGAGCTGAACGGCGACCGGGTGATGTTCAACGTCAACCGGCACCTCAACCTGACCAACGTCTGTTCGGCGTCGTGTGCGTACTGCTCGTTCCAGCGCAAGCCGGGCGAGAAGGACGCGTACACGATGCGCATCGACGAGGCGGTCCGCAAGGCCAAGGAGATGGAGGACGAGCAGCTCACCGAGCTGCACATCGTCAACGGTCTGCACCCCACGTTGCCCTGGCGTTACTACCCGAAGGTGCTGCGTGAGCTGAAGGCGGCGCTGCCGACCGTCAAGCTCAAGTGCTTCACGGCGACCGAGGTGCAGTGGTTCGAGAAGATCAGCGGCCTGAGCGCCGACGAGATCCTCGACGAGCTGATGGACGCCGGCCTGGAGTCGCTGACCGGTGGTGGCGCGGAGATCTTCGACTGGGAGGTCCGCCAGCACATCGTCGACCACGCCTGCCACTGGGAAGACTGGTCGCGGATCCACGCCCTGGCGCACAGCAAGGGCATGAAGACCCCGGCGACGATGCTGTACGGCCACATCGAGGAGCCCCGCCACCGCGTCGACCACGTGCTGCGGCTGCGCGAGTTGCAGGACGAGACCGGCGGGTTCGCGGTCTTCATCCCGCTGCGCTACCAGCACGACTTCGTCGACTCGGCGGACGGCAAGATCCGTAACCGGATCCAGGCCCGCACCACGATGGCCTCGCCGGCCGAGTCGCTGAAGACGTTCGCCGTCTCCCGGCTGCTCTTCGACAACGTGCCGCACCTGAAGAACTTCTGGGTGATGCACGGGCTGTCGGTGGCTCAGCTGTCGTTGAACTTCGGCGTGGACGACCTGGACGGTTCCGTCGTCGAATACAAGATCACTCACGACGCCGACTCGTACGGCACCCCGAACACCATGCACCGCGACGACCTGCTGCACCTGATCTGGGACGCCGGCTTCCAGCCGGTCGAGCGGGACACCCGCTACAACGTGGTCCGGGAGTACGACAAGGCCCCGTCGCTGGCCGAGCGGCGCGCCGAGCCGCAGCAGGTCTGGGCCTGAGTCGCCACGTACCCTCGCAGTCGATGACCGAGCAACGAGGATCTGAGCAGCAGGGCGGCTTTCCCCGCCGGGACGACCAGGGCCGCATCAGTACCCTGGGCGACCTGCTCGGGGTGTGCCTGGCCGGCCTGGTCATCGGCGTGCTCGCGTTGGTGCTGTTCGACTGGGCGTTCGCCTCGATCGGCGCCGGCGACTTCGGGCACACCAACGGCTGGCTGGCGGTGATCCTGCCGGCCTGGCTGTTCTGGGACGACTTCCGGGCCTGGGAGTTCGGCGCGGCCAGAGTGGCGGCAGCGGTGGTCGCGGCTGCCGTCGGGGTGTTCGCCGGGCTCCTGGTCGCCGGTCTGGGCTCCGGATTGCCGCCGCTGCTGTCCGGCGCGTTGGCGGCGGGGGCGTTCACAGTGGCGTACGCGGCCATCTGGTTCCCGGGCGTCCGCTGGCTGGCCCGGCGGACCGGCTGAGCACTACCGCCCGCCGGGCGGCTCGAACCTTCCGCCGGCAGTGGCGGGCGACGGAGAGAACGGAGTGGTGCAGGTGAGCGCCGCGCTCAAGTACACGCTGGGCCGGATCGGGCTGTTCGTCGCCGTGCTGGCGGGCCTCTGGCTGATCGACATGAACGTGTTCCTGAAGCTGATGCTGGCGTTGGTGTTCTCCGCCGCGCTCTCCTTCTTCCTGCTGCGCGGTTGGCGGGACGAGATGGCCGGGGAGATCGCCGAAGCGGCCGAGCGCCGCAAGGTGGAGAAGGAACGCCTCCGCTCCGCCCTGGCCGGCGAAAACCCCCCAAACCCCAATCCCACCGACCCGCCCACCGACTCCCCGCGTTGATCATGAGGTTAGCGGCTACGACACACCGAGTGGCGGCCGCTAACCTCATGATCAACTCCGAAGAGGCGGGTGGCGGGAGGGGTGGGCCTACCAGTTGGTGGAGCCGGGGACCTTGGGCCAGGGCTTTGCGGTGGGCTTGATCAGGTAGGCGATGCCGCCGGAGCCGCCGGAGACGCCGCCGCTGGCGTTGGTGCGCTTGGTCCGCAGCCAGATCTGCTCGAACTGCGCCCGCTTGTAGACGTTGCGCACCACGTCGTTGCTGGACGAGGCGGGGTCGTTGACGATGACGTCGCCGTCGGCGGTGAAGCCGACCACCACGAACAGGTGCCCGGAGGTGCCGTAGTTGGCGCCGTCCAGTTCGCTGGCGAGGAAGGACTGGCTGGTCACCACGGGGATGCCGGCGGCGATGAAACGCTCCAGCTCGTCCAGCGAGTGCAGCCGGGTCACCCGACCCTCCAGCCCGGGGAAGCTGGCCGCGTACGCGGTGTTGAACGGCCAGTTGCCCGCGCCGTCGTACGCGTAGTCGTAGGTCATCCGCGCGGCGTGGTTGACCGTCGGATCGGGGTAGGTGGGGTCGACCCAGGAGGTGTCGGCCGCCGACGGTCCGCGGCCCCAGTACTCGACCACCATCTCGGTCGAGGTGGGCGAGCACCACGCCTCGCCGCCGCCGTCGTACTCGGGGTAGTGCCCGCTGTGCACGTTCTGCGAGTAGCGCGGCACCGGCAGTTCGACGCCCCAGGCGATGTGCCCGGCGCTCGGCGGCACTGTGAACCGGTCCGGCACTGTCGAGCTCATCGCGCCCAGCATCCGGACCACCGGCGCGGCGCTCTGCCCGGGCGCGCGGTAGAGGGTCAGTTTGAGCTGGTACGACCGCAGCAGCACCCCGGCCGCGGCGTCGTCGATGCTGAACGTGTCGGTCCAGATCGTCGACCAGGGGTCGCCCTGTCGGTTGACGGTGGTCCGCTTGATGTCGGTGTCGCCGGACGCCCAGCGGCCCAGCACGTACCACGGGGTCTGGTCGCCGCTGGTGTAGTTGCCCTGCATCTCCACCTGGATCCAGGTGCCGGCCGGGGTTTCCGCGTTCCAGGAGGCGATCAGTTCGGTGGCGTCGAACCCGATCCGGGTCACCGGTGAGGTCCAGGTGCCGTACTCCCAGGTGCGGGTGGCGCCGGTGTGCGGGTCCGCGTACTCGATGGTGCCGGCGGGGCGGGCCAGGGTGACGCCCGCGCGGGCGCCGGGCACGACGCGGGTGCCGGCCCGGCTGCCCCGGTGCCAGTCGGCGGGCCCGGACCAGTCCTGGTAGGTGATCTGCTCGTCGTGGGCGGGGGTGGGCGGGTGTGCCGCCATCGCGGGCGCGGTGGTGGCGAGCAGGGTGAGCGTGGTGACGCCGGCGAGGGCGGCCGCGCGCAGGCGGGATCTGGCCATGGGTGCTCCGCGGTGTCGAGGGGGCATCGTCGCTGGTCAGTTTTCCGCTTGGAGGGAAGTTTCGCCAGACGTTGATAGGTGGAAAATCATTGCCGCCGTGATGATCCTCCTGGGATGCATAAGGCAGCGATCGATATTGATATGACCATGTGACAGGTGGTGAAGTGTCCTTCACCCAGCGGGATCTCCCGCCCTTCGAGGAGGTAGTCCATGGCCCTCCGCACGCCCATCCCCTTCCGCCGTGTCCTGGTGCTCGCTGTCGTCACCGGGCTGGGCATCGTCACCGTCGCCGCCGGCCCGGTCGCCGCCCGACCGGCACCGGACCGCACCGCAGAGTCGGCCGCCGCCAGCTACCGGGTCCTCGGGCCCCGGACCCTCGCCGACCGCAACGCGGTGGCCCGCACCGGAGCCGCCATCGACTACTCCGAACACGGCGTGCTGCACATCTCGGCCACCGCGAGCGAGGCCGCCGCGATCGGCAAGCTCGGCTTCCGGCTCGAACCGCTCGCCCCGCCGCCGAACGCGGAGCGCGGCGCCGGCGAGATCGGCACCCTGGCCTTCCCGCCGGCCGACTCCAACTACCACGACTACGCGGAGCTGACCGCCGTCGTGAACCAGGTGGTCGCCGACCATCCAGCGATCGCTCGCAAGATCAGCATCGGTTCGTCGTACGAGGGCCGCGACCTGATGGCGGTGAAGATCTCCGACAACGTCGGCACCGACGAGAACGAGCCGGAGATCCTGTTCAACTCCCAACAGCACGCCCGTGAGCACCTGACCGTCGAGATGGCGATCTATCTGCTCAACCTCTTCACCGACAGCTACGGCAGCGACTCCCGGATCACCAACATCGTCAACGGCCGGGAGATCTGGATCGTGCCCACCGTCAACCCGGACGGCAGCGAGTACGACATCGCCACCGGGTCGTACCGGTCCTGGCGCAAGAACCGCCAGCCCAACAGCGGCTCGTCCAACGTGGGCACCGACCTGAACCGCAACTGGGGCTACAACTGGGGTTGCTGCGGTGGCTCGTCCGGCTCCACCTCGTCGGAGACCTACCGGGGGCCGTCGGCGTTCTCCGCACCCGAGACGCAGGCGCTGCGCAACTTCGTCAACAGCCGGGTGGTCGGCGGCGTGCAGCAGATCAAGGCCAACATCGACTTCCACACGTACTCGCAGCTGGTGCTCTGGCCGTACGGCTACACCACCGCCAACACCGCGACCGGGATGAACGCGGACCAGTACAACACCTTCGCCACCATCGGCCAGCAGATGGCGGCCACCAACAACTACACCCCGGAACAGTCCAGCGACCTCTACATCACCGACGGCGACAGCCTCGACTGGATGTGGGCCACCCACAACATCTGGGCGTACACCTTCGAGATGTACCCGGGCTCCGCCAGCGGCGGCGGCTTCTACCCGCCCGACGAGGTGATCCCCGCACAGACCTCGCGCAACCGGGAGGCGGTGCTGATCCTCAGCGAGTACGCCGACTGCCCGTACCGGGCCATCGGCAAGCAGGCGCAGTACTGCGGCGGTGGTGGCGGCACCACTGTCTGGTCGGACACCTTCGAGACCGCCACCGGCTGGACCATCAACCCGTCCGGCACCGACACCGCCACGGCTGGCGCGTTCGAGCGGGGTGCCGCCCAGGCGACCACGTCCTCCGGGGCCAAGCAGCTCACCCCGTACGCCGGCTCCAACGATCTGGTCACCGGCCGGCTGGCCGGCTCGGCGGCCGGTGACTACGACGTCGACGGCGGCGTGACCAGCGCCCGGTCGCCGGCGGTGACCCTGCCGTCGTCCGGCACGCTGACCCTGTCGCTCGCCTGGTACCTGGCGCACGGCTCGAACGCCTCGTCGGCGGACTACCTGCGGGTGAGCGTGGTGCACAACGGCGGAACGACAGCGCTGCTCACCCAGGCCGGCGCGGCCAGCAACCGCAACGGAAGCTGGGCGGTCGCGAACCTCAACCTCACCCCGTACGCCGGCCAGTCGGTCCGCATCCTCGTCGAAGCGGCTGACGCCTCCG
This sequence comes from Micromonospora parva, assembly GCF_040649675.1. Lineage (NCBI taxonomy): Bacteria > Bacillati > Actinomycetota > Actinomycetes > Micromonosporales > Micromonosporaceae > Micromonospora > Micromonospora parva. Next base: position 144,714 of record NZ_JBEZFX010000005.1, on the reverse strand, counting down.
GAGCGAGTCTGGTCGAGGCGGCTGTGGACAACGTCACCATCACGTCCTCCTGATCGGGTGGGGCCCCGTCCCGCCCCCCGGCGGGGCCCCACCACCCGCTCCCGATCCTCCTGATCCGGGACATACCCCTCACCCTGCGGCGGTCCAACCGATCGTCGCGCGCCGATCGATCCTTGATCGATCCGGCACGTCCCGGCGGTGCGCTACCGTCTTACCGACCAGCCCGCAGCGAAGCCGGTGCGAAACCGGCGCTGTCCCGCAACTGTGATGCCCCACCGACCGGTGGGGACGAGCCAGGTCGCCTGCGGACCGGTCGCGATACGCGCTCTCGAGGAAGGGCGCCTCGTGGGCGGGCGTACGAAAGTCCCTGTCGGCGAAGCACCACACTCCTCGACCGACAGGAGGCCCCATGAACAGACGTACCCCTCGGCTCTTCGCGGCGACCCTCGCGGTCGCCGCGCTCACCCTCGGCGCCTGCGCCGAGAAGGCCGACGACACACCGAGCACCGGCACCGCGGCCGCCGCCTACCCGGTGACGGTCGGGGCGCTCACCCTCGACAAGCGGCCCGAGAAGATCGTCGTGCTGTCGCCCACCGCCACCGAGATGCTCTTCGCGATCGGTGCCGGCCCGCAGGTGACCGCCGTCGACGACCAGTCGAACTACCCGGCCGACGCGCCCAAGACCGACCTCTCCGCGTTCCAGCCGAACGCCGAGGCGATCGCCGGTAAGAACCCCGACCTGGTGGTGCTCTCCGACGACCGCAACAAGATCGTCGACCAGCTCGGCAAGCTCAAGATCCCGGTGTACCAGACCCCGGCCGCGACCACGCTCGACGACTCGTACCGGCAGATCACCGAGCTGGGCACGCTGACCGGGCACGCCGACCAGGCCACCGACGTGGTCACCCGGATGAAGGACGACATCACCAAGCTGGTCAAGGACCTGCCGCAGCGCGCCGAGAAGCTCACCTACTTCCACGAGCTGGGCCCGGAGCTGTACAGCGCCACCAGCAAGACCTTCATCGGCTCGCTCTACAGCCAGGTCGGCCTGACCAACATCGCCGACCCGGCCGACGCGGACGGCAAGAACTTCGGCTACCCCCAGCTGTCCCAGGAGTTCGTCGTCAAGGCCGACCCGGACTTCGTCTTCCTGGCCGACGCCAAGTGCTGCCAGCAGAACGCCGACACGGTCAAGGCGCGCAGCGGCTGGGCCGGCCTCACCGCGGTCAAGAACAACCAGGTCGTGGCCCTGGACGACGACATCGCCTCGCGCTGGGGCCCGCGGGTCGTGGACCTGCTCCGGGTGATCGTCGACGCGGTCGCCAAGGTGCCCGCGTGACAGTCGTCAGTCGGTGACCGGGCCACTGCCCGCGCCCCGGCCGGCCGGGGCGCTCGCGGTGGCCCGGCCCTCCGGGCCGCTGCCCGTCGCCCGGCCGGCCGGGCTGCGCAAGCGTTGGCTGGTCGCGGGGTTGTTCGCGGTGCTCGTCGCGCTCGTCGCCGGGGTGTCGCTCGGCCCGGTGAGCCTGCCCCCGGGCAGCGTCGCCGCCGAGCTGCTCAACCTCGTTCCCGGGGTGCACCTCGACAGCGGGCTGACCGAGCGGGAGATCGCGATCGTCACCGAGCTGCGCCTGCCCCGAGTGGTGCTGGGTCTGCTCGTCGGCGGCCTGCTCGCCCTCGCCGGTGGTTGCTACCAGGGTGTGTTCCGCAACCCGCTGGCCGACCCGTACCTGCTCGGGGTGGCCGCCGGCGCGGGCCTGGCGGTCACCGCGGCGATCGCGCTCGGCGGCGGCGGCCGGCAGGGCACGCTCTCCGGGCTGCCGATGACCATTCCGTTGGCCGCGTTCGCCGGTTCCCTGCTCGCCGTCACGATGACCTACGTGCTCGGTGCGGCCGGCGGGCGACGCGGGTCACCGGCGATGCTGATCCTGGCCGGGGTGGCGGTCTCCGCGTTCCTCTCCGCCGGGCAGACGTACCTGCTGCAACGAAACGCGGACAGCATCCAGCCGGTCTACTCCTGGCTGCTCGGCCGGCTGGCCACCGCCGGCTGGCACGACGTGCTCCTGGTGCTGCCGTACGCCGCGCTGACCACAGTGGTGGTGCTGCTGCACCGCCGCGAGCTGGACGTCCTCGCAGTCGGCGACGACGAGGCGCGCAGTCTCGGCCTGCACCCGCAACGCACCCGCTACCTGTTGATCGCCGCCGCCTCGCTGGGCACCGCGGCGGCGGTCTCCGCGACCGGGCTGATCGGCTTCGTCGGCATCATCGTGCCGCACACCGTCCGACTGCTCGCCGGCTCCAGCTACCGGGTGATCCTGCCGATGTCACTGCTGTTCGGCGGCGCGTTCCTGGCGCTGACCGACGTGGTGGCCCGGACCGCCGCCGCTCCGTCCGAGGTGCCGATCGGTGTGGTGACCGCCCTGCTGGGCGGCCCGTTCTTCGTCCTCGTGCTGCGGACCGCCCGGCGGGTGCTCACGTGAGCCGCGAGCCCACCGCCGGTGCGCCGGCCGTCGAGGTGCGCGGGCTGCACGTCGACCTCGGTGGCACGCCGATCCTGACCGGCGTCGACCTCACCGTCACCGCCGGCGAGTGGGTCACCGTGATCGGCCCGAACGGCGCCGGCAAGTCGACACTGTTGCGCGCCGTCGGCGGCCTGCTCTCCGCGCCGGGAGCGATCACCCTCTTCGGTACGCCGAGTGCCGCGCTGCGCCGTCGGGACCGGGCCCGGGTGGTGGCCACGGTGGCCCAGTCCCCGGTGGTGCCGTCGGGCATGTCGGTGCTGGACTACGTGCTGCTCGGCCGCACCCCGTACATCCCGACCCTGGGCCGGGAGTCGACCGCCGACGTCGACGCCGTGCACGAGGTGCTGGGGCGGTTGGACCTCACCGGCTTCCACCATCGCGAACTGGCCACCCTCTCCGGCGGCGAACGGCAGCGGGTGTTCCTCGCCCGGGCGCTCGCCCAGGGCGCGACGCTGCTGCTGCTCGACGAACCGACCAGCGCGCTCGACATCGGGCACCAGCAGGACGTGCTCGAAGTCGTCGACCAGCTGCGCCGCGAGCATGGCCTGACCGTCCTGGCCACGATGCACGACCTCTCCCTGGCCGGTGAGTACGCCGACCGGATGGTGATGCTCGCCGGCGGTCGGGTGGTGGCCGCCGGGGCCCCGTCCGAGGTGCTGACCGAGGAACTGCTCGCCGCCCACTACCGGGCCAGCGTCCGGGTGGTGCCCGGTGCGCACGGCCCCCTGGTGGTGCCCGTCCGTCCCACCCGCCGGTAGCCGCCCGGCTGCGGCCCTCGGTGCCGAATAGCACCGCAAGATCGTGCTCGAACCTGGAAAGAGTGGTATCCGAGCGTCAGAACACCACGACATCCAGGTTCGAGCACGATCTTGGCGGGAGGCGCCGTCGTCGGCGCGCTGGCGAACAGTTCCGCGCGGGGTCAGGGGCCCAGGTCGATGACGGAGAAGAGGGCCCCCTGGGGGTCGCGCAGGGCGGCGAACCGGCCCGCCGGGATGTCCCGGGGCGGGACCAGGATCGTTCCGCCCAGCTCGGCGGCGCGGGCCGCGGCGGCGTCCGCGTCGGCCACCGCGAAGTACACCGTCCAGTACGCGGGCAGGTCGGCCGGGAAGTCGTCGGCCAGCGGCGGCATCATCCCGGCGACGATCTGCGTCCCCAGCCGCCACCCGGTGTACGTCATGTCGCCCACCGCCTGGTCGTCCGGCTGCCAACCGAACACCAGCTCGTAGAAGACCTTCGCGCCCTCGGGGTCGGGGGTGACCAGCTCGTTCCAGCTCATCGCGCCCGGCACGTTGAACACCTCGGCACCGGCCATGGTCAGCGGCTGCCAGACGCTGAACGTGGCACCGGCCGGATCGGCGAAGACCGCCATCCAGCCCCTGTCGAAGACCTCGAACGGTGGGACGACGACCTGCCCGCCGGCCCGTTCGACCCGGCCGGCGACCAGCTCCGCGTCGTCGGTGGCGAGGTACGTCGACCAGATCGGAACCTGGTCCGGGATCGCGGGCGGGCCCACGCCGGCCACCGGCCTGCCGTTGAGCAGGAAGACCGTGTAGCCGCCCGCCTCAGGCTCCGGGGTGACCTGGCCGGTCCAACCGAACAGCTCCGGGTAGAACCGCCGGGCGTCGGTCAGGTCCGGGGTGGCCAGGTCGGCCCAGCAGGGCGTACCCGGCGGGACGGTGCTCACGTCAAGACCCCTCTCGGCCGGGGCGGCCACGGCGGCCCCCTGTCGGAATCCTGGCACCGTCCCGCCGCGCCCCGGGGAGGAAACGGACGAATCTTTAGCTGAACCGGCGACCCTCGTCCCGTCGGTACGCCCAGCCGGCGAGCGCGGCGAGCAGCACCACCCAGACCCCCAGCATGATCAGCGTCAGTGGTTCGACGCGGTAGTCGCCGACCGCCGCCCACATCAACTCGGCAGCGCCCCGGGTGGGCAGGTACGGCGCGATCGTCTCGATGAACCCGGGCGCGTCGCCGGGCGCGGAGAGCAGGCCGCCGCCGAACGCCAGCGGCAGGAAGAGCACCTGTGCGACAACGATCGCCGCCTTGCTGGGCAGCGAGTAGCCGATGGCGAGCCCCATCAACGTGAACGGCACCGAGATCACGGCCACGGTGCCGAGAGCCAGCAGGAACGCCGCCGGGGTGAGCTGGGCCGCGGTCAGCGTCGCGCCGATCACCACGACCGGGATCAGCGAGAGGTAGGTGAGCGCCAGGCCGGCCAGCACCCGACCGGCGAACCGTGGCGCCGGCCCGGCCGGCAGGGTCCGGGTGTACGGATTCCAGGGCTGGTCGCGGTCCTCGGCGACACCGACGCCGTACTGGAAGATGTTGGCGCTCATCACCGAGAAGGTGACCATCGACGCGGTGGCGTAGGTGGCGCCCACCGCATCGTCACCGGCGAACGGCACCACGAAGAAGATCATGGCGGCGGCCGGGAAGAAGGCGCTGCCGAAGACTGCCACCGGAATCCGGATGATCTCCAGAAGTTGGTAGCGGGCGTGGACCAGGGCGAGCTGCACTGTCGCCTCCTCAGACGGTGGTGGGTCGGCCGCCGGCAGCGGCGGTGATGGGTCGGCCGGTGCTGGTCGGCGCGTCCCCGCTGGGCGTGTCGCCGGTGGTGATGGCGAGGAACGCCTCCTCCAGTGACGTCGGCCGTACCTCCAGGTCGGTGAACGGAACCCGGGCCGTGACCAGCGCTCGGACCAGCTCGTCGGCGTCGGTGGTGAGCAGGTGCAGCCGACCGTCGACCCGTTCGGTGCGAACCACCCCGGGCAGGTCGGGCAGGTCGTCGGCGACCAGGCTGACCCGACGTACGCCCACGATGCCGCGCACCGCGTCCACCGTGTCGTCGGCGAGCACCCGGCCCTGCCCGATGACCACCACCCGGTGCGCGAGCGCCTCCACCTCCTCCAGGTAGTGGCTGCTCAACAGCACGGTGCCACCGTCGGCGTGGAAGGCCCGGATCGCGTCCCACAGGGTGTGCCGGGCGGCCACGTCCAGGCCGGTGGTCGGTTCGTCGAGCAGCACCAACCGCGGCCGGCCGACGAACGCCAACGCCACCGCCAACCGGCGGCGCTGCCCACCGGAGAGCCCACCGGTCTGTCGTCGGGCGAGGTCGCCCAAACCGAACTGGTCGAGCAGTTCACCGCGGGGCACCGGGTCGGGGTAGTGCGCGGAGACGAAGTCGACGACCTCGCCGACGCGCAGCGTGCCGGGCAGGCCGGTCTCCTGCGGGGTGACTCCGATCTGCCGTCGGCTGGCCGGGTCGCGGGGGTCGCGGCCGTTCAGTTCGACCCGTCCCGAGCTGGGGCGGCGCAGGCCCACCAGCAGGTTGATCAGGGTGCTCTTGCCGGCGCCGTTCGGCCCGAGCAGGCCGACCAGCTCACCGGCCCGGACTTCCAGGTCGACGCGATCGAGGGCGAGGACGTCGCCGTACCGGCGGCTGGCCTGTTCGGCGCGGGCGAGGGTCATGGCTGCTCCTTCGACGAGGTGGGGTCGAGCAGGGCGCGGATGGTTTCGGTGTACTCCTCGAACGCCAGCCGGCCGCGTCGGCTGAGCCCGACCAGGGTCGCCGGGGTGCGTCCACGGTGGGTCTTGCTGATCTCCACGTAGCCGGCCTCCTCGAGCTTGCGCAGGTGCACCGAGAGGTTGCCGGCGGTCATCGCGAGCAGCTCCTGCAGGCGGGGGAAAGCGATCTTGTCGCCGACGTTGAGAGTCGAGAGGCTGGCGACCACCCGCAGTCGGGCCTGCGCGTGGATGACCGGATCCAGCTCGGTCACGGCTGCTGTCGCTGTTGCTGTCGCCGCCGGGCGATCGCGCCGGCCACCAGCATTCCGCCGCCGCCGGCCACCGCAACGATGAGCGGGTGCCAGCCCGGCCCGGCGAACGCCCCGACCAGGTTGATCACGCTGATCCAGACGCCCAGCCGGAACAGGTCCTGGTCCAGCCAGACCGCCCCGCCGGCCATGTGCAGCGCGCCGGTCAGCCCGACGGCGGTCGCCGACCAGAGCAGTGCCGCCAGGTCGTGTGGCAGGTGCTCGGAGATCCGGCCGAGCCCCGCGTAGATGCTCACCGATCCGAGGGCCCACGCGTAGCCGTACCACTTCCCACGCCGGGCGGAGTCGCCGCTCACCTGGCCGTAGGCCCGCACGCTGACCACCGCCTGGATCGTTCCGGCGGCCGCGAGCAGCACGAAGAGGACGGTCAGCGGCAGCCAGCTCGGCAGGTCGACAAGCGCACGGTCGCCGGGGGCGAACCGCAGGAAGAACAGCCCGAAGCCAACCAGCCAGGCGACACCCCACGGCCAGTAGAGCAGGCGGGCATCGGGATCGAGCCGGCGTGCCGTCGCCGACCGTTGGTCCTGGATCAGCCGCAGCGCCGCTGCGGCGTCGGTGGGTGGTGAATCATCGTCTAGGTCCACGCAAACTACTTTACGGCACAAAGTCGAGGCCGGATGTCCCCATCACGACAGATGGGGACTTCGGTCGCGGCGAGCAGTGCCTATGGTGAGGAGTCGCGGCGACAGGCTGATCCGTCGCACAGGCCACAGGGGAGGGTCCGTGGCAAGCCCGAGCGTTGAGCCGGACACTGCGGCGGACATCGTCGAGCACGAGGGGGCCCTGGTGACTGACGACGAAAGTCAGGCGCGGTACGCCGAGGGGTTCAGCCGACTGCTACCGGCCGACGAGCGGGTGCGCGCGGTGGCCAAGGTCCGAGCGGGCGGTGGGCTGACCCCGGCTCCGCCGGCACTGCCGTCGGCGCCACCCGCCGCTGGTCGGCCGAGTTTTCTGGGTGTCCTGCTCACCGTGCTCTCACCGAACATCACCTTCGGTCGGGCGGACAGCGCCGTCGACTGGCTCTTCTTCGGTGTCGGAGGTCGAGGCCAACCCGACTCCCGGGCATCCGAGCTGCACCATGCAGTGACCGTGGCGACGAAGGGCTTCGGCATCCGTCACCTCGTGCTGGGGGTCACCGACCAACGGCTGCTGCTCGGTGCGACAGCATCCGTCGGCCTGCTCTCCCGCTCGTCGGCGGACGAACGGGCGCAGGCCGACATCGAACTGCTCGGGTCGGTGCCGCGCACCTCCGTCACCGCCCGGTTCGGCAGGTACCGGTTGAACTGGAAGCGGCTGCGGCTCGACTTCGCCGACGGGTCGTGGCTGTCGTTCCACGTGCCGATGGCCGAATCCGGCCGCCCGCTGCGGGAGATCGCGGCGGTCCTGTCAGCCGGCTGACCCGCCGACGAGCGGGGCGGGCAGCGGCGCAACGTGCAGCACCGCCAGCCGGGACACCGCCCGGGTGAGCACCACGTACAACCGGTGCAGCCCGCGTGGCTCGGCCGCGACGATCGCCGCCGGCTCGACCACCACCACATGGTCGTACTCAAGGCCCTTGACCAGTGTCGCCGGCACCACCGTGACCCGCTCCGCGGCCGCCACATCGTCGGCGGTCGCGGTCTCGACACCCGCCTCGGCCAGCGCCGCGCGCAGGCCGTCGACAGCGTCGTCCGCGGCGATCACACCGACCGAGCCGTCGTGCGTGAGCGCCGCCCGCACCTCGGCCACCGTCGCCGACGTCAGGTCGGTCACCGTACGCACGTCCAGGCCGCCGTCGCGGCGCAGCGACTCGGCCGGCGGTACGTCCACAGCGAGCGCCGGGAGCAGCAGGTTCGCGAACGCGACCACCGCCGCGGGCACCCGGAAGCCGACGGTCAACGGCACCACCACCGCGTCCGGCTTGCCCAGATGGGCAAGGGACTCCCGCCAGTCCGTCGCCGCCCACGGCGCGGTGCCCTGAGCGAGGTCACCCAGGAGCGTGACCGAGCCGTGCTCGCTGCGCCGAGCGATGGCCCGGCACTGCATCGGGGAGAGGTCCTGCGCCTCATCCACCACCACGTGCCCGAACCCGGAGAGCCGTTCCAGCAGCCCGGTCGCCTCGTCGATCAACACCGCGTCGGCGGCGGTCCAACGGGTCGCCTTCGGGGTGCGGGCCGGCTTGGCCCAGACGAGCTGCGCCTGCTCGGCGTCGCTGAGCAGCCCGTCCGCCGCGGCGGCGAGCCGCGCCGGGTCGGCGAACAGGCCGTGCACCAGCCCTTCCGGGGTGAGCGCCGGCCAGACCGCGTCCAGGAAGTCGAGCACCGGCCGGCAGCGGCTCATCCGGCGCAGCCAGGCATCGCTGGGCGACTCCGCCCGCCGCGCCTCGGCCTGCCGTTGCAGCAGGCTCACCACCCGTGCCTGAACGCGTTCCCGACCAGTGCCGTACGGCAGCCCCTCCCGGCGGGTCTCCTCGACGATCCGGTGCAACGGCTCCAGCCCGATCCGCCAGCGGAACGAACCGTCCGACACCGTGATCGACTCGGTCGGGGTGCCGATCTGCGCCTGCACCGCGCGCCGCAGCACGTCGGCCATCCGTACGTCGTGTTTGAGCGCGGCCACCGCCGGCGCCTCGACCGCCCGGACCGGCACCCGGGAGATCAACTCCTCCACCGTGGCCTGCTCGACCTCGACCTCACCGAGCGCCGGCAGCACCGCCGCGATGTACGACAGGAACGCCCGGTTCGGCCCGACGATCAACACACCCGCCCGCCGCAACCGCTCCCGGTGCAGATAGAGCAGGTACGCGGCCCGGTGCAGACCCACCGCCGTCTTTCCGGTGCCCGGCGCGCCCTGCACACAGATCGAGTCGGCGAGGTCGGCCCGCACCAGCTCGTCCTGCTCCGGCTGGATCGTGGCCACGATGTCCCGCATCGGCCCGACGCGCGGACGCTCGATCTCGGCGGTGAGGATCCGACTGGTCGTACCAAACTCTTCGCCCCGATCCAGCCGCTCATCCTCGAAGCTGGTCAGGACGCCGTTGCTGAACCCGAACCGTCGCCGGACCGCCACCCCCTGTGGATCGCGCACACTGGCCCGGTAGAACGAGCGGGAGACCGGTGCCCGCCAGTCCAGCACCAGCGGCTCGCCGCGCTCGTCGGTGACATGCCGCCGCCCCACGTGATAGCGCCGCCCCTCATGATCACCGCTGGTGTCGGGTGCGGTCGGGTCGCTCGTGGTCGGGCTGCCGGTGGCAGTGCTGTCCGTGGGCCGGTCGTGGGTGGCCGCGCTGGTTGGGGTCGTGCTGGTTGGGGCCGTGCTGGTTGGGGCCGTGCTGGTTGGGGCAGCGCTGGTTGGCGCCGGGCTGGTCGTTGCCGGGCTGGTCGTTGCCGCGCTGGTCGGAGTCCCGCTGGTTGGGGTCGCGTCGGTTGGGGCCTCGGCGAAGTCGAGGCGGCCGAAGAAGAGTGGTGTGGTCGGGTCGTCGGCCAGCTCGGCGACCCGGCGAGCGAGGGTGCGACCGAGGGTCTCGGCCGCGTAGGCGTCGCCGGCCACCTGGTCACCGGTGGCGAAGAGAGACTCGGCCCTCGCCCGCATCCGAGCCAACGCCGCCCGCGAGGTGGACAGGTGTGCGCGTTCGGCGGCCAGGTCCGCGTCGAGGTCGGTGTCAGGCTGGGTGTCGAGGTCAAGTGCGGGCATGCTGACGTCCCATCGTTCACATCTGCTGCGCGCTCGCGTGTCCGGGGGCGGATGGCCGGCCGCCCGGCGCGACGACGCCCGTTCCGGTGCAGCTCACCTCGGCCGTCAAGCGGCCTGCAACCCTACGCTCCCCAGCCCGCCGCAGCCAGCGAATTACCGACGCGACCACCCATCCGAGACGGCGTGTTGCAGCGCCGGACGTCGCCGAAGTGACGCGTTGACGGGTAGCACCGCATCGAGATGGACGTGATGCCGAGGTCGGATGCCGACTGATCATCAGGTCCCGCGCCGTGCGCCCCCGCCCTGTCCCGCGTCGCGCCTCGCGCTGCGCGCTGTACTCGCGCCTCGCGCTGCGCGCCGTGCTCTCGCACACCGCGACCGCCGTGGGTGCCGTGATCGACTCGGTTTTCATGAAGTCGCGGTGTCCAAGCCGGTGCGACGCCCCGACTTTCAGGAAACCGAGTCGATCAACAGGAGACGTGGCTTGGGCGGCGGGGACTGGCGGATCGTCGTGGCCGCTGGCCGCTGGCCGCTGGCCGCTGGCCGTGGGTCGCGGGCCGTGGGTCTCGGGCCGTGGGTCACGGGCCGTGGGTCACGGGTCGCTGGCCGCTTGCCGCGGTTCGCGGTTCCTGGTCGCGGTCATGGGCGGCGTGGGCGTGCTCGGCAGCGTCAGCAGCGCAGGTGGTAGTGGTTGCGACGTGGGGTGTGCAGCGGGTCGAGCCAATTGGGCGGGAGGAAGTCAGGGCGACCGTCCGCCGCGATACGGACCGTCCAATCGCCGCGGTGGATGAGCCGGTGGTGGTAGCCGCAGAGCAGCACGGCATTGCCCAGCGCCGTCACCCCACCGTCGGCCCAGTGTCGGATGTGGTGGCCGTCGCACCACCTCGGCGGCCGATCACAACCAGGAAAGGCGCAACCGCCGTCCCGTAGGACCAGCGCGCGCCGTAGCGGGCCGGTGAAGAGCCGGCGCTGGCGACCGACGTCCAGGACCTGACTGTTGCCGTCGAGCACAGCCGGCAGCACGCCAGCGTCGCAGGCCAGGCGGCGGACAGCGCCGGGCGTGAGGCGTGTGCCGGTCTCCAGTGTTCCGGCGCGTACGCCGTTGACCAGCTCGTTCAGCGACACTGTCACCACCAGCTGAGGACGGTCGCCGCCGTTGTCGGGCAGCTGGCCCGTGCGGAGCGCCAGTCGGCAGATCTCGCCCAACGCGTCGGCGCGGCGCTGACCAGGACTGCGGTCGTCGTGCTCACCGGCTGGGGCGCAGAGCGGATCGATCGCCTCGCGGAGCAGGCTCGCGGTTTCGGTGTCGAGGTTGCCGCTGAGGCGTACCTGCCCGTTCTGTTGCTCGGAGAGCGTGACGTGCCGGCGGGCCTCGGCCCGCTCGGTGGCCCGCTCCAGAGCCTTGAGCTCAGCCTCGTCGGCCAGCTCCGGGGCGACGTGCGTGAGGACGCGTTCGCCGAGCTGGCCGAGGCTTGTGGGATCGAAACGGTCAGCCCAGGTGACCAGCAGTTGAGTGGCCTTGTCGGCCACTTCGGGACCGGCCTCGACCGGGAGGGCGGCGATCGTCTCGGCCACCACCCGCCCCTGCTCGACGGTGATGGCACCGCTGAGCAGCGCGTCGCGCACCGCTGGCGGGGCGGCGTCGATGGTGGCGGCGAGTTGGACCAGTTGGCGCGCGCTGCGACCGGAGAGCCGGAGCCGATCGCGCAGCCAGACTGCCGTGGATGGGGCACCCTGAGTGACCGCCAGCCCGCGGCCGTCCAACTCGCGGACCAGACCGAGCTGGACGGTTGCCAGCCGCTGCGACAGCACCTGGGCCGCGTCGAGAGAAGCAAGCAACTCGTCATCGGAGAGCCCCCAGAGCGTGGTCTCGGCGCAGTCGTCAACCGCGCCGCCCACCTGCTCCAACACCTCCAACACGCAGTCAGAATAGAACTGGTGTACGACACTTCCGGGTCGGTGTCGATCAATGAGGGGAACCAAGCGATCCACGCCGCGCGTGCCGTCGAATCCGCCTGCTCACTAGCAAAGGACAGACGCCATGTGACCCGAGCGGGACGTGGTGGTGATGGCAGGTTGGAAGGTCTGCCGGGATCATGGGCCTATGACCGAGGCCCGCTCCGATTCGCGCCGGATGACGATCAGCGACCCGCAGGTGATGCGGGCGATGGCCCATCCGGCGCGGATCGCGATCATGGAGTACCTGAACAGCCGCGAGGCCGGCGGGACCGCCACCGAGTGTGCCGAGATCGTCGGGCTGTCGCCGAGCGCCACCAGTTACCACCTGCGGGCGCTGGCGAAGTTCGGGCTGGTCGAGCAGGCGCCGAGTCGGGGGGACGCGCGTGAGCGGTTGTGGCGCGTGCCGAGTGGGAGTGTGCTGGTCGAGGCGGGCCGTGATGCCGGGCCCGAGGCGCGGGCGGCCGAGCAGGCGCTGGTGGAGGCGCATGCGGTCCGGGCCATGGAGCGGACCCGGGACTGGTTGCGGCGCGCCGGGGACGAGCCCGCCGAGTGGTACGACACGGCGCTGTTCACCGACACGCTGGTGCTGCTCACCGCTGAGGAGTTGGCCGAGTTGAACGAGGCGGTGCTGGCACTGCTCCGGCCGTACCACCCGCGACGGCGGCAGGGTGAGCCGCCGCCGGGGGCGCGCACTGTCGCTGTGCAGTACCGGACGGTGCCGCTGGCATAGGCGGGGTTGCATGAATCAGTTGTGAAGGATTATTTTCGAAGTATGTCCTTCGCAATTGATGAGTCGCGCTGGTCGGACGTCTGGCTCGCCGCCGCCGCCCGGGGCACCACCATCTGCGGCGACTTCCTCGCGGCGACCGCGCTGGCACTGGCCCTGCAGGGTGCCGGTGCCGGTGGACTGGCCGTGTCGGGGCTGCTGCTGGCCGCCACCCTGCCGCTGGTGGTGCTCGCTCCGCTCGCGGGGCGACTCGCCGACCGGATGGACAGCCGCACCCTGCTGGTGACAGTCGGTTTGGGGCAGGCCGGCGTCTGCGCGCTCCTCGCCGTCGTCGAGCAACCGGCACTGGTGGTCGGGCTCGTCGCACTGCTGGCCTGCGGGCTCGCGGTGACCCAACCCTGCCTCGCGGCGCTGCTGCCGGCGATGGTCCGCCCGGCCGACCTGCCGCGCGCCAGCGCGATCAGTCAGACCGCCGTCTCGCTTGGTGCGCTCGGCGGCCCGGTGCTGGCCGGTCTACTGGTGGGACAGTTCGGCACCCGCGTACCGCTGCTTCTCGATGCCGCGACCTACCTGGCGTTGGTGGTCGCGGGCCTGCTGCTGCGGACCCGACGCGGCGGCCGGCGGTCCGCCGCCAGCCAGACCGCCGCCAGCCAGACCGCCGCCGCCGCGAGCAGCGAGGCCGCCGCCGGGGGCAGCCAGGCCGCCTCGGGCGGCGTGACAACCCCGGGGGGTACGGAGATCGGCTGGCAGCTGCGCCGCGACCCGCTGATGCTCGTGATGGTGGTGAGCACCGCCGTGGTGATCGCGGCGATCGGCGGCATCAACGTGATCGAGGTCTTCTTCATCCGGGAGACCCTGGAGGGCTCGGCGACCACGTACGGCCTGGTCAGCGCCGCATGGATGGCCGGCATGCTGCCGGGGACCTGGCTCGCCGTACGACTCGCTCGGCGGCTCGACCACGACGGCGCGTTGGTACGCGGGGTGCTGGCCACCCTGGCCGTGTGCAGTTTGATGGTGTTGCTCGCGGCGACGGTGCCGGCGGCGGGTGTGTTGGTGCCGCTCTGGCTGGTGGGAGGCGCGGCCAACGGTGGCGACAACGTCTTCGCCAACCTGCTCACCGCTCGGCGGGTGCCGGAGGCGATGCGCGCCCGGGCGTACGCCAGCTACGGCGCGGCGGTGCAGGGTGGCTCGATGGCGGGCTTCCTGATCGGCGGGGCGTTGCTCGCCGTCGTTCCGCCCCGACCGCTGATCGCCGGCGCCGGGGTGCTCGGGTTGTTGGTGGTGCTGGGTTTCGTGCCGGTCGTGACCCGGGCGGTAAGACGGTCGTCGCTGACCGACGCCCCGGCAGACGGTCGACGAGCGGCCGACGCGCCGGCAGGCGGTCGACAAGCGGCCAACGCCCCAGAAGGCGGCCGAGCTGCCCGGTCAAGTGCGGGGTTGGCCACTTCGGGCCGGCCCGCCGAGCCGGCGCCCGCCGCCGGGGATACGGTCGGGCCATGGCTGAGCGCATCGCACGCCCGCGAGTCGGGCACATCCAGTTCCTGAACTGCCTGCCGATCTACTGGGGTCTGATGCGCTCCGGTGCCCTGCTCGACGTGGACCTGCACAAGGACTCGCCGGACCGGTTGAGTGCGGCGCTGGTCGCCGGCGACCTCGACATCGGCCCGATCACGCTGCTGGAGTACCTGAAGCACGCCGACGAGCTGCTGCTCCTCCCGGACCTGGCGGTCGGCAGCGACGGTCCGGTGCTGTCGGTCAACATGGTCTCCACCCGACCCCTCGACGAGTTGGACGGCGCCCGGGTGGCGCTCGGCTCGACCTCGCGGACCGGGGTGATGACGGCGCAACTGCTGCTCGCCGAGCAGTACAACGTGCGGCCCGAGTACTTCCGGTGCCCGCCGGACCTGACCCAGATGCTGCTGGAGGCCGACGCGGCCGTGCTGATCGGGGACGTGGCGCTGCGGGCGTACTACGAGGCGCCGCAGAAGGGCCTCACTGTCACCGACCTCGGGCAGGCGTGGCGGGACTGGACCGGGCTGCCGATGGTCTTCGCCGTCTGGGCGGTCCGCCGTGACTTCGCCGCCGCCCACCCGGGCCTGGTCAAGGAGGTGCACGAGGCTTTCCTGCGCTCCCGGGACCTCTGCCTGGCGGAGCTGGACCAGGTGGCCGAGGCGGCGGCGCGCTGGGAGACGTTCGACGCGCAGACGCTCGCCACGTACTTCCGGACCCTCGACTTCTCCCTCGGCGATCGGCAGGTCGCCGGGCTGCGCGAGTGGGCCCGACGGGCCGCCGCGATCGGGGAGGCCCCGGCGCTGCCGGAGGGCGGTCCGGAGTTCTTCGCCGGCTGACCCCTGCCGACGGCGCACCAACGGCCCGGGTCGGCAGCGGCCCGGGCCGGCGTCAGCGTGGACGGCTCAGGTGCCGGTGCGGAGCAGCGCCTCGGTGATCTTCTCGCAGTTCTTCATGCCGTAGTCGTAGCCCATGTTGATCGGGTACTTGACCATCACGCCCATCGTCCAGGTGTCGCCGATGGCCAGGCAGTTGATGTGCATCTCCTGCTCCCTGGTCCGGTCGATCCACCCGTTCTTGATGGCGATCTTCTTCTGCTCGGCGGCCGGGAAGGCCTTGCGGATACCGAAGTCGCCGCCGCCACGAACCAGTTTCATCTCGTTGAGCAGCCACTTGGTCCACTTCGGCCCGGCGGCGGTGCCGGTGGCGATGCAGTTGCCCATCCGGGCGGTGTCCCGGGGTGAGAGCGCCGTCCGGCTCCAGCCCTTGTCGGGGGCGACGCTGCTGTCGGTCAGCTCGCACATGGAGATCAGGCGCTTGATCGAGGCGTCTCGGCCGACCAGGTTGTAGAACTGCTCGGCCCGGGTGTTGTCGCTGTCCCGGATGATCCGGGTCGCGTCGGCGAGCTTCGCGTCGCTCGGGGTCTGGCCGGCGTCGGCCGCGCGGCGCAGGTAGTCCGCGACGATCCACGCCTTGATCATGGAGGCGGTCGTGCTGGTCTCGTCCATGTTCTTCGAACCGATGATTTTTCCGGTTCGCCGGTCCAGGACGCTCCAGGCGTACCAGCCCTCGATGTCGAGGTCGAGATTCTTGGCCGCGAAGGGTAGCGGCTCCAGCGACGGGCTGGGGCTCGGTGACGGCGCGGACGGCTGGCGGGCACTGCGGTCGGTGCCGGAGCCGGTGGGCCGGTCGCTGGTGCCAGCGTCGCCCCACTTGGCGGCGGCGGACGACTCGAACGGCGACCCGGGCAGCAACCGCAGCGACACCAGCACCAGGCCGATGAGGATGACCGCGATGGCGATCAGCCGCATCGGGGAGGCGTCGCCCTCGCCACGCCGGTCTCCCCGACGGGTGCCGGCCATCAGAGCTTCCCGACCGGCTGCTGCGGCACCTTGAGCGCGGCACCCGGCTGCGGGGTGACCAGTTGGGTGGCCACGCTGGCGCAGACCTTCGCGCCGTAGTCCAGGCCGGTCCTGATCGGGTAGCGCAGCATCACCGCCAGGCTCCACTTGCTGGTGACGGCGAGGCAGTTGACGTGCCAGTTGCCGTCGCCGTAGATCGGGGTCCAACCGTTCTTGATGCTGACCGGGCCCTGCGAGGTGATCGACTTGGGTAGACCGTCGATGATCCCCCAGCGGCCGCCACCGGAGTCGGGCTTCTGGTCCTTGGCCGCGGTGGTGCCCGTGACCTTGCTCATCTGGTCCAGCACCCACTTCGTCCACTTCGGGCCGGCGGCCTTGCCGTCGGCGATGCAGTCGCCGAGTCGGACCGCGTCGCGGGGAGACATCCGGGTGTAGCTCCAGAAGCCGGTGTACGGCTTGGTGTTGCCGCGCTTGGTGTCGGTCAGCCCGCAGATCTTGATCGCCCGCTGGATCACCGCGTCCGGAACGCTGCTCGACGAGGCCTTGTAGGACCCGCCGGCAGCCCGGTGGACCGCGTTGGCGGCCTTGTCGTTGCTGTCGACGATGGCGAGTCGGGACGCCTCCTTCAACGATGCCGACGGCTCCTTGTCACCGAGCTGTCGCAGGTAGTCGGAGACGATCCACGCCTTGATCATCGATTCGGTGGAGCTGGTCGCGGCCATGTTCGACGACCCGGAGATCTTGCCCGTCTTGCGGTCCATCAGGGCCCAGGAGAAGAAGTCACCCTTGAAGCTCACCGACACCGGACCGGCCGCCAGGGTGGGCGGCGGCGGTGGCGCGGGTGCGGGCGCGGCGACGCTCGACGTGCCGCCACCGCCGCCTCCGCCGCTGTCGTCGCTGGCAAGTCGGGCGTACGCGGTGGGGACCAGCAGGACGCCGCCGAGCACGACTGCCGTGATGGCGAGCACCAGGGTCACGCGAGATCGCATGAGTGGGTGAACTCCAGGTGTCAGGGCCGGGGGGACCGGCTTGTCGTCGGGACGAATCGGGTGCGATCGCCGAGGCCGGGGGAGGTGGCCTCGGTAAAGATGTCGATGCGCGGCAGCCGATCGGTTGTCCGGCAGAAGTCTACGTCCGGACCGGCCGGCCGCCAGGTTTCGACACTAGGCAACCTGCGATAAAGGCGAGTTATGGGGCCGGTATGAGGTTTTTGCAGGGGTTCACCTTTGTTTCGTGGCCCAAGTCACGGCGATGGAATGCCGCCCAGGTCGCGCAAAGCAGTCATTCGACTACGGATGGGATGCGCGGATTCCTGTTACACCCCCTGGTGCAACGAGGCGCAAGCTGTAACACTTAGCCTCATGTATGGCAACGACTTCTCCGCCCCGAACAGCGCCCCGGACGAGGCGCCCGGCGGTCTGCTGGGCGAGGTCGAGGCCGCCGAGGCGGAGCTGCGGGCAGCGGCGGCGCGCGGGCGGCGGGGCGGGCCCGCGCCGGACGAGGACCTGGCGGCGTACTTCGCCGAGGTCGTCGACGCCGAGCAGAAGATCGAACCCCGCGACTGGATGCCCGACGCGTACCGGCGGACGCTGATCCGGCAGATCGCCCAGCACGCCCACTCCGAGATCATCGGCATGCAGCCAGAGGGCAACTGGATCAGTCGGGCGCCGTCACTCAAGCGCAAGGCG
Source organism: Micromonospora parva (assembly GCF_040649675.1). Taxonomy (NCBI): domain Bacteria; kingdom Bacillati; phylum Actinomycetota; class Actinomycetes; order Micromonosporales; family Micromonosporaceae; genus Micromonospora; species Micromonospora parva. The sequence continues at coordinate 126,945 of NZ_JBEZFX010000005.1, read as the reverse complement.
ATCCTGCTGGCCAAGGTGCAGGACGAGGCGGGTCACGGCCTCTACCTCTACGCCGCCGCCGAGACCCTCGGCATCAGCCGCGACGAACTGGTCCAGCTGCTGCTCGACGGCCGCCAGAAGTACAGCTCGATCTTCAACTACCCCACCCTCAGCTGGGCCGACGTCGGCGCCATCGGGTGGTTGGTGGACGGTGCGGCGATCGTCAACCAGGTGCCGCTGTGCCGCTGCTCCTACGGCCCGTACGCCCGCGCGATGATCCGGGTCTGCAAGGAGGAGTCGTTCCACCAGCGGCAGGGCTACGAGATCCTGCACACCCTGGCGCACGGCACCCCCGAGCAGCACGCCATGGCGCAGGACGCGGTGGACCGATGGTGGTACCCGTCGCTCGCCATGTTCGGCCCGCCGGACGGCGACTCCACCCACTCCACCCAGTCGATGGCCTGGAAGATCAAGCGCTTCTCGAACGACGACCTGCGTCAACGCTTCGTCGACATGTGCGTCCAGCAGGCCGAGATCCTCGGGGTCCGCATCCCCGACGACGACCTGCGCTGGAACGACGAGCGGCAGGCGTACGACTACACCCAGCCGGACTATGACGAGCTGATGCGGGTGATCTCCGGCGACGGGCCGTGCAACCGCGAGCGGATGGCCCACCGCCGCGCCGCGCACGCCGACGGCAGCTGGGTACGCGAGGCCGCCGCGGCGTACGCCGCGAAGCGGACGAACAAGGAGAAGGTGGCCGCGTGAGCGAGCGTGCCGAGCAATCCGGCGTGACAGGTCATTCGCCTCTGTGGGAGGTCTTCGTGCGGGCCCGGCGCGGACTGTCGCACACCCACGTCGGCAGCCTGCACGCCCCCGACGCCGAGCTTGCCCTGCGCAACGCCCGCGATCTCTACACCCGCCGTCAGGAGGGCGTGTCGATCTGGGTGGTGCCGGCCGGCGCGATCACCGCGTCCAGCCCGGACGAGAAGGACGCCTTCTTCGACCCGGCCGCCGACAAGGTCTACCGCCACCCCACCTTCTACGAGGTGCCGGACGGGGTGGCTCACCTGTGAGCGAGCGAACCAGTCAGCTCAGCAGCGGGGTGACGGCGTGAACGGGCCCTTCGACTTCACCCTCGCCCTCGCCGACGACGCGTTGATCGCGGCCCAGCGGCTGGCCGAGTGGACCACCCGTGCCCCGGAGATGGAAGAGGACATCGCGCTGGCCAACATCGCCCTCGACCAGCTCGGCGCGGCGCGCCTGCTGCTGTCGTACGCGGGCGAGTTGGAGGGCGCCGGGCGCGACGAGGACGCGCTGGCGTACCTGCGTGACGACCGCCAGTTCCGCAACGTTCTCCTGGTCGAGCTGCCCAACGGCGACTTCGCGGTGACGATGGCGAAGCTGTTCTTCCTGGCGGCGTACCAACTGCCGCTGTACACGGCGCTGGCCGGCTGTGCTGACGAGCGGTTGGCGGCGATCGGCGGGAAGGCGCGCAAGGAGTCGGCGTACCACCTGGACCACGGCGCGCTGTGGGTGAAGCGGCTCGGTGACGGCACCGAGGAGTCGCACCGTCGGATGCAGGCGGCCGTCGACCACGTGTGGCCGTACACCCACGAGCTGTTCGCCGCGGACCCGGCGGCGCCGGTCGACCCAGCCACCCTGCGGCCGGCGTTCGACGAGGTCGTCGGCCCGGTGTTGGCCGAGGCGACGCTCACCCGGCCGGGCAGTGCCTGGGCCCCGGCCGGCGGGCGGGCCGGTGTGCACAGCGAGCACCTGGCCTACCTGCTCGCCGAGATGCAGGTGCTGCACCGCGCCCACCCGGGAGCGAAATGGTGAACCCCAGGGCGGCGGCCGCGTCGGTGGTGGACCCGGAGATCCGGGTCATCACCATCGACGAGCTGGGCATCCTGCGCGCGGTCGAGGAGGATCCGGCCAGTGGCCGGGTCACCGTCACCATCACCCCGACCTACACCGGCTGCCCGGCGATGGACGTGATCCGGGCCGACATCCGCCGCGCGCTTGCCGCCGCCGGCCACCCGGACGCCGAGGTCCGGACCGTCTACAGCCCACCGTGGAGCACCGACTGGATCTCCGAGGGCGGGCGGGCCAAGCTCGCTGCCGCCGGGATCGCCCCGCCCGCCCCGGTGCCCGCCGCCGGCGTCGTGTCGCTGACCCTCGCGGTCCGCTGCCCGCGGTGCGGCTCGCCGGAGACCGAGCAGGTCAGCCGGTTCGGCTCCACCGCGTGCAAGGCGCTGTGGCGGTGCCGTTCCTGCTCCGAACCCTTCGACCACCTGAAGGCGCTGTGACTGTCACCATCACCCGCCCGGTTCGCCGTCGGCCGGTCTTCCACCCGTTGTCCGTCGCCGCCGTCGACCGGCTCACCGACGATTCCGTGGCGGTGACCTTCGCCGTACCCGAGGAACTGCGGGAGACCTTCGCGTTCCGCGCGGGCCAGCACCTCACCGTGCGGCGGGTGACCGACGACGGCGAGGACGTGCGCCGGTCGTACTCGATCTGCTCCACCCCCGACGACCTGGCCCGGCGCGGCCGGTTGCGGATCGGGGTGCGGGAGATCCCCGGCGGCGCCTTCTCCGCGTTCGCCTGCGGGGCGCTGCGCGGTGGCGACACCGTCGAGGTGCTGCCGCCGCTGGGCACCTTCACCACGGCGTTCGCACCGGACCGCGCCCGGCACTACGGCGCGGTCGTCGCCGGCTCCGGCATCACCCCGGTGCTCGCGCTGGTCGCGACCGCCCTGGCCGTCGAGCCGGCCAGCACCTTCACACTGGTGTACGGCAACCGCACGGCGAACACCGTGATGTTCGCCGAGGAGCTGGCCGACCTGAAGGACCGCCACCCGACCCGGCTGCACCTGGTGCATGTCCTCTCCCGGGAGCAGGGCGAGTCGCCGCTGCTGTCCGGTCGGATCGACGCCGAGCGGCTGAGCCGGTTGCTGGACACCATCGTGCCGGGCGACGTCATCGAGGAGTGGTTCCTCTGCGGCCCGTACGGCATGGTGGTCGACGTCCGGGACGTGCTGACCGCACGCGGTCTGCCCGAGTCGGCGGTGCACACCGAGCTGTTCCACGTCGACGCGCCGCCGGAGCCGGTGCGCCGGCCCGTCGACCAGGCGGGTGCCGGGGCCGAGGTCACCATCGTGCTGGACGGCCGCTCGTCGAGCTTCACCATGGGTCGCGAGGAACGGGTGCTGGACGCCGCGCTGAAGGTGCGCGGCGAGCTGCCGTACGCCTGCAAGGGTGGCGTCTGCTCCACCTGCAAGGCGAAGGTCGTCGACGGCGCGGTCACGATGGCCCGCAACTATGCGCTGGAGCCCGACGAGCTGGCCGCCGGCTACGTCCTGACCTGCCAGTCCAGCCCTACCACCGACAAGCTCACGATCGACTACGACGCCTGATCGCCTCTCGCCCGCGTCGATCTTGCAGTTTCGGTCGTCGATATGCGTGGAATGCCCCGTGTGTCGCAACAGTACCCGCAAGATCGCGGTGAGGGTGTGGCGGTGACCCGGTTCAGTGCCGGCCTGGCCCGTGCGGAGCGAATCACAGCCTTAAGCACCCCTCAGGGAAGGGGCGCGTCGTCGGCGTAGGCTCGGGGTGTGACGGTGAGCCGGGAGATCGACGACATCCTGCAGCGCGGCGCGGACGGCGGGCGGATCACGCCCGAGGAGGCCCTGCTGCTCTACACCGAGGCGCCCTTCCACGCGTTGGGTGAGGCGGCGGACGCGGTGCGCCGGCGGCGCTACCCGGACAACGTCGTCACGTACCTGATCGACCGCAACATCAACTACACGAACGTCTGCGTGACGGCGTGCAAGTTCTGCGCCTTCTACCGCGCGCCCAAGCACCAGGAAGGGTGGACCCACCCGACCGAGGAGATCCTGCGCCGGTGCGGCGAGGCGGTCGAGCTGGGCGCGACCCAGGTGATGCTCCAGGGCGGGCACCACCCCGACTACGGCGTGGAGTACTACGAGGAGCTGTTCTCCTCGGTCAAGCAGGCGTACCCGAACCTGGTCATCCACTCGATCGGCCCCAGCGAGATCCTGCACATGGCCAAGGTGTCCGGGGTGAGCCTGGACGAGGCCATCGCCCGGATCAAGACCGCCGGTCTGGACTCGATCGCCGGCGCCGGCGCGGAGATGCTGCCCGAGCGGCCCCGCAAGGCCATCGCCCCCCTCAAGGAGTCGGGCGAGCGCTGGCTGGAGGTCATGGAGTTGGCCCACCGGCAGGGCATCGAGTCGACCGCCACCATGATGATGGGCACCGGCGAGACGCACGCCGAGCGGATCGAGCACCTGCGCATGATCCGGGACGTGCAGGACCGCACCCGCGGTTTCCGGTCCTTCATCCCGTGGACGTACCAGCCGGAGAACAACCACCTCAAGGGCCGCACCCAGGCGACCACCGTGGAATACCTGCGCCTCGTCGCGGTGGCCCGACTGTTCTTCGAGACCGTCCCGCACCTGCAGGCGTCCTGGCTGACCACCGGCAAGGACGTCGGGCAGCTCTCCCTGCACATGGGCGTGGACGACCTCGGCTCGATCATGCTGGAGGAGAACGTGATCTCCTCCGCTGGTGCGCGGCACCGCTCCAACCTGCACGAGCTGATCGGCATGATCCGCTCGGCGGACCGGATCCCCGCACAGCGCGACACCCTCTACAACCGGCTCGCCGTGCACCACACGCCGGCCGACGACCCGACCGACGAGCGGGTGGTCTCGCACTTCTCCTCGATCGCGCTGCCCGGCGGTGGTGCGGGAAAGTCCCTACCCCTGGTGGACGTCAGCTGACGGTCGGCAGGTGGCCGTTCGGCTGATCGACGCTCATGCTCCCGCCGAATCGCCCCGGCGGTACGGGTGGTCCCCGCCGCCGCAGCGTCAGCCTGTCCGGTCCGGGTCTGGTGGAGATGATCGTCGGCGGCTAGCGTCCCGGCTCATATCTGGCACCACCGTCGACGTACGGGGCTGTCCTCCATCGGCCCGCTGCGGGTCGTTCATATAACGCACGGCAGTACGGGCGGGATGGGTGACCATCCCGCCCGCACTGTCTGCCCAGCTCGGGCCGGACGGATGAAATCGGGTCCGCCTGCTGGCGTGGGAGATCGGCCTCCGATAGCGTCCGCTCGTTCCGCAACCATTCTTTCTTCCCTACCCCCGGGGGACTGATGACAGCGTTCCACCGCTCGACGCTGGTGCGCGCCAGTGTCGTGGCGCTGATCGCGGCCGGTGGTATCGCCGCCGTTGCCGCCCCGGTGCTGGCGGCCGAGCAGGCCGATCTGGCCCTGGTGCCGCTCAGCTACAACCTGGCCAAGGGCGTGACGGAGGCCAAGAGCAAGCCGTTCAAGTTCACTGTCGACAACACCCGGAGCAAGGAAGACGCCAAGGGTGTCAGTTACACGGTGGACACCAGCAAGCTGACGATGAACAAGGTTCGGGTCGTGGTGCCCGACGGTTGCCGGGTGAACGGCAAGAAGTTCACCTGCCGCCTTGGTGACCTGGCCGCCGGCACCAGCGAGGACTTCGGCATCCCGATCTTCTCCACCGGCGGTAAGGGCGCTGCCGGCACCCTGGTGGTCACCATCCGGTCGGCGACCGAGGACCCCAACAAGGAAGACAACAAGGTCGAGCACGACATCACCGTCACCGAGCCCGGGTACGACCTCACCAGCTGGGTGCAGGACGTCAACGCGAACGTCGTGGTGAACGGTGTCAACGGTGACGACCCCGACCTTCGTCCGGTGCGGCCGGGCGAGACGGTGCCGGTCGACTGGGCGGTCTACAACGACGGCAGTCGCAAGGCCACCGGCCTCGCCTACGTGCTCACCCTCCCGGCGGGCGTCACCTTCGACACGCTGCCGGACACCTGCACCACGCAGACGTTCGGTGTCGCTCAGGCGCTCTGTCAGGACGACGGCGCGGTGATCCGGCCCGGTGACTACTACACGGCGGACATCAAGGTGACCGTCGGTAAGGACGTCACCGAGCCGGTGCTGCGGGTCGGCGAGCTGGTGGCGCACGGTCTGGACGTGGCAGCCGGCAGGCCCGAGGAGCAGCCGCGGCGGGCCAGCACCGCACAGCGGAAGACCTTCACCGAGGTCGACGAGGGCGACAACCAGGCGGTCTTCGACGTCTTCGTCGACCTGGCCGTGGACCCGACGCCGACGCCCACGCCCACTGTCACTCCGACGGGGTCGCCCACTCCGACGCCGACGGTCACCCCGACCGGCTCGCCGACCCCGACACCGACCGTCACGCCGACGGAGACCCCGACGCCAACGGAGACTCCGACTCCGACGGAGACGCCGACCCCGACGGAGACCCCGACCCCGACGGAGACCCCGACCCCGACTCCTACCGAGACGCCGACTCCGACGGAGACGCCGACCCCAACGGAGACGCCGACTCCGACGGAGACGCCGACCCCGACGGAGACTCCGACTCCGACGGAGACGACGACCCCGACCCCGACCCCGACCCCGACTGACACTCCGACGGTCACGCCGACGCCGACCGCGACGGCCACGCCGACCCAGACGCCGAGCGCGACTGTCACTCCGACGCCGGGCTCGAGCGGTACGACGACGCCGGGCGCGACCGTCTCGCCGGGTGCCGGTGGCGGCTCCACCGGTGGCGGCTCGGGAGGTGGTGGCCTGCCGGTGACCGGTGTGCAGGTCGGCCTGATCGGCGGCATCGGCGCGATCATCCTGCTCGTGGGTGGAGCGCTGCTGGTGCTCACCCGTCGCCGCAAGGTGGTGGTGGTCTCGCCGGCCGACGAGAAGTCGACCGACTGACACCGGGCCGCTGGCGACGGCGCGCGGACGAGGCGCGACAGCGACGGCGGTACGCGTCCTGACTGAGGCGTCAGGGACGCAGGCACGACGCGAGGGCGGGGTGGGCGACCACCCCGCCCTTTCGCGTCAGTGGTGCGTGCCACGCCACCCAGCGAGTGTCGATTGGCGGGCGGCTGGCAGAGTGGAGGGGTGAGCCGTACCCCGCAGGGCCAGCGCGCCAGTCTGGACAAGCAGCCGCACGAGGTCGCCGCGATGTTCGACGGCGTGGCAGAGCGTTACGACCTGACCAACACCGTGATCTCGCTGGGGCAGGACCGCTCCTGGCGTCGGGCCACCCGGGCGGCGCTCGGGTTGCGGCCGGGCGAGCGGGTGTTGGACGTGGGCGCGGGCACCGGCGTCTCGACGCGTGAGCTGGCCCAGTCCGGGGCGTACGCGGTCGGGGTGGACCTGTCGCTGGGCATGCTGCACACCGGCAAGCGGGCCCGGCCCGAGGTGCCGCTGTTGGCGGGGGACGCGCTGCGCCTGCCGTTCGCCGACGCGAGCTTCGACGCGGTGACGATCTCCTTCGCGCTGCGCAACGTCAACGACACCGACGCGGCGCTGCGTGAGCTGGCCCGGGTGACCCGGCCGGGTGGCCGGTTGGTGGTCTGCGAGTTCAGCACCCCGGTCAACCCGGTCTTCCGGACGGTCTACCTGTCGTACCTGATGCGGTCGTTGCCGGCGGTGGCTCGTACGGTGTCGAGCAACCCCGAGGCGTACGTGTATCTCGCCGAGTCGGTCCGGGCCTGGCCGGCGCAGTCCGCGCTGGCCGGGCGGGTGGCCGCGGCCGGGTGGGGGCGGGTGGCGTGGCGCAACCTGACCGGTGGCGTGGTGGCCCTGCACCGGGGGATCCGCCAGTAGCGGCGGACCCCTCCAGCGGGCGCGGACATTATTCAGGTTCCGCTAATATCAGGCTTTAGTCCACTTTGCCCCGTACGCTCGACCGCATGACCGGAGCAGACCCGGCGGACCCGGTGGCCGCCACCGACGACGACGCGGCCGAACTCATCGCCCAGTTGCGCGAGCTGGCCGGGGCCGACCCGGTCGAGGTCCGGCAGGTGGTCGCCGAGGTGCTGGCCGCGCTGGACCGCGCGGCGGGCGGGGCGCTCCGCGAGCATCTGCCGGAGACGATCCGGGTCGACGCGGGCCTGGACGCCTCCAGCCCGGCCTGACACCTGACCGCTGTGGACGGTCATGGGGTGTCACATCGGCGAGTTAGGTACCCCTGATCCTGCGCTGGTATGACGCCGGTCATACACTCGTCCCGTCTGGCTTGTGAAGCATTTCACGAGCATGCGGGAGGAGGCGCGAATGACCGCGGTGGAACACGACGCCGACGTCATTGTCGTGGGCGCCGGTCCCGGTGGATCAGCGACTGCGTACCACCTGGCCCGGCACGGCGTACGGGTGCTGTTGTTGGAGAAGACCGAGTTCCCACGGGAGAAGGTCTGCGGCGACGGGTTGACCCCGCGCGCGGTGCGCCAACTCATCCGGATGGGTGTGGACACCTCGCCTGAGGCGGGCTGGCTGCACAACCGCGGCCTGCGGGTCATCGGCGGTGGGGTGCGCCTGGAACTGGACTGGCCGGAGCTGGCCAGCTTCCCCAACTACGGTCTGGTGCGCACGCGACTGGACTTCGACGACCTGCTCGCCCAGCGGGCGGTGGCGGCCGGCGCGAAGCTGCGGACCAGCGTCAACGTGTTGGGCCCCGTGCTCGACGACGATGGTCGCGTCACCGGCGTCGAGGCGGAGGTCGGGCCGGGCAAGGAGCCCACCACCTTCCGCGCCCCGCTGGTCGTCGCGGCCGACGGTGTCTCCGGCCGGTTCCCGCTCGCGCTCGGGTTGGCCAAGCGGGAGGACCGGCCGATCGGTGTGGCCGTCCGCCGCTACTACCGTTCGCCGGCCAAGCACGAGGACAACTACCTGGAGTCCTGGCTCGAGCTGCGCAGCAAGGACAGCGGCGACAACCTGCTGCCCGGGTACGGCTGGATCTTCGGCCTCGGTGACGGGCGGGTCAACGTCGGCCTCGGCGTGCTCAACTCGTCCTCGGCGTTCGGCAAGACCAACTATCGCCGGCTGCTCACCGACTGGCTCGCCAACACCCCGGAAGACTGGGGGATGACCGACGAGGCCAACGCCGACGGCCCGATCCTGGGCGCCGCGCTGCCGATGGGCTTCAACCGGGTGCCGCACTACACGCGCGGCGTGCTGCTGGTCGGCGACTCGGGCGGCATGGTCAACCCGTTCAACGGTGAGGGCATCGCGTACGCCATGGAGTCCGGCGAGTTGGCCGCGGAGGTCGTGGTCCAGGCCCTCGCCCGGCCGGCCGGCCCGGAGCGGGAGCGCGCGCTGCTGGCGTACCCGAACGAGCTGAAGGCCCGACTCGGCGGCTACTACCGGTTGGGCGGCATCTTCGTGAAACTGATCGGCCGCCCCGAGATCATGCGGATCGCCACCAAACACGGCATGCCGCATCCGACGCTGATGCGTTTCGTGCTCAAGTTGTTGGCCAACCTGACCGACCCGCGCGGCGGGGACGCGATGGACCGGGTCATCAACGCGATGACGAAAGCCGCTCCCGCCGTGTAGCGCGAGGAGTGGCCCTGCGGGTCCAGCGGTCATCGACGACAGCCGGAACTGTATACGTAGGACGGCATCGGTGCTGGTCACGGCCCCGGCGCCGACAAAGATCGACCCCCGCCGACTGCCACTGCGAGGGACGTGAATAGTGTGATTTTCGTCAAGCACCGAGGGCAGGGAAGGACGAGCAGGAGAAAACGATGTCGCTCTCGCCTTACGCACCGATCATCGGGCTGTTCGCCCTCGCCGCGGCGTTCTCGCTGTTTTCCGTCGGCGCCGCCCGCTTCGCCGGTCCCCGGCGCTACAACAAGGCCAAACTCGAGGCTTACGAGTGCGGCATCGAGCCCAGCCCGCAGCCGGTCGGCGGCGGGCGGTTCCCGATCAAGTTCTACCTGACGGCGATGCTCTTCATCGTCTTCGACATCGAGATCATCTTCCTCTACCCCTGGGCGGTCTCGTTCGACGCTCTGCCGATCTTCGGCTTCGTGGAGATGGTCCTGTTCATCGTCGCGGTCTTCGTTGCGTACGCCTACGTGTGGCGGCGCGGCGGCCTGGACTGGGACTGAGGAAGGAACGTCAGATGGGCATCGAGGAGAAGCTTCCCGCCGGCGTCCTGCTCACCTCGGTGGAGAAGCTGGTCAACTGGTCTCGGAAGTCGTCCGTGTGGGGCGCCACCTTCGGCCTGGCCTGCTGCGCCATCGAGATGATGGCCGCCGGTGGTCCGCACTACGACATGGGCCGCTGGGGCATGGAGGTCTTCCGGGCGTCGCCCCGGCAGGCCGACCTGATGATCGTGGCCGGCCGGGTGAGCCAGAAGATGGCCCCGGTGCTGCGCCAGATCTACGACCAGATGGCCGAGCCGCGCTGGGTGCTCTCGATGGGCGTCTGTGCCAGCAGCGGCGGCATGTTCAACAACTACGCGATCGTGCAGGGCGTCGACCACGTGGTGCCGGTCGACATGTACCTCCCCGGCTGCCCGCCCCGGCCGGAGATGCTCATCGACGCGATCCTCAAGCTCCGCGAAAAGATCATGTACGAGCCACTGGGCCCGAACGGTCGCAAGATGCTGGCCGCGCGCCAGGAGCGCGGCGACGTTCCGGTGGTGCCCTACGGCTCGATGCCGTCCTCGTACCGCAACGACAAGGCCCGGCGCGCCGAGTGGACCCGGGCGGTCCGCGAGGGGCGCGAGGAGCAGCTGCGCATCGAGAACTGGATGAACGCTCAGAACCACCTCCACCCGCAGGCAGGCCCGAAATGACGTCACCCACGGACAAGCCAAACGACGGCGGCGTACCGCTGCCGGTGGTGCCGGCCGGCGCCACCAGTGGCGCCCCCGCCGAGTTCCCGCCGGCCAGCCCGGCCGGTCGCGGGATGTTCGGCAACCAGGGCACCGGCGACGTGTCCGGTTACGGCGGCCTGGTCCGCCAGCGCCAGCCCATCGAGGAGGCGTCCCGGCCGTACGGGGGCTACTTCGACGAGGTCCGCGACGCGCTGGAGGAGGCGTACCCGGCCTTCAACGACGCCATCGAGAAGGTCGTCGTCGACCGGGGTGAGCTGACCCTGCACGTACGCCCGGAGCGGATCGCCGAGGTCTGCCAGGTGATGCGCGACGACCTGGCGCTGCGGTTCGAGCTCTGCTCCTCGGTGTCCGGCGCGGACTACCTGGGCGCCGACGAGCGTCGCCTGCACGTGGTCTACCTGCTCACCTCGATGACGTACCGGCGGCGGGTCCGGCTGGAGGCCGCCGTCTCCGTCGAGGCCCCGCACCTGCCCAGCGTGACCGCCGTCTACCCGACCGCGGACTGGCAGGAGCGGGAGGCGTACGACATGTTCGGCATCGTCTTCGACGGCCACCCCAGCCTGACCCGGATCCTCATGCCGGACGACTGGGAGGGGCACCCGCAGCGCAAGGACTACCCGCTCGGCGGCATCCCCGTCGAGTACAAGGGCGCGGAGATCCAGCCGCCGAACGAGCGGAGGTCGTACCAGTGACGACGTCGAACTACGCCAGCGAGCGTGAGACCGACGAGGGTCGGGTCTTCACCGTCACCGGTGGGGACTGGGACACGATCGTCTCGGGCACCGACCCGATCAACGACGAGCGCATCGTGGTCAACATGGGTCCGCAGCACCCGTCCACGCACGGGGTGCTGCGGCTGATCCTGGAGCTGGAGGGCGAGACGGTCCGCGAGGCCCGTTCGGTCGTCGGCTACCTGCACACCGGCATCGAGAAGAACCTCGAATACCGCAACTGGGTCCAGGGCTCGACCTTCGTGACCCGGATGGACTACCTCGCCCCGATCTTCAACGAGACCGCGTACGCCCTCGCCGTCGAGAAGCTGCTCGGCATCACCGACGACATCACCGAGCGGGCCACCACCATCCGCGTGCTGATGATGGAGCTCAACCGGATCTCGTCGCACCTGGTCTGGCTGGCCACCACCGGCATGGAGCTGGGCGCGATCTCGATCATGCTGTACGGCTTCCGGGAGCGGGAGTACATCCTCGACATCTTCGAGACCATCACCGGTCTGCGGATGAACCACGCGTACGTGCGGCCCGGCGGTGTGGCGCAGGACGTGCCGGACGACGCGGTCGTCAAGATCCGCGAGTTCCTCAAGATGATGCCGAAGAAGCTCAAGGAGTACGAGGACCTTCTCTCCGGCCAGCCGATCTGGACCGAGCGGACGAAGAACGTCGCGGTGCTGGACGTCACCGGCTGCGTGGCGCTCGGCATCACCGGCCCGGTGCTGCGCTCCGCCGGCCTCGCCTGGGACCTGCGCAAGACCATGCCGTACTGCGGCTACGAGACGTACGAGTTCGACGTGCCGACCCACCCCGACGGTGACGTCTGGGGTCGCTACCAGGTCCGGCTCGCCGAGATCCGGGAGTCGCTGAAGCTTGTCGAGCAGGCGCTGGACCGGCTCCGCCCGGGCCCGGTGATGGTCGCCGACCGCAAGATCGCCTGGCCGGCGCAGCTGGCCATCGGCGTCGACGGCATGGGCAACTCGCTGGAGCACGTCGCGAAGATCATGGGTCAGTCGATGGAGTCGCTGATCCACCACTTCAAGCTGGTGACCGAGGGCTTCCGGGTCCCGCCCGGCCAGGTGTACGTCGCCATCGAGGCGCCCCGCGGCGAGCTGGGCGTCCACGCGGTCTCCGACGGTGGCACCCGGCCCTACCGGGTGCACTACCGGGAGCCGAGCTTCGTCAACCTGCAGGCCCTCCCGGCGATGGCCGAGGGCGGTCTGATCGCCGACGTGATCGCCGGCGGAGCCTCGTTGGACCCGGTCATGGGGGGTTGTGACCGGTGAGTGCGAGGAGTGAGCTTGCGAGCCCCGCAGTCGCGAACGGAAGGCGGCGCTGATGACGACTTTCACTGACGAGACCCGGGAGCGGGCGCGCGAGATCATCGCCCGTTACCCGGCGGACCGGTCCCGCTCGGCGCTGCTGCCGCTGCTGCACCTGGTGCAGGCCGAGGAGGGCTACGTCTCCCCGGCCGGTGTCGCGTTCTGCGCCGAGGTGCTGGGGCTGAACAAGGCCCAGGTCGGCGCGGTGGCCACCTTCTACACGATGTACAAGCGCAAGCCGACCGGTGACTTCCTGGTCAGCGTCTGCACCAACACCATGTGCAACGTGCTCGGTGGCCAGGAGGTCTACGACACCCTCTCCGAGCACCTGGGCGTCGGGCACGACGAGACCACCGCCGACGGCACGATCACGCTGGAGCACGCCGAGTGCCTGGCGGCGTGCGACTACGGCCCGGTGATGACAGTCAACTACGACTTCTTCGACGGCGTGGACCCCTCCACCGCTGTCGGTGTGGTCGACGAGCTGCGGGCCGGCGGCCGGCCGATGCCGACCCGGGGCGCCCGGCTCTGCACCCTCAAGGAGATGGCGGTGCAGCTCGCCGGTTTCGCCGACGACCGCGACGGTGCCGTCGCCGACGGCGGGCCGGGCGAGCCGACCCTGCGCGGGCTGCGGCTGGCCCAGCAGCACGGCGTCTCGGTGCCGAACTTCGACCCCAACACCCCGATCCGCAGCAAGGCCGAGGCCGACAAGGCCGCCGCCGAGGCGAAGGCGAAGGCGGAGGCCGCCAAGCCGGCGCCCGTCGAGGCCAGCGCCGCGCCGGTCAAGGGTGGCGACGGGGCGTCCGCCCCGACCGGGGTCGCCGAGCCGGCGGCCGCCGCCGGCAGCACCGCCCGGGACGTGAAGGCACCGGACGACAAGTCGCCGCAGGTGCGTACCGCCGAGACCCGGCAGCCGGACGCGGGCACCGCTGTGCCGGACGCGCCCGGCACGAAGGCCCCGGCGGACAGCAGCGGCACCGCGCCACAGGCCGGCGACGCGCGCTCGGCCGAGGCGGCCGGCGTGGCGGCCAACGCGCCGGCCGGCGACGGCAAGCCCGCCGGCGACGAGGCCGGGGCGCAGGAGCGCAACCTCACCGAAGCGAAGGCCGACACGGACGCCGACGGCGCCGGATCGGCTGACGCGAGCGAAACGGGGGCCCAGAAGTGACCACTCCCCGCCCGGAGACGCTGGCCAAGCTGACGCCGGTGCTGACCAAGCGCTGGCTGTCGCCGGACGCCTGGCGCATCGGCACGTACGAGCAGCTCGACGGCTACGCCGCGCTGCGCAAGGCGCTCAAGGCCCACCCGGACGACCTGATCCAGCTGATCAAGGACTCCGGGCTGCGCGGCCGGGGTGGCGCCGGCTTCCCGACCGGCCTCAAGTGGGGCTTCATCCCGCAGGGCGACGGTAAGCCGCACTACCTGGTGGTCAACGCCGACGAGGGTGAGCCGGGCACCTGCAAGGACCTGCCGCTGATGACCCACGACCCGCACGCGCTGGTCGAGGGCGTGATCATCGCGTCGTACGCGATCCGGGCCGCCCGCGCCTACATCTACATCCGGGGCGAGGCGGTGCACGCCGCGCGTCGGCTGCGCAACGCGGTCCAGGAGGCGTACGACAAGGGTTACCTCGGCCGGAACATCCTGCGCAGCGGCTACGACCTGGAGTTGGTGGTGCACTCCGGCGCCGGCGCGTACATCTGCGGCGAGGAGACGGCGCTGCTGGACTCGCTGGAGGGGTTCCGGGGCCAGCCCCGGCTGCGCCCGCCGTTCCCGGCCACCCACGGCCTGTACGCGAGCCCGACGGTGGTGAACAACGTCGGCACCATCGCCAGCGTGCCGCCGATCGTGCTCGGTGGGGCCGACTGGTGGAAGAGCATGGGCACCGAGAAGTCCTCCGGGCCGATGATCTACTCGCTCTCCGGGCGGGTCGCCAACCCGGGCCAGTACGAGTGCTCGATGGGTATCACGCTGCGCGAGCTGCTGGAGCTGGCCGGTGGCATGCAGCCCGGGCACAACCTGCGCTTCTGGACCCCGGGCGGCTCGTCCACCCCGCTGCTGGCCGCCGAGCACCTGGACGTGCCACTCGACTTCGAGGGGGTGGCGGCGGCCGGCTCGATCCTCGGCACCACTGCCACGCAGATCTTCTCGGACCAGGACTGCCCGGTCTACGCGACGTACCGGTGGTTGGAGTTCTACCACCACGAGTCGTGCGGCAAGTGCACCCCGTGCCGTGAGGGCAACTACTGGATGGTCCGGGTCTACCGGCGGATCCTCGCCGGTCAGGGCACCCACGAAGACCTGGACACCCTGCTGGACACCTGTGACAACATCCTCGGCCGGTCGTTCTGCGGCCTGGGTGACGGCGCGACCAGCCCGGTGACCTCCTCGCTGAAGTACTTCAAGCAGGACTACCTCGACTACATCGAGGGTCGTAAAGCTCCCAAGCTGTCGGAGAAGACCTTGGTGGGTGCGCACTGATGAGCGCGAGGAACGAGCTTGCGAGTCCCGCAGTCGCGAATGAAGGGCGACTCTGATGACCGACGTAGCCAAGCAGACCGAGACCGTCACCCTCACCATCGACGGCGTCCAGGTCACCGCCCCCAAGGGGGCACTGCTGATCCGGGTCGCCGAGCAGATGGGCACCGAGATCCCCCGGTTCTGCGACCACCCGCTGCTGGCCCCGGCCGGCGCGTGCCGGCAGTGCCTGGTCGAGGTGGAGGGGCAGCGCAAGCCGGTCGCCTCCTGCACCCAGACCGTCGCCGACGGCATGGTGGTCCGCACCCAGATCACCTCCCCGGTGGCCAAGAAGGCGCAGGAGGGGGTGATGGAGCTGCTGCTGCTCAACCACCCGCTGGACTGCCCGATGTGCGACAAGGGTGGTGAGTGCCCGCTGCAGAACCAGGCCATGTCCACCGGCCGCACCGACTCGCGTTTCCACGAGCACAAGCGGGAGTACGAGAAGCCGATGGCGATCAGCAGCCAGGTGCTGCTGGACCGCGAGCGGTGCGTGCTCTGCCAGCGCTGCACCCGGTTCTCCGAGGAGATCGCCGGCGACAAGTTCATCGACCTGATGGGCCGGTCGTCCGCTGAGGAGATCAACATCTACCGGGACGACGCGTACGGCGTGGAGTCCGGGGAGGACAGCGGGGACGTCCCGTTCAACTCCTACTTCTCCGGCAACACCGTGCAGATCTGCCCAGTGGGCGCGTTGACCGGTGCCCAGTACCGGTTCCGCGCCCGCCCGTTCGACCTGGTCTCCAGCCCGAGCGTCTGCGAGCACTGCTCGGCCGGCTGCGGGCAGCGCACCGACTGGCGGCGCGGCAAGGTGCTGCGCCGGCTGGCCGGCGACGAGCCGGAGGTCAACGAGGAGTGGAACTGCGACAAGGGCCGGTGGGGCTTCCAGTACACCCGGGCCGCCGACCGGCTGACCACGCCGCTGGTCCGCGACGAGCAGACCGGTGAGCTGCGCGAGGCGTCCTGGAGCGAGGCGCTCACGGTCGCTGCCGAGGGGCTGCACACGGCTCGGGAGAGCGGGCAGGGCACCGCGGTGCTCACCGGCGGTCGGCTGACCGTCGAGGACGCGTACGCGTACGCCAAGTTCGCCCGGGTCGCGTTGAACACCAACGACATCGACTTCCGGGCCCGACCGGTCTCCCGCGAGGAGGCCGACTTCCTGGCCAGCTCGGTCGCCGGGGTCACCGACGTCACCTACACCGACGTGGAGAACGCGCCGGCGGTGGTGCTGGTCGGCCTGGAGCCCGAGGAGGAGTGCCCGATCCTCTTCCTGCGGCTGCGCAAGGCGTACCTGAAGAAGACCCTGACGGTGTACGCGCTGGCGCCCTTCGCCACGCGCGGCCTGGAGAAGCTCGGTGCCAAGCTGGCCCGGGTGGTGCCGGGCGAGGAGGCCAGCGTGCTCGCCGAGCACGCCACGGTCAGCGAGGCGCTGAGCGCCCCGGGCGCGATCCTGATCGTCGGCGAGCGGTTGGCCACCGTGCCGGGTGGGCTCTCCGCCGCGGCCGACGTGGCCCGGCGTACCGGCGCGAAGCTGGCCTGGGTGCCGCGGCGCGCTGGTGACCGCGGCGCGGTCGACGCGGGCTGCCTGCCCAACCTGCTGCCCGGTGGACGCCTGGTGACCGAACCGGCCGCTCGGGCCGAACTGGGTGAGGCGTGGGACATCCCGGCCGGGGTGATCCCCAGTCAGGCCGGCCGGGACACCGACGGCATCCTGAGCGCGGCGGCCAACGGGCAGCTCGGCGCGCTGGTCGTCGGCGGTGTCGACCCGGCCGACCTGGCCGACCCGCGACTGGCCGAGTCCGCCCTGGACGCGGTGCCGTTCCTGGTCAGCCTTGAGCTGCGCGCCAGCGCGGTGACCCGGCGGGCGAACGTGGTGCTGCCGGTCGCCCCGGTGGCCGAGAAGGCCGGCAGCTTCCTGGACTGGGAGGGTCGGCTGCGCCCGTTCGAGGCGGTCCTGAACACCACCGCGATGACCGACGGCCGGGTGCTCGACGCGCTGGCCGCGCTGCTCGACGTGCGCCTCGGCACCGCCGACGTGCTGAGCGTGCGCCGCGAGCTGGGCACGCTGCCGGCGACGCGGATGTCGCGGCCGGCCGCGCCGTCGGTCGCGCCGGGCCGGGTGCCGGAGCCGAAGGCCGGGGAAGCCGTGCTGGCCACCTGGCACCAGCTGGTGGACCTCGGCACCCTGACCGAGGGCGACGAGAACCTCGCCGGCACCGCCCGTCCGCCGGTGGTCCGGCTGGGTAAGGGCACCGCCGAGGCGCTCGGTGTGGTCGACGGTGACGCCGTCACTGTCGGCACCGACCGGGGGGCGCTGACCCTGCCCGCGGAACTCACCGAGATGCCGGACGGCGTGGTCTGGCTGCCGACCAACTCACCCGGCTCGACAGTGCGGCGCAGCCTCGGGGCGACGTCCGGCGCGGTCGTCCGGATCTCCGTCCCCGCACCGAGTACGGCCATTCCGGCCGGGCGCGTGGCGGCCGACGAGACCGGTCTCCCGGGTCCGCTCCTTAACTCCGGGGGTAACCAGTGACTCCGTCAATCCTCGCCCAGGACCCCACGCTGGCCGACTTCGGCCGGGATCCGTGGTGGCTGGTTCTCGGCAAGATTGTCTTCGCGTTCGCCTTCGGGCTGCTGGCCACCCTGCTCGGTGTCTGGTTCGAGCGGCGCGTCGTGGGTTACATGCAGGTGCGGCCCGGCCCCAACCAGGTCGGCCCGTTCGGCCTGCTGCAGACCCTCGCCGACGGTCTGAAGATGGCCTTCAAGGAGGACATCCTGCCGAAGGCGGCCGACAAGGTCGTGTACTTCTTCGCCCCGACCATCTCGGTGATCTGCGCGGTCACCGCGCTGTCGGTGGTGCCGTTCGGCCCGATGGTGAGCATCTTCGGTCACCACACCCCGTTGCAGGTCACCGATGTGCCGGTGGCGGTGCTGCTGCTGCTCGCCTGCTCCTCGATGGGCGTCTACGGCGTCGTCCTGGGTGGTTGGGCGTCCGGTTCGACGTACCCGCTGCTCGGTGGTCTCCGGTCGAGCGCCCAGATGATCTCCTACGAGGTCGCGATGGGGCTGAGCATCGTGGCGGTCTTCATGACCGCCGGCACGATGAGCACCAGCGGGATCGTCGCCGCTCAGGGGGACGGCACCGAGCTGACCATCTTCGGCCAGACGGTTCCGGCCCCGGGCTGGTACGCGATCCTGCTGCTGCCGAGCTTCATCATCTTCTTCATCGCCACAGTGGGTGAGACCAACCGGGCACCGTTCGACCTTCCCGAGGCCGAGTCCGAGCTGGTCGCCGGCTTCATGACCGAGTACAGCTCGCTGAAGTTCGCGCTCTTCATGCTCAGCGAGTACGTCGCGATGGTGACCATGTCCGCTGTCACCACGACGCTGTTCCTGGGCGGGTGGCGGGCACCCTGGCCGATCACCATCTGGGAGGGCGCCAACTCCGGTTGGTGGCCGATGCTCTGGTTCTTCGGCAAGGTGATCGCGCTGGTCTTCGTCTTCGTGTGGCTGCGGGGCACGCTGCCCCGGCTGCGGTACGACCAGTTCATGCGGCTCGGCTGGAAGGTGCTGCTGCCGATCAACCTGGTCTGGATCCTGGTCCTGTCGGGCCTGCGCTCCATCGAGGACTGGGACACCCGCGGCAAGATGATCGCCGTCGGTATTCCGGCCGGCATCCTGCTGATCGCCACGATCTTCTGGCCCAGCCGGCGTCCGAAGCCGAAGCCGACGACGCAGGAACAGGTCGACAACCGGCCGCACGGGAGCTTCCCGCTGCCGCCGATGGATCTTCAGGTACCACCGAGCCCGCGTATCACGCGCGTGGTCGCCGAGCGGGAGCCGGCCAACATCGTTGCCGGCTCGGACTCCAGGGAGGTGTGACGTGGGCGCGATCACCGGAACGTTCAAGGGATTCGGTGTCACCTTCTCGCACATGTTCAGGAAGGTCGTCACCACCGACTACCCGTTCAAGCCGCCGGTGTCGGCGCCGCGTTACCACGGGCGGCACATCCTCAACCGGCACCCGGACGGCCTGGAGAAGTGCATCGGCTGTGAGCTGTGCGCCTGGGCCTGCCCGGCGGACGCGATCTACGTCGAGGGTGGCGACAACACCGACGAGCAGCGCTTCTCGCCGGGTGAGCGGTACGCCAGCATCTACCAGATCAACTACGCCCGGTGCATCTTCTGCGGGTTGTGCATCGAGGCCTGCCCGACCCGGTCGCTGACCATGAGCAACGAGTACGAGCTGGCCCGGGACAACCGGCAGGACCTGATCTTCACCAAGGAGCAGTTGCTCGCGCCGTTGCTGGAGGGCATGGAGCAGCCGCCGCACCCGATGCGGCTGGGTGACAGCGAGAAGGACTACTACGTCGGCGCGCTGGACAACCCGGGCACCTCCGCCGGTGCGGAGACGTCACCGATGGGCCCCGGCCGCTACCAGGTCGAGGAGCACCCCGGCGTGACGTTCCCGGGCGCCGAGCAGGCCGCCCAGCGGGTCGCGGCCGGCAAGGGAGAGAACGCATGACCACGTCTACGGTGCTGGCCGCGGCGGGTGGGGTGTCCGGCGGCGAGGAGGTCACCTTCTGGATCCTCGGGCCGCTCGCACTGATCGGCGCGATCGGGATGGTGGCGGCCCGCAACGCGGTGCACTCCGCGCTCTGGCTGGTGCTCACCATGCTCTGCCTGGGCGTCTTCTACGTGCTCCAGGCCGGGCCGTTCATCGGCATGGTGCAGATCATCGTCTACACCGGCGCGATCATGATGCTCTTCCTCTTCGTGCTGATGCTTGTCGGCCGGGATTCCACCGACTCGCTGATCGAGACGTTGCGCGGCCAGCGGGTCGCCGCGATCGTGCTGGGGCTGGGCTTCGCCGGTCTGGTCGGCGGCGCGCTCTACCGGGCGCTGGAGGGCACCACGGCGGTCGGCCTGGAGCAGGCCAACGCGGAGGGCAACGTGCAGGGCATCGCCCGACTGCTCTTCACCAAGTACGTCTTCGCGTTCGAGCTGACCTCGGCGCTGCTGATCACCGCGGCGGTCGGCGCCATGGTGCTCGCGCACATCGAGCGCCGCAAGCAGGACAAGGTCGACCAGGTGTCGACGATGCGGGCGCGGTTCGCGCCGGGCAACTACCCCGGCCCGAAGCCCGGCCCCGGCGTCTTCGCGACCTCGTCCTCGGTGGCCACCCCGGCCCGACTGCCGGACGGCCGCCTCTCGGAGCGGAGCACGCCGGAGATCCTGCCGGTGCGGGAGCTGACCGCGCAGGAGACCACGCTGAAGGGGACAGACTCATGACGCCTGACTACTACCTGGTCCTCGCGGCGGTGCTGTTCACCATCGGTGCCGCCGGGGTGCTCGTCCGGCGCAACGCGCTCGTGCTGTTCATGTGCGTGGAGCTGATGCTCAACGCGGCCAACCTGACGCTGGTCACCTTCAGCCGGATCAACGGTGACCTCAACGGTCAGATCATGGCGTTCTTCGTGATGGTGGTGGCGGCGGCCGAGGTCGTGGTCGGGCTCGCGATCATCATGTCCATCTTCCGGACGCGACGCTCCGCGAGCGTCGACGACGCCAACCTGCTGAAGTACTAGAGGGGTCCACCGGTGGAAGAGACTGTGGAATACGCCCAGGCCACGGGGCTGCTCGGGGGCGTCTGGCTGCTGGTGGCGATCCCGCTGGTCAGCGCGGCCATCCTGCTGCTGCTCGGCCGCCGGGCCGACCGCTGGGGGCACTGGTTGGGCGTCGCTGCCATCGGCGCCGCGTTCGTGCTCGGCCTGAGCTTCTTCTTTCAGCTGCGTGGCCTGGAGAACAAGTCGGTCGAGCTGAGCCTCTGGGACTTCATCGCGGTCGGTGATCTGCGCGTCGACTTCGGCCTGCTGTTCGACCCGCTGGCCGCGGTCTTCGTACTGCTGATCACCGGGGTGGGTTTCCTGATCCACCTGTACGCGGTGGAGTACATGTCGCACGACGCGGGCCGTCGTCGGTTCTTCGCGTACTTCAACCTGTTCGTCGCGGCGATGCTGCTGCTGGTGCTCGGCAACAACTACGTGATGCTGTACTTCGGCTGGGAGGGCGTCGGTCTGGCGTCGTACCTGCTGATCTCCTTCTGGACCGAGCGGCCGAGCGCGGCCACCGCCGGCAAGAAGGCGTTCCTGATGAACCGGGTCGGCGACGCCGGCCTGGCCATCGGCATCTTCATCATGTTCGCCACCCTGGGCACCACCCAGTACGACGAGGTGTTCAACGGTGTCGGCGCGCTGACCGGCACCACAGTGCTGGTCCTCGGCCTGTTGCTGCTGCTCGGCGCGGCCGGTAAGTCCGGTCAGTTCCCGCTCCAGGCGTGGTTGCCGGACGCGATGGAGGGCCCGACCCCGGTGTCGGCGCTCATCCACGCCGCCACCATGGTCACCGCCGGTGTCTATCTGATCGCCCGGTCCAACCCGATCTTCTCCGCCAACTCGACGCTGCAACTCGTGGTGGTCAGCGTCGGCGCGCTCACCCTGCTGATCGGCTGCATCATCGGCGCGGCGAAGGACGACATCAAGCGGGTGCTCGCCTGGTCGACGGTGAGCCAGATCGGCTACATGTTCCTCGGTGTCGGTCTCGGCGGCGCGGCGTACGCGTTGGCCATCGTGCACCTGCTGGCGCACGGTTTCTTCAAGGCCAACATGTTCCTGGGCGCCGGCTCGGTCATGCACGGGATGAAGGACCAGGTCGACATCCGCCGCTTCGGTGGCCTGTCGAAGCACATGAAGATCACCTGGCTGACCTTCATGATGGGCTGGCTGGCCATCATCGGCATGTTCCCGTTCTCCGGCTTCTTCTCCAAGGAGCCGATCATCGTGGCCGCCTTCGAGCGGGACGACTGGACCGCCTGGCTCTTCGGAGGGGCGGCGCTGCTCGGCGCCGGGCTGACCGCGTTCTACATGACCCGGCTGTTCGTGCTCACCTTCCACGGCCCGCAGCGGTGGACCGAGGACATCGAGCACCCGCACGAGTCGCCGAAGCTGATGACCATCCCGCTGATCCTGCTGGCGGTCGGCTCGGTCGGTGCCGGCTTCCTGCTCTCCACGTCCGTTCCGGACTGGCTGACCCAGACCGCCGGGCTGGGCGGCGAACACGCCGAGCACGAGGCGGTCCTCTCGCACGCCGTGATCACCACGCTGTCGCTGCTGGTCACCGTGCTCGGCGCCGGGCTCGCCTGGTTCCTCTTCCGGGCCGGTACGGCCACCGCGCCGCAGCCGGCCGGGGTGCTGGTCACCGCCGCCCGGCGCAACCTCTACACCGACGCCGTCAACGAGGCGGTCTTCGAGAAGCCGGGCATCTTCCTCACCCGGGCGCTGGTGTACCTCGACAACCGGGGCGTCGACGGGCTCGTCAACGGGCTCGCCGCCGCGGTCGGCGGTGGCTCGGGTCGCCTCCGCCGGATGCAGACCGGCTTTGTCCGCTCGTACGCCACCTCGATCCTGGCCGGTGCGCTGCTGGTGATGGCGGCGTTCCTGGCGGTGCAGGCGGGGTGGTTGGCGTGATCGACCTCAATACGCCCGTCCCCGCCGGCGGACCACGCAGTGACGACGGAGGTAAGGCCGCATAATGTCCAACTTCCCGTTCCTCTCGGTGCTCACCGTGGCGCCGCTGGTGGGCGCCCTGGTGGTGGCCTTCCTGCCGCGCCACCGCCCGGAGCTGGCCAAGCAGGTGGCGTTCGCCTGGTCGCTGCTCGTGCTGGTGCTCTCGGTGGTGATGTGGGTCAGCTTCAACGCCGGCGGTGACCGGTTCCAGTTCCGCGAGTCGTACTCGTGGATTCCGAACTGGGGGGTCAGCTTCACCTTCGCCGCCGACGGCATCGCGTTGGTGATGCTGATGCTGATCGCGGTGCTGGTGCCGCTGGTGATCCTGGCGTCCTGGCACGACGCCGAGTCGTCGAAGCGGTCGGTGCCCGTCTACTTCGCGCTGCTGCTGGTCCTCGAGTGCACGATGATCGGCGTCTTCGCGGCCGCCGACGTCTTCCTGTTCTACGTGTTCTTCGAGGTCATGCTGGTGCCGATGTACTTCCTCATCGGCAGCTACGGCGGCCACCAGCGGCAGTACGCGGCGGTGAAGTTCTTCCTCTACTCGCTGGTCGGCGGTCTGTTCATGCTGGCCGCGGTGATCGGCCTGTGGGTGGTCGGCGGGAAGACCTTCGACTGGCAGGCGCTCTCGCAGGTCGACATCAGCACCGGCACCGAGCGGTGGCTGTTCCTCGGCTTCTTCCTCGCGTTCGCCATCAAGGCGCCGTTCTTCCCGTTCCACACCTGGCTGCCCGACGCCGGTGGGGCCGCCCCGGCGGGCGCGGCGGCGCTGCTCGTCGGGGTGCTGGACAAGGTCGGCACCTTCGGCATCCTGCGGTACTGCCTGCCGTTGTTCCCGGAGGCGTCGAAGTGGTTCGCCCCGTGGGCGCTGGCCCTGGGCGTGATCGGCATCGTCTACGCCGCGCTGCTGGCGGTCGGCCAGAACGACCTCAAGCGGCTGGTGTCGTACACCTCGATCGCGCACTTCGGCTTCATCGGGGTGGGCATCTTCGCCTTCACCACGCAGGCCGGCACCGGCGCGGTGCTCTACATGCTCAACCACGGCCTGGCCACCGGCCTGCTCTTCCTGGTGGTGGGCATGCTGATCGCCCGGCGCGGCTCGTCGTTGATCAGTGACTTCGGTGGCGCGGGCAAGCTGGTCCCGGTGCTCGCCGGGGTGCTGTTCTTCGCCGGTCTCGCCTCGCTGGCGTTGCCCGGCACCGCGCCGTTCATCTCCGAGTTCCTGGTGCTGATCGGCACGTTCACTGTGAACAAGCCGGTAGCGGTCATCGCGACGCTCGGCATCATCCTGGCCGCCGCGTACGTGCTGTGGATGGTGCAGCGCACCACCCAGGGCACGTTGAACCCGGCGCTGACCGAGGTCGACGGCATGCGCCGGGACCTCAACCTGCGCGAGAAGGTCGTGGTTGCCCCCCTGATCGCGCTGATCGTGCTGCTCGGCTTCTTCCCCAAGCCGGTCACTGACGTGATCAACCCGGCCGTCCAGGCGACCATGGACGACATCGGCAGAACCGACCCGGCGCCGTCCGTGGGCGGCACCGTCCAGGAGGCGGCTCGGTGAGCGCGAGGAGTGAGCTTGCGAGCCCCATCCGCCCGCGCGAGGAGAGAGCGAAGCGAGCCCCGCAGTCGCGGGCAGAGGCTTGCGCAGTCGCGAACGAAAGGTCGGCACTGTGACCGAGTTGAAACTGCCGTCGATCGAGTACGCGGCAATCGCTCCGATCCTGATCATGCTGGGCGCCGCGCTGTTCGGTGTGCTGGTCGAGGCCCTGGTGCCGCGGCGCTGGCGGCATCTGGTGCAGTTGACGTTGGCGCTGCTCGCGGTGCTCGCGGCACTGACCATGGTGGTCCTCAGCGCCGACGAGCGGATCATCACCGTCGGGCAGGCCCTCGCCATCGACGGGCCGACGCTCTTCCTCCAGGGCGCGATCCTGGTGCTGGCCGCCATGGCGCTGCTGCTGATCGGTGACCGCTCGGTCGAGCGGGGCGGGGCGTTCGTCGCCCAGGCCGCGGTGACCGCCGAGTCGGCCGACGACCGGCGGCAGGCCGAGGGGCGCAACGGTCTCACCGAGGTCTACCCGCTCACCACGTTCGCGATCGGCGGCATGCTGATCTTCGTGGCGGCGAACGACCTGCTGACCATGTTCATCGCGCTGGAGGTCTTCTCTCTGCCGCTCTACCTGCTCTGCGCGCTGGCCCGTCGCCGGCGTCTGCTGAGCCAGGAGGCGGCGATGAAGTACTTCCTGCTCGGCGCGTACGCCTCCGCGTTCTTCCTGTTCGGCGTGGCCCTGATCTACGGCTTCACCGCCGGCATCCCGGGCCGCTCGGCCGGCGTCGACTTCGCGACCATCCACGCGGCGGTGAGCGAGTCGCCGGCCAGCCCGGTGCTGCTCTTCGCCGGCATGGCGCTGCTCGCCATCGGTCTGCTCTTCAAGGCGGCGGCGGCCCCGTTCCACGTCTGGACCCCGGACGTCTACCAGGGTGCTCCGACCCCGGTCACCGGGTTCATGGCGGCCTGCACCAAGGTCGCCGCGTTCGGTGCGCTGCTGCGCGTCTTCCAGGTCGCGTTCGCCGACGCCAACTGGGACTTCACCCCGGTCCTCGGCGCGGTGGCGGTGCTGACCATGCTGGTCGGTGCGGTGCTCGCGGTCACCCAGACCGACATCAAGCGGCTGCTCGCGTACTCCTCGATCGCCAACGCCGGCTACCTGCTGGTCGGTGTGTTGGCGCCGAGCCGTGACGGGCTCGCCGGCACGATGTTCTACCTGGTCGCGTACGGCTTCTCGGTGTTGGCGGCGTTCGCCGTGGTGACGCTGGTCCGCGACGACGACGGCGAGGCCACCCACCTGTCCCGCTGGGCCGGGCTGGGCCGGCGGTCGCCGTTCTTCGCCGCGCTGTTCACGTTCATCCTGCTGGCCTTCGCCGGTATTCCGCTGACCAGCGGTTTCACCAGCAAGTTCGCCATCTTCGGGCCGGCGCTGGAGGGTGGCCAGGCCTGGCTGGTGATCGCCGGTGTGCTGACCAGCATGATCCTCGCGTTCCCGTACCTGCGGGTCGTGGTGATGATGTGGCTCTCCGAGCCGGGCGAGTCCACCCCGACCGTCACAGTGCCCGGTGGGCTCACCGCCGCCGCGTTGATGATCGGTGTGCTGGCGACCCTGGTGTTGGGTGTCGCCCCGGCGCCGCTGCTCGATCTGGCGACCGGAGCTGCCGAATTCGTTCGATAGCCGAAGGATCGATCACCGGGGGTCGGCGCGTGTTCACGTGCCGGCCCCCGGTGCGTATCCCCGGCCCGGAGCAGGTCGTACGGGTGTGGCATGGTTGATGGCGTGGTGAATCCGGCGGGCGAGCGTTCAGGTGCCTCCGGCTCCGGCGGTCGGCGGGGTCGGGCGAGCACGAGTCAGTTCGGCGCGCTTGGTCTCAATCTCGCCGATCCCCGTGTCGAGGCGTCCGTGGTGGGCCTGCTCGACACGGTCGAAGTCGAGTTGCGGGCCAGCGTGTCCAGCGCCGACCCGTTCGTCACGGAGGCTGCCCGGCACCTCGTGGAGGCCGGTGGGAAGCGTTTCCGGCCGTTGCTGGTGGCGCTCGGCGCGCAGTTCGGTGACCCGACCGGTGCGCAGGTGGTCCCGGCCGCCGTGGTGATGGAGCTCACTCACCTCGCCACCCTCTACCACGACGACGTGATGGACGAGGCCGCCGTGCGTCGGGGCGCGCCGAGTGCGAACTCCCGGTGGACCAACTCGGTCGCCATCCTGGTCGGTGACTACCTCTTCGCCCGTGCGGCGGACATCGCCGCCGATCTGGGCCCCGAGGCGGTCCGGTTGCAGGCGCGCACCTTCGCCCGGCTGGTGCACGGTCAGATCGCGGAGACCGTGGGGCCACGCCCCGACGACGACCCGGTGAGCCACTACCTGCACGTGATCGCGGAGAAGACCGGTTCGCTGATCGCCACGTCGGCCCGGTTCGGCGGCATGTTCGGTGGCGCCGCCCCCGAGCACGTGGAGGCCCTCGCCGGGTACGGCGAGACGATCGGCGTCGCCTTCCAGCTCTCCGACGACCTGCTGGACATCGCCTCCGAGTCGGTGCAGTCGGGCAAGACCCCCGGCACGGACCTGCGCGAGGGCGTCCCGACGTTGCCGGTGCTCTACGCCCGTGAAGCGGACGACTCCGACGCGTCGTCGGTGCGGCTGCGGGAGATCCTGGCGACCGGCCCGTTGACTGACGACGCGTTGCACGCCGAGGCGTTGGGGCTGCTGCGGGAGAGCCCGGCGCTCAAGCGGGCCCGGGAGACGGTGCGCAGCTACGCCGAGGAGGCCCGCGCGCAGCTCGCCCCGCTGCCGCACGGCCCCTCCCGCAGCGCGCTCGAGTCGCTCTGCGACTACATCGCCGACCGCACCAGCTGATCCCCGCCCCGCCCCGCTGCGGCGGCGACGCGGGTCAACAGTCGGCTGCCGGCGAGCATGAGAGCGGCGGCGAGGAGCATCGCCACGGCCGCGGTGGTCCACATCGCCGGGTAGCCGAGGTGCGCGGCGAGGGGGCCGAGGCTCAACGGGCCGAGGCAGCCGCCCGCGTACACCCCGGTCTGGGTGATCGAGGTGGCGGCGGCCGGTGACTGCGGGTGCAGCCGGACCACCGCGAAGTTCATCAGGCCGGGCCAGGCCCAGCCCAGGCCGAAGCCGAGCACCACACCGACGACCAGCGGCACCGAGCCGGTCACCGCGAGCAGGCCCAGCCCGACCGCGCCGACCAGCAGCATCGCGGCGATGAGGGCGACGTGGCCGGTGTCGCGACGGTCGGCCAACCAGCCGGCGCCCACCCGGGCCGCCACGCAGACCGCGCTGCCCAGGGTCAGAGTGAGGCCGGCGAGACCCGGCGACAGGCCCCGGGCGGCGGCGGAGTCGACCAGGAAGGTGCCCAGCGCGTTGGCCGCGCCCGACGCCAACGTCGCCGCCGCGCCGATCACCACCAGCGCCACCGTCGCCCGAGCAGCGCGCGTCGCGCCGGCTCGCCGGGCCGGGCCGGGCAGCTGCCGGGGTACGGCGGCAAGCGTGGTCAGCGCGGCCACGGCGGCGGCCACGAACGCCCAGCGCCAGCCGGCGGTGAGCGCGATGGTGGGTACCGCCGCCCCGGCCAGCAGGGTGGAGACCGGGATGGCGGCCTGCTTGACCCCGAACGACAGCCCCTGCCGTCGCGCCGGCACGTGCTGGGCGAGCGCGGTGTTGCTGGCCAGTTGGCCCAGCGCGTTTGCGGCGGCGCTGAGCGCCAGCAGGCCGACCAGCACCGGGTACGACCGGGCGAAGGCGGCCACGGCCAGCATCGACCCGGCGGCCAGCAGGATGCCGCTGCGGGCCACCACTGCCGGTCCGTACCGCTCGACGAGGCGGCCGGAGGGCACCGAGGCCAGCGCGCTGACCCCGAAGTAGACGGAGACGGCCAGGCCCAGGCCGGCCGGCGAGAAGCCGAGGTCGGTGCCCATCTGCACGGCGAGACCGCCGAGCAGGAAGACGGGGAGTACGCAGGCCACGGTGGTGGCGACTGCGCCGGCGCTGGCCCGGACCGGATGGGGTCGGGCGAGCGCCGGATCGGGGGTGTTGGCGGTGTTGGTCATCGTTGGGCAAACCTACGTGAGCCCCGCTCAGCGCACTCCTGGTGACCGGCGGGGCACTAGCTGTGGATGGTGATCTGGCATCCTCGACCCGAACAGGCATTTCGCACCGGGCCTGTTTTTCATATGGTGTAAGTCCCCGGCGGCGGAGGTGGTTGTGCGCGACCCCTTGGCAGAACCTTCGGACCTGATTCGCAGCGTGTCCCGAGCGCTACGGGTGCTGGAGTCGGTCGGTCGCGCCCCGAAGGGCCTGACCGTCAAGCAGATCGCCCGGCGCTGTGAGCTGACCGTGGCCACCACGTACCACCTGGTCCGCACCCTCGCCTACGAGGGCTACGTGATCCGTCGCGAGGACGGCACGTACATCGTGGGGTTGGAGGTGGCCGACCGGTACCGGGAGCTTGTCACCGCGTTCCGGGGCCCACCGGCGGTCGGTGAGACGCTGCGGCGGGCCGCCCTGGACACCGGCTACAGCCACTACCTCGGTCGGTTCGTCGGCGGCCAGGTGGCCCTCACCGCGGTCGCCGAGGGGCACCGCTCGCCCTACCTGGAGGACCTGGTCCCCGGCTTCGACGAGGGGGCGCACGCCACAGCCCTCGGCAAGTCGTTGCTCGCCACCCTCACGAGCGACCAGCGCTACCGCTATCTGCGTGAGTACGGCATGCGCCCGTTCACCACCGCCACGCTGACCACCCCCGAGAGTTTCGAGGCCGACCTGGCCGCCGGTGACCGGCGCGGCATGCAGCTGGAGATGGGGCAGTTCCGGCAGGGGGTGGCCTGCGCCGCGGTGCTCGTCGCGCCGGACAAGGACATGGAACGCCGCGTCGTGCTGGCCTGCGCGTTGCCAGCCAGCGAGATGATGACCTCCGCCCGGGTGGTACGCGCCAAGCTGCTCACCGTGGCCCGCAGCGTGGCCGACGGCATCGCCTCCGACAACTGACCGCCGAGAGGCCCTCTCCCCGGTTGGGAGAGGGCCTCTCGGGGCGGTCCAGCGCCGGACCGCCGGGAACAACGTCATCGGCCTCTCGGCCGCGGTTACGACCTCAGCTGCCCACCGGGCCGCCGTCGAGGCGCCAGGTGACCACCACGCCCGGCTTGGCGTAGTCACCGTCCGGCCAGTTCGAGGCCGGGTTCTCCACCGAAGCCCCGCTGATCTCGCCCGGGTGCTGCACCGCGACGAAGAGCGAACGGTTGTCGCCGGTGATGAACGGGCCGCAGGTCTCCGCGCCGAGCGGCACGGTCAGGAACTGCTTGAGGTGACCCCGCTGCGGACCCTCCACAGCGGTGGCGAACAGGCCGTCGTTGCTGCCCAGCGCGTTGCCGTCGGTGGAGATCCAGAGGTTGCCGGTGGCGTCGAAGGCGACGTTGTCCGGGCAGGAGATCGCTGACACCTGGGCCTTGTCGTACCCGGCGAAGAAGGTCGACGGGTCGGTCGGGTCGCCGCAGACGATCGGCAGCGACCAGGCGAAGGTCTCCGCGGCGTTGTCGTTGCGGTCCTCGACCAGCTCCAGGATCTGCCCGTGCTTGTTGGCGGTGCGCGGGTTGGCCTCGTCCGCCTTCGGGTTGCTGCCGACGCCGCGGTTGGTGTTGTTGGTCAGCGCCACGTACACCTTGCCGGTGAGCAGGCTCGGCTCGACGTCCTCGGGGCGGTCCATCTTGGTCGCGCCGACCTTGTCACCGGCGAGCCGGGTGAAGGTGAGCACGTCCGCGGCGGTCATCCCGTCGACGAACGAGCGGTTGCCGCTGACCAGCTTGATCCAGCGACCCCGGCCGTTGAAGGCGCCGTCGGTGGGGAGCCTGCCCGAGCCGTCGATCTCGGCGGCGCTGCTCTGGTCGAGCTTCGCCACGTAGAGCGTGCCGGACTCCAGCAGGGTCAGGTTGTGCTTGCGGGCAGCCCAGGAGTTGCCCTTCATGAACTTCTTGTCCGAGACGAACTTGTAGAGGTAGTCGAACCGCTCGTCGTCGCCCATGTACGCGACCACGTGGCCGTCCTTCGCGACGATCACGTTGGCGCCCTCGTGCTTGAACCGGCCCAGCGCGGTGTGCTTGCGCGGGCGGCTCTCCGGGTCGAACGGGTCGATCTCGACGACCCAGCCGAAGCGGTGTGCCTCGTTGGGGTGCTTCGCCAGGTCGAAGCGCTCGTCCGCGCGCTCCCACCTGCGGCTGCCGCTGGGGTAGCGGCTGGCGGTGCCGATGCCGTAGCGGTCCAGCTTCGGCTTCAGCTCGGCCGGGGCCGCGTCGGCGCCCACGAAGTACTGGTTGAAGTTCTCCTCGCCGGAGAGCACGGTGCCCCAGGGGGTCACCCCACCGGCGCAGTTGTTCAACGTGCCGACGACGGTACGACCCTTCGGGTCGGCGGCGGTCTTCAACCAGGCCGAGCCGGCGGCCGGGCCGGTGAGGTCGAACTTGGTGCTCAGCGCGGTGACCCGCCGGTTGTAGGGCCGGGGGCCCTTGCTGACCGGCTGCCACTGCCCGGTGCCCGCGACCCGTTCGAGCTCCACCACTGACATGCCGTGCGCGGCCATGGCGGTGCGCAGCTGCTCCACGGAGAGGCCGTCCAGGCCGGGGAAGCCCGGGAACATCAGGTCCTCGTTGGTGTACTCGTGGTTGACCACGAGCAGCGCCCGCCGGCCCTGCTTGTCCAGCGGCAGCACACCCACGAAGTCGTTGTTGTAACCGAACTGCTTGGACTGTGCGGCGGCGCTCTGGTGGTGCAGGTTGAACTCCGGTGCGCCCGGCAGCACCGGGTCACCCCACTTGATCACCACGGCGTGGTCGTAGCCGTTCGGCACGACGAGGGTGTCCAACTTGTTCGGTGGGATCGGCTTGAAGGTCAGCGCTCCGCTGCCGACCCCGGTGCTCGGACGGCCGAAACCGAAGGCCTCCGGGACGTCCGGGGTGGTGGCCGGTGCGGCCACGGCCGGGGCCGCACCGGCGAGCGCACCGGCCGCCGCGCCGCCGAAACCGAGCACCAGCGCGCCCACCGCGCCGGCCCGGACCACGCCACGCCGGGACATCTCGGCGTTCACCACGTCGCCGAAGTACGCGTTGTCGGAGGTGTTCGGCACCGGGTGGTCGCAGGCGTTTCCGCACCGGTAGAGACAGGTCATGGCGTCACGGGTGCCATGGCGGGCGCCGGTCAACAGGGGGAGCAGCCGGGGGCGGTCGCTCATGGGGGAGGCCTCCAGAGGAGTCGGTGGCACGACAGGCGGCGTACCAGCCGGACGCTAGGAGGACGTGGTGAGCGCACGTCGGCCACGGTGTGAACCGGGCATGAACACCTTCGTGGGCGGCAACCACCCCGCAACCGGCCTGACCTCGGGCTGAACCGATCGGCGTGACCGCACGTATTCCCAGGCGGACGCCACCGCCGCACGCGCGCCGGAAGCGAGGAGACCGCCATCAGCGACCACGACGCCCAACTGCTGCGCGCGCTGCACGACGAGCACGCGGAGGCGCTGTACGCCCACGCCCTGCGGCTGGTCAACGGGGACCGGCAGCGGGCCGAGGACCTGGTCCAGGAGACGCTGCTGCGGGCCTGGCGACATCCGGAGTCACTCGACCCGAGACGCGGATCGGTGCGGTCCTGGCTGTTCACCACCGCCCGCAACCTGGCCATCGACGCCTGGCGGCGGCGGTCCACCCGGGTCGGCGAGGTGTTCACCGACGACCTGCCCGAACCGCCCGAGGTGATCGACGAGGCCGAACGGGCGGTGGAGGCGTGGACCGTCGCCGAGGCGCTGAACCGGCTCAGCCCGACCCACCGGGAAGTGCTGGTCGAGTGCTTCTACCAGGGGCGGTCGGTAGCCGAGGCGGCATCCCGCCTGGGCGTGCCGCCGGGGACCGTGAAATCCCGCACCCACTACGCGCTGCGGTCTCTACGGTTGGTCCTTGCCGAGATGGGGGTGACGGGATGACCCGGTGCGAGTTCGCGTACGACGACGGCGCGTACGTGCTGGGTGCCCTGGCCCCTGCCGAGCGGGCGGCCTACGAGCGGCACCTCGGCGGCTGCGCCTCGTGTCGGGAGGCGGTCGCCGAGATCGCCGTGCTGCCCGGGTTGCTCGGACGCCTCGACCCGGCGGGGCTGGAGCAGATCCTGCCGCCGCCGGCACCGCCCAGGGTGCCCGCGCTGCTCGCCGAGGCCCGCCAGCGCCGACGTCGGGAACGCTCCGCGGACCGGCGACGGTACGCGCTGACCACACTGGCCGCCGCCGGGCTGGCGCTGCTGGTCGGCGTGGGCACCGCAATGGCGCTGCCTCGACCGGCCGGGCCGCCCGGGGCGCAGGGCACCCCGGCCCCGCAGGTGTCGATGGTGGCCATGCGACCGGTGGCCGCCGCCGGGCCGGTGCACGCCGACCTCGGGCTCACCGGCACCAAGTGGGGTACCGAGGTGACCATGCGCTGCGGGTACGACGCGCGGACGAGCTACGGCAAGGCGTACCCGTTCCGGCTCGTGGCGCGCGGACCGAACGGCGCCACCGAGCAGATCGGCTCCTGGCTGGCGGCCCCCGGTGACGATCTCAGCTTCACCGGTGCCACCAGGTTCACCGACGCCGAGCTGGTCAGCGTGGAACTGCAGAGAGCCGACGGCACGCCGATCCTCACCTACGCCGTCCCCTGACCCTGCGCGCGGTCCTCCGCGATCTTGCACTTTCTGCACTCTCATAAGGGGCATGGAAGGCATATCGACGACCGAAACTGCAAGATCGCGGGGGTCGGGGGTGGGATTACGGGGTGGGGACGGGTTCCAGGATCCGGGCCTGGGCCCGGGTGCGGCGGGAGTTGCGGACCGCGTCGGCGGTGAAGACGATCAGGGCCAGCCAGACCAGCGCGAAGCCGGCCAGACGGGCCGGCGGCATCGGCTCGTGGAAGATCAGCACACCGCAGCCGAGCTGAAGGATCGGCGCCAGGTACTGGATCATGCCGAGGCCGCTCAGGGGTAGCCGGTTGGCCGCCCCGGCGAACATGAGCAGCGGAATCGCCGTGGCCGCGCCGGCCAGCACCAGCAGCGCGGTGTGCCCGGCGGAGACGTGCCCGAAGGTGAGGTCGGCCTTCGCCGTCAGCCACCCCAGGTAGCCCAGCGCCGGCAACGCCAGCACCGCCGACTCGACGAAGAGCCCCTCGGCCGCCGGCAGCCCCAGCCGCTTCTTGACCAGGCCGTAGCCGGCGAAGCTGAACGCCAGGGTCAGTGCCAGCCAGGGCAGCCGACCGTAGTCAACGGTGAGCACCGCGACCGCCGACGCGCCGATCCCGAGCGCCACCCACTGCGTCGGGCGTAGCCGCTCCCGCAGCACCGTCACCCCGAGCAGCACCACGACCAGCGGGTTGATGAAGTAACCGAGCGCGGTCTCCACCACCCGGTCGGAGTTCACCCCGTAGATGTAGGTGCCCCAGTTGACAGCGATCAGCGCGGCGGCGGCCACGATCCCCGCCATCGCCCAGGGGCGGCGCAGCAGCGCCCGCAGGAAGCCGACGTTGCGCAGCGCCGCCAGCAGCAGGGCCACGAAGACCACCGACCAGACGATCCGGTGGGCCAGGATCTCCAGCGGGCCGGCGGGTCGCAGCAGCTTCAGGTAGAGCGGAAAGAAACCCCAGAGCAGGTACGCGCCGAGGCCGTAGAGGTATCCCAGGCGGAGTGGTGTCACGCTTCCACCGTAAGGGGCGTAGTGCTGCTTTGTTCCTTTCCGGTGATCGGGGTCACCGGCGGTCGCCGGTCGAGCTGCATCCACCGCTGCGGGTTGTCCAGCGGCGTGAAGCCAACCCCCGCGTACACCTGGTGCGCGTCGTTGGTGCAGAGCAGGATCCGGCGTACGCCCAGCTCGGCCAGGTGGTCGCGGACCGCACCGGCCAGCCACCCGCCCAACCCCCGACCTCGGGCGGCCCGGTCGACGTACACGTCGCAGAGCCAGGCGAAGGTGGCACCGTCCGTGACGACCCGGGCCACCGCCACCTGGCGGCCGTCCTCCGGACGGTAGATGCCGAACGGCAGTGAGCCGGCGAACGACCGTTCAATGGTCTCCCGGTCCCGCCCGAGCGCCCAGTACGCGTCGGTGGACAACCAGTGGTGCACCAGGTCCAGATCGATCCGCGCCGGATCGGTGCTGAGCAGGTGTCCGTCGGCGTAGGTCAGTGAGAACATGCCGCGACGCTAACCGCCGGGATGGGCACCCGGGCCGGCCAATTCCCGAACTCTGGTCAGCGGCCCGCCGGGGCCCCGGACCAGGTCGGGGCCCCGGCAAGCCGGGTCGGTGCTGGCTGGTCGCCGGTCAGTCCCGGTCGAGGACGGCGCCGAGGATCCAGGTCACGATGCTCACGAAGAGGGCGCCGAGCACCGCCGCCGGCCAGAAACCGTCCACTTCGAACGGCAGCCCGGCCTGGTCGGCGATCCAGCTGGTGAGCAGGAACAGCAGGCCGTTCACCACCAGGGCGATGAGACCCAGGGTCAGCAGGTAGAAGCCGCAGCCGACGGTCTTGATGATCGGCTGGAGAACAGCGTTGACCACACCGAAGATCACCGCCACCAGAAGCAGCGTGGTCACCGTCTCGGTGGCCGAGTTCGAATCCAGGGAGATGCCCGGAATGAGGAGCGTGGCGAGCCAGAAAGCCAGAGCTGTGCTGGCCAGCCGAATCAGCAGACCTTTCAGAAAACCCATGGCGGGGATCGTGCCACGGACCACGCACCGGCGTAACCCGACAGCCGGCCATCCTGGTGATCAGCCGCGCCTCGGCGGCCCGACTGGTCAGCCGCGCCTCGGCGGCCCGATCAGCTGCCCCTCGATCGGTGTGGGGGACAGCAGCGCCCAGCGCAGCGCCCGGCGGTTGACCACCGCCACCATGTCCTCCCGGATCCGGGTCAGCCACTCGGCCGAGCCGCCCAGCCCCAGCGCGGCTCCGGCCAGGGCGGCCTCGGCGGAGGTCAACGGCTGGAGCAACGCCAGGTCGGCCCGGCTCAGCGTGTCCACATCCGCCGGTGTCAGCTCGTCGCGTACCACCAGTGTGGCCCGCCACGGCGGGCCCGGCGCGGCCTCGGCCGCCACCGGCCCGGCGTCGACGATCACCAGCAACGGACGCAGCGCCGTACCCACCCCGTCGGCGACCGCCCGACCCGGCGGCAGCAACGGGATCGTGCCGCCCGGTGCGCCAACCCCCCGGACGAACGGCTCCCAGGCGCGTGGCCGGACCGTCTGCACCACCACCAGGGCGCCGAGTGCCAGCGCGCGCAGGCCCACCAGTTGGGCGGCGCGCACCCCGCCGACCAGCAGCACCCGGGTGCTCTCCGGCCGGAACAGTCGTACGGTGACGGCCCGGCCGTGCCGGTTGGTGCCGACCATCAGCCCCGCGTCGCCCACCGAGAGCTCCCAGTCGGTCACCGCCGCGCCGGGCGGCGACCCGGGTGCCGATGGGCGGGGCTGCGCTCCGGACGCCGGCAACGCCAGCGGCAGCGTGGCGGCCAGCCCGCTCAGGTGGGCACCGTCGAGCCGCCGCAACTTTCCGCCCAGGTCGGTCACCAGTCGGATCAGCGCCTCGGTGGCCGCCGCCAACTCGGCCGCCGTCCCGGCCGCCAGACGCACCGTCAGCTCGGTCGGCACTGTTGTGGTCGCCGGTGAATGCGACGACGGCGTCATCGTCGGCGCCGGACCCGAGCACATGGACACCGTCGTGGCCGTCGCCGGCAGCGAGAGCAGGCGGGGCACCAGCCGGCGTCCGCCCGTACCGCCCGGGTCGGGCCACCAGGTCAGCAGGAAGGTGGCCTGGACCAGGGTGCCCGACCGGATCACCGGCCAGGACTCCCGGACCGGTTCGTCGTCCTGGTGGGCCAACTCGCCCAGGACGCGCAGCGCCGCCGGCACCCCGAGCGGTCGCGCGGCCAACGGCCCGAGACGCCTGACGATCCGGCGGACCGTGCCGGCGAGCACCCGGCGCAGATCCTCCTCGGACCAACCGTCGACCCGCAGCACCCGGACGGCAACCACCGCCCGTTCCCGCCCGGCGAGCCGCCCGTCGGTGAGCTGCCGGTACGAGGTGCCGACCGTGCCACCGGCGCTCGTTACCGGTGCCGGTGCGCCCGCGAGCAGCAGTTGGACCAGCTGCGGGGGCAGGTCCGGCCCGGCCGGCGGGAGCAACGCGGCCGGGGCGGGGATCGCCTGGGACGCGTCACCCAGCAGGTCGCCCGGGTCCCCCAACTCCAGCAGCGCGACCATTCCCGTGGTGTCCTCCAGGACGGCCGCCGGCCCACCGGTCAGCTCGGTCGAGCGGACGACGGTGCCCGGGGCGACCAGGTCGAGCAGTTCGGCTGCTCCGGCCGGCCCGGTCAGCGCCCGGCGGCGGGTGAGGTGCCCGACGGCGGTGCCCAGCCACTCGAAGAGCCAGCGCCCCCGAAGCGGCACCCAGGCGGCCGCCACCAGCAGCACGGCCATCAGGGCGGCTACCGCGACGACTGGTGCGGGCCGGCCCAGGGCGACGAGGACGAGCGCCGCCGCTACCTGCGCGCTGACCAGTTGGCCGGCTCGCGTGCGGGCACCCGCGCGACGGCCGACCGCCGCCCAGCGGCCCACCGTCGACCGGCGGCGGGGCGCGCGCTGATCGGCCGACGCCAGGCCACTGTCGGTGGGTCGGCCCGGCCCGGTCGCCGGTGCGCGGGCCCCTGCCCCGGAGTCGACAGGGGTCGGTGGGTGCGGCACCGTGCCTCCTCGACCAGTGGGAACCGGGTCGGGCGGTCGGCCGCCGCTGACGGCCCGTCACACGCCGCGACGTGGCTGCGGCACATCGTAAGCGACCGATGGCCGCCTCGGTTGTCCACAGGGGAAGCCCGTGGGGTAGCAGAACTGCTACGAGGTCGCTACCGTCAGCCACGAAGTCCTTCGCTGACCCGTGTCTCAGTGCTCGACGACCGGGCCAAGCGACGACGCGTCGCCCACCGTGGACGCGTCGACGGCCAGGTGCGATCCGAGAGACGAGGTGACGTCCGGGTGTCCCAAACCAAGGCAGAAGCCGCAGTCATGCAGCAGACCGCCGCGAAGTTCGAGCAGGTGGACCAGTCGTTGCAGTCCATGCTGACCGGCCTGTTGGCCGAGCTGGAGGTGTTGCAGCAGGCCTGGCGTGGCGCTGGCGGCCGGTCGTTCGAGCAGGTCAAGCAGCAGTGGTCACAGGACCAGGCCGCGCTGCACCGCGCCCTGCGGGAGACCGCCGGTGCGATCCGCACCGCCGGCCGGCAGTACGACGTGTCCGACGACGAGGTGGCCAGCCGGGTGGCCGGCACCAACCGCGGCGGCATCCAGTTGCCGCTCTGATCCCGCTGGGGAGGGAATCCGATGGACCATGGTGTGCTGGTCGTCAACTTCGCCGCGCTGCAGCAGGCCGGCGCTGACATCCAGAAAGCGTTGAACACCCTCGACGCGCAACTCGGGCAACTCGAACGGGACGCCGCCCCGCTGGTGGCGAGCTGGACGGGCGAGGCGCGGCAGGCCTACGAGCAGCGGCAGGCGCGGTGGCGCTCGGCCTCACAGGACCTCCAGGCGATGCTGCGTGACATCAGGCTGGCGGTGAACGACTCCGCCACCGACTACCTGGACACCGAAAAGAAGAACACCGGGCTGTTCCAGTGAGCGATGTGGGCCGGGAGCGCTGACCGTGTCCGGGTCAGCGCCCCGCCCGCGGCCGGTCGCAGGTTCGGGCCGCGGGTGGGTGGGCTCAGGCCGGGCCGGCCGGGCGCCAGCGCCGACGGGCGCCCCGGGGCACCACCACTGCCAGCAGAGCCACGGTGAGCGCCGTCATGCCGACCACCGCGCCGACCAACAGGGCCCGGTCCCGAGCGGCGGCCCGGCGGGTCTGGCGGGCGAGTCGCGCCGGGTCGGCCCGATGGTCGGCGAGCGCGGCCACCGGCAGCGCTCCCGCCGGCCGGCCGCCGCTGGTCTCGGTGACCGCCCGGTAGGGGTTCAACACCCCGGCACCGTACCCGCCGCCGTGGCCCGCGCCCGGAGCCGGATCGGCGGTGGCGATGATCCGCTCCGCGACCTGGGCGGCGGTCAGCTCCGGCCGGTACTCCCGCAGCAGAGCTGCCGTGGCGGCCACGAAGGGCGCCGCGTAACTGGTGCCCTCGGCCCGGTGGTGGCCCGCGCCGGGGGCGGCGGTCAGCACCTCGCTGCCGGGTGCCACCAGGTCGACGTACGGGCCGGTCTGCGAGAAGGTCGCCCGCCCGCCGTCCGCCCCGATCGCACCCACGCCGAGCACCCCGTCGTAGCCGGCGGGGAACGGTCGGGGGTTCCCGCTGTCGTGCAGGTTCCCGGCGGCGGCCACCAGCACCACGTTCCGGTCGACCGCGTACCGGACGGCAGCACGGACCTCCGGGTCGTCCGCGTACAGCACCACGGACAGGTTCACCACGTCGGCGTCATGGTCGACGGCCCACCGGATGGCCCGGGCGAACTCGTCGGCGCTGACCGTACGCCCCGACTCCCGCCCCTGCACCACCTGTTGCTCACTCACCCGCACCGGCAGGATCCGGGCGCCCGGCGCCAGCCCACGGAAGGCGACGCCGGGGCGGGGCGCCGCCGCGATGATGCTCGCCACACCGGTGCCGTGCCCGGCGCAGTCCCGACGGCCGTCCCCGCCGGGGTCGAGCAGGTCGGCGCCGGCCAGCACCCGCCCGGCCAGTTGCGGGTGCGCCCGGTCCACCCCGGAGTCGACTACCGCGACGGTCACCCCGACGCCGGTGGCCAGCGGCGCGAGCCGCGCGGGGTCGTACCGTTGCTGCGGCCAGGGCGTGGCGGTGACCGGCCGGACGGGGGCGAGTGCTGTCGCGCAGGCCGGCGCCGCCCGGAACCCGGCGGCGACGGCGACGGTCGGAAGGGCCGGTACGGTCAACAGGCTGGCGGCCAGACCTGCGAGGACCGGGCGCGTGATCGACCGGGACATCGACGCCCTCCGTATCGTGTCGGCTCCGGAACGGGATGTTATCGCCTCCTCGACACCCTGACCGGCCGCCGCCGGCCTGCCATTGTGATCTTGGTGCCACCTTGTAGGTTGTACGCGATACCTGTGGCCTGTTCTCGGAAGGGGAGGTGGCCGTGACCGCATGGGAGCCGGCCACGGAGGCCGAGGTGGCGATGCGCGACGCGCTGCGCGCCAACGACCAGGAGCTCTACTTCCGGCTCCTGTCCCGCACCGATGTGCTGCTGCCGATCTCCGCGCCGACGCGGCCCGGCCAGCCACCCGCCGGATGGGGCACCTGGACCACCGGCGGCCGGACCCACGTCCTGGCCTTCACCTCCGCCGCCGCACTGCGGGCCTGCCTGGGCGACAACGCCGGCAGCAACCGCCGCATCCCCTTCGCCGATCTCGCGGCCGGTTGGCCCAACCATGAGTGGTGGCTCGCCGTCAATCCAGGGCTGCCGGTCGAGGGTTACCTGCCGGCCTGGTTCGTGTCGCAGCTGTCCCGGGGCGACGTGCGACTGCCCGGCCGGGCCATGGGTGCCCGCGCTCGGCTGGAGCGAGCCGAGACGTTGGCCCGCACCCGGCCCGGCATCCCACCTCGCGACGCCGCGTCAGCCGCCGGATCGGCCCCGGCGACCGGGGCTGCCTCGCCCGCGCCCGAGAGTGTTCCGATCGCGCCCCGAAGGCCCAGCCGGGGCGGACTGCCCCGGGTCGGTACGCCGTCGGTGCCGGGCCCGGCACCCCGGCCACCGGTTCCCGCCGAGCCGCCGCGCCGCGCCGGCCAGGAGGACCTGCCCGCCGCCGGCCAGCGGCACCCGAGCGAGCCGCCCCGGCCCGCACCCGGCGCCGGAGCCCTGCCCCGCACCGGCCGGCCGTCCCGGTTCACCCCGTTGGCGTCCGCCGCCCCCACCACCGAGCAGCAGGGGCCGAGCGGGGGCTGGCCGGCGCCGACCCGGCCGGTCGACGACGGCCCCGCCGTGGGCAACGGCAACAGCGGTCCCCAAGCGGCACCCCGGCGCTCCTTCTTCGACCCGAGCCCCGCCCGTGATCCGGCCCCGAGCGGGGGTCGTCAGGGTGACCGGGCGGCCCCGCCGACCCGGTTCGGGCGAGGCAGTCAGCCCTTTCCGCGCCGTCGCCCAGCCGATGCGCCAGCCGACGAGCCGGCGACGAGGGCCTTCCAGGTGGCAGCGGACCCGGCAGCCACCCAGCCGATCCGTCGGCCGGAGGGCGGCCTCGGCACGTCCCGGGGCGTGGACGCACCGGCATCCGGCGAGGAGATCACCCAGCCGCTGCCGCCGCGTCGGCACAACCCGCTTGCCGAGGAGCCCACCCGCGCGTTCCGGGTGACCGCTGAGCCTCCCCTGACAGGTGCGCCTGGGCGGCCCGACCCTTCGGCGGAGGCGACGCAGGCGATCCCGCAGGACCGGCCGGGCCGGTTCGGGCCGGCGGAGGACCTGCCGGAGTCCGTCGCGGAACCGGTCTCCGGGCCACCCGCGCCGCGCCGCGGCTTCACGCCCATCGTCATCGAGGGCACCATCATCGAGTCCCGCGACCTCACCGACCCGGTCGAGAGCGGCGCGCCGGCCGAGACGGCCCACCGGCCCGGCCCCGCCGAGGCCGCCCCGCCACCGTTCGGCTCGCCGTCCCCCGGTCCGGGCCTGTTCGTTCCCTCGCCTCCCGGCCCCAGCCCCGCCGAGGCCACCCCGCCGCCGTTCGGCTCGTCGCCCCCCGGCCCCGGCCTGTTCGATCCGTCGCCCCCCGGCCCCTCCGCTCCCGCGTCGTTCAACCTCGGCCAACCGGTTGCGAGCCCGCCCGTCCCGCACCCCTCGATTCCGACGGAGGCCGGCGGTGGCCTCGATGATCCGGGTTTCGGCGGCCGTGTCGACACCCCGCTCGGTGCCGACCGCGCCGACAGCGGTGCCCCGTCGGCCGGCCTGACCGGTTCGGAGCAGACCGGCGCTGAAAGCATGTTCGGCGGCGAGAGCGTGTTCGGCGGCGACGGTCCGCACCCGCCGGCCGACGAGCCGGCGCCGGTCGAGTTCGAGCCGGCCAACACGGTCGAGGAGGACCTGCTCAGCGCCGCCAGCTCCGGCAGCACCGACACCTTCCTGTCCACCCTGCTGCTGGCCCGGGTGCTGCTTCCGGCGGCACCGGACTCGGCGGCGGGAAGCCGCCCGGGAGATCCCGGCTTCGTCTGGCGTACCGGGCAACTCGACGGCGAGACGTACGTGGTGGTCTACACGTCGCCGGAGCGCCTCGCCGACCACGTCGACGGGGACGTCGACACGGTCCGGGTGAAGTTCGCCCAACTGATCCGGCGCTGGCCCGACGAGGACTGGTCGTTCGCCGTCAACCCGGGCACGCCGGTCGGTGCCAAGTTGCCCGGCGAGCAGATCGTCGCGTTGGCCAACTGGGCCGCCGAGGTGGGGCTCGGCGACGACCTGGAAGTCGACCAGGTGGAGGCACCAGCCGCGGCCGAACCGGCCGCCCGCCCCCGGTACGCCCCGACGGCTGTCGACCCGACCCGCCCGACGGTCATGCAGAAGGCGATCGCACCGAGCCAGCTCGCGTACTACCTGGACCGTGGGTACGACCGGGTGTCCGGGTTCGTGCACCGGGCCGGCGAACTGTCCCACCTGACCACACCGGCTCAGCTGCACGAGGCGCTCGGCCTCAGCTACCCCGGCTCGCCGTTCGCCCCGGACGCCGACGAGATCTACGTGCTGCGCTGGCCGGCGCACCGGCCGAGCCTCTACCGCATCCCCTACGGCGGTCAGAACGAGTCGGCGATGCGGGCCATGGAGGGCTGGGTCATCGAACGCCCGCCTTTCCGGGGCAACGGCTTCGCTCCGGGTGAGAGCAGCGACGTGGTGGCCGAGTTCAAAGTGGACAGCGCGCGCCTGCCGCACGGAGCCCAACTCTGGCGGATCGGCGCGGACGGCACCGAGCGGGTGGTCGCGGAGTTGGACACCGACTCGGTCACCTGGCGACGGGTCGGGGAGGCGTGATGCGCGACGGTTACGTGGCCCGGTGGCAGGGCCGGGAATACCAGGCCAGCCCGGACGGCGACGACATCCGCCTCTACCAGCCCGAGCCCGGTGAGGGCTTCGAGGAGGTCCGGGCGGGCCGTTACGTCCGGGTGCTGCCGGCGAGCGAGATCGAGGATCTGGCGTACGTGCGGACCACCTGCACCTGGAAGGGGCAGCCGTTCATCGTGCTCGGCGAGCACGACGCGTGGCTGCGGGTGGAGTACACCGGTGGTCGCTGGCCGGTGGCCGAGGCGATGCGGCTGGAGGTCTTCGACTTCGGCGTCTACCAGGGTTGGGCACCGGCCGCCGAGGTCACCGACCTGCGCGAACAGCGGGTCTGACGCGTCAGGTCTTCGCCCACCGCAGGATCTCACCGAGCACCAGCTCCGGTGCCTCCAGGTGCGGGAAGTGCCCCACCCCGTCGAGCAGTCGCCACTCGTACGGGGCGACGACGTACCGGCCGGAGCCCAGTGCGGTCCGGGGCAGGGAGGCGGCGTCCAGGGCGCCGTGCAGTTGCAGGGTCGGGGTGGACAGCGGCTTCTGCATCAGGCGGACGAACCGGTAGCCGTGCAGCCGCAG
Source organism: Micromonospora parva (assembly GCF_040649675.1). Classification (NCBI taxonomy): domain Bacteria; kingdom Bacillati; phylum Actinomycetota; class Actinomycetes; order Micromonosporales; family Micromonosporaceae; genus Micromonospora; species Micromonospora parva. Next base: position 83,969 of record NZ_JBEZFX010000005.1, on the reverse strand, counting down.
CAGGGAGCGGAACGCCCAGCGGTAACCCTCCAGCGCGCAGAACGCGGCCTGCGGGATGCACATCGCCTCCCGGCACCGCTCGGCGTACGCCTCGAAGTCCGGCCCGGCCACCCACTGTGGGCCGCCCCAGCGGCGCATGATCTCGCCGACCGCCGCGGCGCCGTCGCGGGTCAGCACGTGCTCGTAACGGGGTAGCTGGAACTTCAACGCCGGCGTGGAGGCGGTGAACTGCCCGCGTGGGTCGGCGAAGATGGCGGCGCGCAGCCGCAACGGGTGCGGTGCCGCCAGCACCACGAGCCGGCGGACCAGGGACGGGTGGAACGAGGCCACCGTCCAGGCCACCATGCCGCCGAGTCCGCTGCCGACGATGGTCGCGGATCGTTCACCGAGCGCGCGGATCAGCCCGGCGATGTCGGCGGCGAGGGTGTAGCCGTCGTACCCCCGTGGTGGTTTGTCGCTGGCGCCGTAGCCGCGTAGGTCGACGGCGACCGCCCGGAAGCCGGCGTCGGCGATCGCCGGCAGCATCTGGTGCCAGGCCCACCAGTGCTCGGGGAAGCCGTGCAGGAAGAGCACCATAGGCCCGGTGCCGGCCTCGACCACGTGGAACCGGCTGCCGTTGGCACCGACGAAACGGTGCGTCCACGGCCCCTCGGTGAGGACACAGGACTCGTCGACGGCTCCGTCGCGCTGGTCGGTCATGGCAGACAGCCTAGGACCCGGTTGCCGCAGGCGGCCCCGGTGGTCGCGTTGAACAGGGGAAAGCCCCGGGTTGTCCCGGACCGGGGGCCAGGGGAGCCGCCTCGACCGTCCCTCGGAGAAGCCGGTCCGCGTCGTCAGCGGGTGTCGTACAACGGGCGACGCCCGGGCAGTTGACCTGCCCGGGCGTCGCTGGTTGGTGCGGGATCAGTGGTCAGCTGATCCGGATCTTCATCGAGGTGCCGTCCTGCTCCAGAACCTTGATCTTGACACCGGTCGCGGGGAGCTTGACGCCGTGGTTCGGCAGTTCCTCGTAGAAGTACTTCTTGGTGTCGTCGAACAGCGGCTCAGCGGCCTGGCCACGGATGTACTGCGGCTGGCTGTTGAGGTGCAGGGTGAACGAGTCGGCCTTGTTCAGGCTGAACGGTGCGTCGTACATCTGGACGCGGGCCCGCCACGGTGCCCCGGTCAGGTTGTAGATCGGGCGCGGGTGCGCGTCGATGTACAGGTTGCGACCCTCACCGGGGTGACCACCCGGGTTGGTCGGGGAGGCCGGGGCGGTGTTGTTGTCGGAGAACCGGGTGTTCCAGTACGAGATGAGCAGGCCCTCCTGGTACGCGTAGTGGTCCACCCAGTCCGGGCGGGTGTTCGCGTAGCCGAAGAAGTACGGGCCGGTCTTCAGGTACTTGTCGTACGAGACGTACGACCGGTTGCCGGCGATGTAGAAGTTGTCGAACAGTCGGGTGTAGGTCGCCCCGACCACCTCGAACTTCTCCAGGTTCCAGCCGGCGTCGGTCTCGGCGCCGTCGCTGAACACGGTCTGGCCGTCGGCGGTCACGGTGATCGCGTCACCGAAGAAGCCGCCCTCGGAGACGCCACCGTCGGTGACGTAGTGCAGGCGGACCTGCGCCGACTTGCCGGCGACCGAGGTCAGCGGGATGTTGATGTCCGCCCAGGCGCCGTTGCTGCTGCCGGCGAGGGCCGGGCGACCGGCACCGTCCACGCCGATCGGCTTGCCGTTGACAGTGCCGTCCAGGTCGGTCCAGGACTGACCGCCGTCTGTCGACGCCTCGAAGTAGAGGTAGTCGTAACCCGCTTCGATGCTGTACTTGCCCTTGAGCGACAGCGCCGCGGCGGACTTGCCGGTGAGGTCGAACGTCCTCGTCATCTTGCTGTCGAGGTTGTCCTCGTTACCGGAGAAGTACTGCTTGGCGCCCTCGAACGGCGGACCGTAGTTGAAGGTGTATTCCCTCTTGGGCAGCACGACCACGACGGCCTGTGCTTCCTTCGAGTTGTATTCCTGTGGGCCGAGCTTCAGCGTCTGCTTCTGCCCTGCCACGACCACCTCGTAGTCGAGCCAGCCGAGCTGGAACTTGTTCCACGCGCCGAGGTCGCCGCCACGGTCGCCGATGCCGGCGTCGTTCTTCGCGCCGAGCCGGCTCTGGGCCATCAGGGTCCAGTGCTCGTTGCTGTTGTCGGCCGGGCCGTAGTCGTCCGGCAGGCCCAGGTCGTGGCCGTACTCGTGGTAGAAGACGCTGCGGCCGCCGTTCTCCGGCTGGATCGTGTAGTCGCGGATCCAGACGCCGGTGTTGCCGATCTGGGTGCCGCCGATCGGGAAGTTCGGCGGGCCCACGGGCGAGCTGTTGAACGCCGACCAACGGTGGCTCCAGATCGCGTCCTCACCCTGCTGCGGGTCACCGTCGGCCTGGTCGCCGCCGGAGTGGACGATCTGGAAGTGGTCGATGTAGCCGTCCGACTCGTTGAAGTCGCCGTCACCGTCGTAGTCGAAACGGTCCCACTGGTCGAAGGACTTCATCTCGGCGGCGATCTGCTCGTCCGTCCGGCCCTTGGCCTTCTGGTCGGCGACCCACTGGTTGGCGGCGTCGCGGATCAGGTTCCAGGTGTTCGAGCAGACGTTGTCGCCGCAGACGGCGGGGTCGCCGGTCGGGTCGTCGTCGGCCTTCGGGTCGTCGGAGCGACCGTAACGGGCCTCGTTGTACCGGACCTTGACCCAGTCGGTCACCTCACCCTCGACGGTGTAGCGACCGGAGGACTGCGCCTCGTAGTACTGCTTGAGCGACTCGTCGCCCGGGTTGGTGCCGAAGTAGAGCTGGCGGAAGTGCTCCGGGCTGAAGTCCGGCTGCCAGATGGTGGAGTTGTCCACGGCCCGGTTGGGCTCGGGGATCTTGTTGTGCAACGGACCGTCGAACGTCGCCGGGCCGGCGATGTCCGGGTTCATGTCCTTGTCCGGGTAGGACGGGTGGCGCTCGTCGCCGAACTCGGCCAGGATCACGAAGATCTTGTCGGTCCGCTCACGCTTGAGCTCGACGTACTGATCCCTGGTCTCCTGGCCGCCGCCGGCGGCGGAGCGCGCCTTGGCGTTGGTGCCCGTCTTGCCGACCTGGCCGACCTTGACGACAGTGCTGCCGTTGCGCTCGATCGGCTTGCTGCGCCCGCTCAGCACGTCGGCGAGGCCCTGCTCACGCAGCTCGCGGCGCTTGTCCTCGAGCTTGTCGGGGAGCTCATCCTTCAGTGCCTGTGGTTCGGCAGCGGCCGGTGCCGCGGCCGGCAGTTTGGGCTGAGGCGCCGCCGAGGCGGACGGGCCGAAAGCCAGGCCTGTCGCCGTCAGTGAGAGCCCGAGCAGACCCACTGCGACTTTGCGCACGTGGTACCTCCGGTGTGAGGGAACCGGCCCAACGGGGGTACGGGCCGGTGGGAGATCGATCCCACTAGTGGGACCAATGGTGAACTTAGACACTGGCGGGACGGGTGGGAAGACGAACGCGTCGATTTGTTGCAAGATTTTGTTGGGAATGCTTTTCACCGTCACACCCCACCGGTTCATCAGCCGCGCTGAGCAGCGCAGACCCAGACGCGAACGTATACAACGACATCCCTCGATCAGTTTGATCGCACTTACGACAGTGGGGCCGGCAGCGTCTCCGCCACCGGCCCCACCGTTACAGTTGTCGATCTACGAAACCGTTACTTCTTGGCCGGCGTCACGTAGATCGTGGCGGACGAGTTGTCCGCGGCCGCCTTCTTGATGGTGAGCGAGACGCCGTAGTTCACACCCTGGTCACCGGGGTTGCCGGTGCCGAGCACGATCGCGCCACCGCCCAGGGTCACGCCGTAGAACTCCGGCGCCGGGCTGCCGTCCGGGTTGGTGACCCGGGTGGTGTACGGCGCGTTGTCACGCGACGGCAGGACCACCGACGCGTCGTTGTCCCGGGCGTACGCCGCGCCATCGCGCATCTCGATGCCCGGGTACCAGCCCTTGGCGTCGGTGAACGCCTTGACCGGCGCCTGGCCCTTGAACTTCGTGCAGTACGAGCTGTACGGCTCGTCCGCCGCCTCCAGGCACTCGGTGAACGGGTAGGTCCGCTGCAACGAGAAGGCCGCGTTCGACGACTGCGGACGGCTGGGCAGGTTGTCCGTCACCGACGGGTCCTTCTCCGCCGCCTCACCCGTACGCCGGTACGGGTCGAAGTGCGAGTCGACGATGAGCAGGCCGCCCTTCGCGCCGTAGCTGGGCAGCGCGGTCATCTGCCCGGTGACGTGGTTGACGTCGCCGAGCGCGGTGTCCCGGTACCAGACCAGCATGCCCGGCGCGTTGTACTTGATCCGGTCGACCTTCCACGCCTCGTGGGAGTAGATGGTGTCGTAGGTGTACTGCAGGCCCTTGTCGAAGCCGTCGAAGTTGCGCCACTCCGCCAGGTAGTACTGGGCGTGGACCTCGGTGCCGCTGGAGACCTTCCAGCCCGCGCCGGTGGTGTCGACGAAGGTGCCGCCGGTGGCGGTCCAGCCGTTGTCGCCGCCCTCGACGTCGTCACTCCAGGTGGTGGCGCCGCCGCCGGTGACCGAGAAGTCGTCGACGAACCAGTTGCGCTCCTCGAAGGCCTCGTCGGTGGCGAGGCGCAGCCGCAGCTGCACTGTCGTGCCCGCGTACGCCGACAGGTCGACGTAGTCGTGCCGCCAGCCGTCGGTGCTGCCGGTCAGGCCGTACTTCTTGCCGCCGAAGTCGTTCATCCGGCCGTTCGGGTCCGGGTAACCGTCCGGCGTGGTGACAACAGTGCCACCCTCGTCGTACACCTTCTGCTCGGTCCAGGTCGTGCCGCCGTCGGTGGAGAGCTCGACGAAGCCGTAGTCCCAGTCCTCCTCGATGATGTAGTTGTTCCACATCCAGAACTTCGAGTCGGCGGCCGCCGGCACGTCGACCGAGCGGCTGAGCTTGACGTCGGCCCACTCCTGGTCGTTGTTGCTATGCCACATCTTGGTGCCGCTGTGCGGGGTCGCCAGCGTCGTCACCTTGTCCGGCAGGTCGACCTTGATGCCGTCCTCGGAGTCGATCGGGGTGCGTGAGGTCTGGCCGAGCTTCACCTCGCGCGGGTTCGACCCGGGGCGGATGGTCAGCGGGTCGGCCCAACCGAGCACCCACTTGTCCCAGATGCCCATGTGCGTCGGCAGCGCCTGGAAGATCTCACCCGAGTGCGAGCCCGAGGCCATCAGGTCCCAGAAGTCCACGTCGGAGTCGGCGTTGCCGGACGTGTCGTAGAGGTCCGGCAGGCCCAGGTCGTGGCCGAACTCGTGAGCGAAGACGCCGACACCGGCGTCCTCCGGCTGCACGATGTAGTTCGACGCCTTGATGTTGGTGCCCGGGATGGTGTAGCCACCGGCGACCGTGGAGGAGTGCGCCCACACGGCGTACACGCCCTCGGCGCCGCCACCACGGGACTTGCCCTGACCGGCGTGCACCAGCACGAGGTGGTCGATCACGCCGTCCGGCTCGAAGACGTTGCCGTCACCGTCGCGGTCGGCCTGGTCCTCGATGTCGTAGTCGGCCCAGGGGAAGTTCGGGTCCTTCGCGACGAGCGCGTCGATCGCGTCGGTCGCCAGGCGGCCCGCGCCGGCCGGGTTGTCCGGGTGGCCGTTCATCGACTGCTCACGGCCGGGAACCCAGGCGCCGGTCTCGTCCTGGAAGCAGCGGTTGGCCGCGTACCAGCCCTCCGAGTGCGGCACGGTGATCCACGGGCTGGCCTGCCCGTCCACCGTGTACGCGTTCTTGGACATCTCCAGGTACATGTTGTGCATGGTGCGACCGGACAGGTCGATGCCCTTCTTGCCGTCCGGGCCCTTCAGGTCGGTGCGGACCCGCTCGGTGATGCCCTTCTTGCTGTACAGCATCTTGTTGTAGTGCTGCGGCGAGAAGTCCGGCACCCACATCGAGTTGTTGTCCTCGTGGGGCAGGCGCGCCGGGTCCGGGATCCTGTTGTGCTTCGGGCCGTTCTGGACCGTGCCGGGCACGCAGGTGCGGTCCTCGAACACCGTCTTGGGGACCATCACGTCGGTGAAGTCGTCGTTGGCCTTGTCGTTGAACTCGACAAGCAGCGTCAGCAACTTCGCCGTCTGGGTGGTCGGCGCCTTCTTGAACTTGCGCGGGTTCTGGCCCGTCTTCAGCGACTTGGCCTCGTCCTTGGCCAGCTGCCGCGCCGTCACCGGGTTGCCCCGGGCGTGCTTCTGGTCGAACTCGCGCGCGGACTCCACGGCAGGGGTGTAGACGCCACCCTTGCCCTTCACCTCACGGCCGGCGGTGTCCGGCTGCACCTCGGGCTCGGCGTAGTTGATGTAGTACTCGTCCGCCCCGATCACCGCCCGCGGGGTGTCGGACGAAGGCTTGGCGGCCGCGCTGCCACTCACGGTCAGTGACGTGGCCGCGAGGGCGATGACGGGTAGCGCGACGAGTAGTCGTCGGCGCGACCCCGGACGGGAGTTTCTGTTCATGCCACTCCGTTTCTCGGGCAGAGGACGTCGGCCGGATCCGGTGGCGTGGGCTCATCGGGGCCGCCCGACGAGCGTGAAACTAAATGACAAACAACCCGTACGGCGGGATCGTGATCGATGCGTTATCTGTTTAACTCCCGTATCACATATGTGCGACGGACGTGCCTCCACAAAAGACGACGGTGGGTGACGGCCCGTCCGGGCCGCCACCCACCGTTGGGGTACGCCTACCGTCAGTCCTCGTCGGACTTCGCGCCGCCCATCCCCGAAGAGATCAGGTCCATCACCGAGGAGTCCTGCAACGTGGTCACGTCGCCGAGCGACCGGTTCTCCGCCACGTCCCGCAGCAACCGACGCATGATCTTGCCGGAGCGGGTCTTCGGCAGCTCCGGCACCAGCATGATCTGGCGCGGCTTGGCGATCGGGCCGAGCGTCTTCGACACGTGGTTGCGCAGGTCGGCGATGAGCTGCTCGCCCGCGTCACCACTGATGTCAGTGCTGCCCCGCGGAATGGCGAACGCGACGATCGCCTGACCGGTGGTCGGGTCGGTGGCGCCCACGACCGCGGCCTCGGCCACCGACGGGTGCGACACCAACGCCGACTCCACCTCGGTCGTCGAGATGTTGTGCCCGGACACCAACATCACGTCGTCCACCCGGCCGAGCAGCCAGATGTGCCCGTCGTCGTCCTTCTTCGCGCCGTCGCCGGCGAAGTACATCCCCTGGAAACGCGACCAGTACGTGTCGATGAACCGGTCGTCGTCACCCCAGATGGTGCGCAGCATCGACGGCCACGGCTCACGCAGCACCAGGTAGCCGCCACCACCGTTCGGCACCGACTGGCCCTGGTCGTCCACCACGTCGGCCACGATGCCCGGCAGCGGCGTCATCGCCGAACCCGGCTTGGCCGCGGTGACCCCCGGCAACGGCGAGATCATGATGGAGCCCGTCTCGGTCTGCCACCAGGTGTCCACGACCGGCAGCTCGCCCCGGCCGACGTGCTGGCGGTACCACATCCACGCCTCCGGGTTGATCGGCTCGCCGACGCTGCCCAGCAGGCGCAGCGAGGACAGGTCGAAGCCGGCCGGGATGTCGTCGCCCCACTTCATCATCGTCCGGATCAGGGTGGGCGCGGTGTACAGGATGCTCACCCCGTACTTGTCGACGATCTCCCAGAACCGGCCCTTGTGCGGCGTGTCCGGGGTGCCCTCGTACATCACCTGGGTGGCGCCGTTGGAGAGCGGGCCGTACACGATGTAGGAGTGCCCGGTGACCCAGCCGATGTCGGCGGTGCACCAGTAGACGTCGGTCTCCGGCTTCAGGTCGAACACCGCGTGCGTCGTGTACGACGCCTGGGTGAGGTAGCCGCCGGTGGTGTGCAGGATGCCCTTCGGGCGGGCCGTGGTGCCGCTGGTGTACAGGATGAACAGCGGGTGCTCGGCGTCGAACGGCTGCGCGGTGTGCTCGGCCGAGGCGGTCTCCACCGTCTCGTGCCACCAGTGGTCCTTCTCCGACCACGCCACGTCCTCGCCGGTGCGGCGAACCACGAGCACGTGCTCCACCGACGGGGAGTTCGCCACCGCCTCGTCCACGGTGGGCTTCAACGCCGACGGCTTGCCCCGCCGGTAACCACCATCGGCGGTGATCACCACCTTGGCGCTGGCGTCCTGGATCCGGTTGCTCAACGAGTCGGCGGAGAAACCACCGAAGACCACGCTGTGCGCGGCGCCGATCCGGGCGCAGGCCAGCATGGCCACCGCGGCCTCCGGGATCATCGGCAGGTAGATCGCCACCCGGTCGCCGGCGGTCACCCCCAGGTCGGTGAGCGCGTTCGCCGCCCGGCAGGTCAGCGCGTGCAGGTCCGCGTACGTGATGGTGCGGGTGTCGCCCGGCTCGCCCTCCCAGTGGATCGCCACCTTGTCGCCCAGGCCCGCCTCGACGTGCCGGTCCAGGCAGTTGTACGCGACGTTGAGCTGCCCACCCACGAACCACTTCGCGAACGGCGGATTCGACCAGTCGAGCACCTCATCCCACTTCTTCGACCAGGCCAGCCGGTCGGCCTGCTTCGCCCAGAAGGCCAGCCGGTCGGCCTCGGCCTCGGCATACGCGTCGACGGTGACGTTGGCGTGCGCGGCGAGTTCGGCCGGCGGGGGGAACTGGCGCGTCTCGTTCAGCAGATTGGCCAATGCCTCGCTCATGCCGTGACTCCTCATCCTCGGGGTGACCTGGGTCTCGATGGCACGAGGGTAGTCGCGGGGCCCTCGGCCGGCCACGGCTGCCCACTCCGTCGCGCCGAGTGGCCCCCGCCGCGCGCCCGACGGCCCGTGCTGGCCGGTCCCCGCCCGGGTCGTCTGCGCGGGGCGCCTTGATCGACACGGGTTCCTTGAAGTTGCGGTGTTCTGCTGAGGTGGACGCCCCGACTTCAAGAAACCCGTGTTGACCTTGCGGCGTGCCGTGCCCGCGGCGTGCCGGATCGGGTCGGGGCGGGGCGGCTCGGGTGGTCCGGGTCGCGTTGCGGGCGGGTGCGGCCCGCCGGGTCGGGTCGGGTCGTTAGCGTGGCGGGGTGACCACCGACCCGCTCGCCCCGTTGCTCGCGCTCGCCGACATCGCCGCCGCCGTCGAGCAGGCCCGCGAACGGTTCGACCAGGCGCTCGGTCACCGGGCGCTGCGCCGGCACGGCGGACAGGTCGCCGCCGAGGTCAGCCTGCGCTGCGCGGTGGCCAGCGCCGCCCTGGAGGGGGCCGGACACGAGCGCGAAGCCGTCCGGGCCGGCACCGTCACCGACCCGGTGCTGCAAGGGGCGCTGCGCGTCGCCGGGGCGTTGCCGGGCCTGAGCGAGCTGTGGCCGAAGGCGCCCCGCCAGGCACTCGCGAAGCTGCACGTGCTCGCCGCCCGGGACCTGGTGCCGGAAGCCGAACTGGGCCGCCCGGTGGCCGACCCCGTCGTCGCCACCCGGCTGGACGGGCTCGCCGGCCTCATCGCCGGTGGCACGAAGGTCTCCCCGTTGGTGCTCGCCGCCGTCGTCCACGGGGAGCTGCTGAACCTGCGCCCGTTCGCCGGGCCGTCCGGCGTCGTGGCGCGCGGAGCCGCCCGGCTGGTGCTGCTCGCCACCGGCCTCGACCCGCGTGGCCTGCTCGCCGTCGACGTCGGGCACCGCGAGCGGGAACCGGAGTACGTCGGCGCGGCCGGTGCCTTCGCCACCGGCACCCCCGACGGGCTGCGCTCCTGGCTACGCCACTACATGGCGGCCGTCGAGGTCGGCGCCGACCAGCTCACCACCATCGGAGACGAGATCCTCGCCGCCGCCTGATCAGTCCCGGCGCCCCCGAACGGCCCGTCCCGCGACCTGAAGGCCTGGGCAGGTGGGCGAGGAACGGTCAGGCGGTGGTGGCGGCCCGGGTGCGACGGTGCCGCCCGTACCAGGCGATGCCGATGGCCACACCCACCCCGACCCCCAGGGCCGCCGCGGCCACCGGAACCGCAGGCCGTTCCCGCCAGCGCCGGCCCAGCGGGATCGGGTGCCGGAACTCCAGCACCGGCCACGCGTTCTCCGACGCCAGCTTGCGCAGCTGCCGGTCCGGGTTGACCACGCTCGGGTGGCCCACGCACTCCAGGAGCGGACGATCGCTGTACGAGTCGGAATAGGCGTACGAATCAGCCAGGTCGTAACCCCGGACGGCGGCCAACTCGCTGACCGCCTCCACCTTGCTCGGGCCCGCCGCGTAGAACTCGACCTCGCCGCTGTACCGGCCGTCGCGCACCGTCATCCGGGTGGCGATCACGTCGGTCACCCCGAGCAGCTCGCCGATCGGCCGGACCATCTCCTCGCCGGAGGCCGACACCAGCACCACGTCCCGCCCAGCCGCCTGGTGCTCCTCGATCAGAGCGGCGGCTTCGGCGTACACATAAGGGTTGATCAGCTCGTGCAGCGTCTCCGCGACGATCTGGCGGACCTGCTCCACCTGCCAGCCCTTGCAGAGCGCAGCCAGGTAGTCCCGTGTTCGGGCCATGGTCTGCTCGTCGGTGCCGCCCAGCCGGAACATCAGCTGCGCGTACGCCGACTTGACCACGTCACGCCGAGTGATCAGCCCGTCCCGGTAGAACGGCCGACCGAACGCCAGGGCGCTCGACTTGGCGATGACGGTCTTGTCCAGATCGAAGAAAGCGGCACTTCGGCCCACGGCGCGAAAGTCTAGCCGGATGGTCTATCGTCGGCGGGTGCCCGGGGTCATGCCACCCCTCAGACCTGCGGGCTGGCAGCACCATCTCCGCTCCGCGTGATCACGCTCACACTCTGCGAGGAGATTTTCGCACTGAGTGGAGTCGGCACCACTCGACGTGACGGGCCCGCTCAGGCAGACTTGTCCGTACGACGAGCTTTCACATCCTCGAAACAGGCAGACCCTCAGCGGTTGCACCCCCCGTGACCGCTGAGTGGTTCGGCTCGACCCCCCCGGAGCCGAACCTCCGACGACCCCCGTCTCCCCCCGACGGGGGTCGTCCCTTTCTCCTGGGAGCGCGCCACCGCAGCTCACGCTGATGAGCCGCACGCCGACTAGCCTGCCCCCATGGCCACGCCGTTGGACCTCTCCAGTCCGGTCGCGCGTCGGGAAGCGCTCCGGATGGTTGACGTGGACGATCCGGTTCCCCAGCACGCGATGCTCCGTGAGATCTTCGACCTCGAACGAGCGTGGCGCGAAGGTCCGGACCCGGGCGAGAACGACGAGTACGAGCAGATTTACCTGGCAGCGTTCCTGCTGTTCCTGATCGGCGATCCGGCGGACTCACCCCGCCTGTACGGGGCGAAGTTCCGCACCGGCGACATGGACCTGGGCATCGGCTTCGATGCGCAGGCGATCTTCGGAGCGGGCACCGGCGAAACGCTCCAGTGGCTCCTGGACAACGGCTACACCGACGAGCACGCGCATCTGTCTCAGTGGCTGTCGCAGGGGGCGGACCCCACGATCGAAGACTGGGCCACGCACGTACGCCGGTACTTCTACTCCGCAAACGGCGCGCTGCGCCTGGATCCGCTCTAGGCGCAGGCAGTTTCAGCCGTCCGGCCCTCGCGGCCTTGGCGATGAGGTCCTTGAACTGAGCGGGGTCGGATTCAGCCCTCCCGCCCGACCTCGTGGCGGACAGTGCGATCGCCGCGTGGCGGGTAATTTGCCGAACGGGACGAGCTGAGGAGGTAACGGGTGGCTGCTGGTGGCTTCTCGTCGAAACGGCTGGCTCGGGTTCGGGGGTTGCTTGAGCATCACGTCGAGTCCGGCTTCGTCCCGGGCGCGGTGGTCGTCCTCGCCCGGCACGGTGAGGTGCACATCGAGGCAACGGGTCGCCTCGCCTTCGAGGGGGCGGGGTCGCAGACGCCGATGGCGGCCGACACGATCTGTCGCCTGGGCTCGATGACGAAGCCCATCGTCGCCGTGTGCGCGATGACCCTCGTCGAGGACTGCACCCTCCGCCTCGACGACCCGGTCGACGATCTCCTGCCGGAGCTGGCGGACATGACAGTGCTCGCCGATCCGCACGGCCCACTGGACGACACCGTCCCGGCGGCACGGCCGATAACGCTGCGGGACGTCCTGGACGGCACCCTCGGCACGGGGATGGTCCCCGCCGAGCCGGGAACGGTACCCATCGCCGACGCGCTGGACGCTCTCGTTTATCCGTCGATGGACGAGTGGGTCCGCCAGCTCGGCGCTCTTCCCCTCGTCCACCAGCCGGGTGAGCGTTGGATGTACGACACCGCCGCCAACGTGGCCGGTGTGCTCATCGCCCGGGCCACCGGCATGTCCTTCGGGGATGCCATCCGGGAGCGGGTCTGCAAGCCACTGGGCATGACCGACACCGCCTTCCACGTGGGTAGCGAGAGCATCGGCCGGTTCGCGACCGCGTACGAGCGCGACAACGCCGCCGACGGCGCACCGGTTGTCGAAGACGCTCCCGACGGACGGTTCAGCCGACCGCGGTTGTTCGAGTCCGGGGGCGGCGGGCTCGTGTCCACCGCCCAGGACTACCTCGCCTTCGCGTCGGCTCTGCTCGCGGGCGGCACCCATCGCGGTGAGCGGGTGCTGTCCCGGCCGGCGGTGACGCTGATGACGAGCGACCACCTGACCTCGGAGCAGAAGGCCAACTCCGGGTTCTGGCCGGGGTACTTCGACGCCATCAGCTGGGGTCTCGGATTGTCGGTCCGCACCCGCCGTACGCACCTCGGGCCCTCGGTCGGCAGCTACGGCTGGCCCGGCTTCTATGGCACCGCCTGGTACAACGATCCCGCCGAGGACCTGACGGCGATGGTGTTCATGCAGCGGGCGCACGCGGGCGACCAGCGGCTGCCGATGTGGCACGACTTCTGGACCACCGTCTACCAGGCGATCGACGACTGACCGCAGCGTTCGTTTCCCGGTCGGGCACCCGCCCCTGGCCGCGCGGTAATCCCGAGGCCCTCAGCGACACAAGCCAGGGTGAGAGTCACCGAGGCAATGGGGGTTCGGGTGGGTCCACCGAAGAAGCGGGACGAGGACTGGTTCACCAGTCTCTACGCCACCGAGTACGCGCACATCGTTCGATACGGCCTGCGTCGGCTCATCGACGGGGATGCCGCGGCGGAGCTGGCGCAGGACGTCTTCGTCGTCGCCTGGCGTCGCCGCGTAGAGGTGCCTGACCGCAGTCTTCCCTGGCTGTACGGGGTGGCTCGTCGTCTCCTGGCGAACCAGTGGCGGTCGCGGCGTGCCGCCCCGGATCTTCTCCCGATCACCAATGTCGACCTTGCGCGGTTGGCCGGATCGCCGGGTGCGGACACGACCGTCGGGGTCGCGGACGTCCGGACCGCGTTGGCCACCCTCAACGAGCTTGATCAGGAAATTCTTCGGCTGGTCGGCTGGGAGGAGTTGACGGTCTCCGAGGCGGCGAAGGTGCTCGGCTGCACCGGACCAACCGCGGCCGTGCGGCTCCATCGCGCCCGGCGTCGTCTGGCCGACGCAATGGCGGACCGGCCCGCGCAGACCCGTCGTAGCCCGGTGTTGGTGACCATTCGAGAGGATCTGTGATGTTCGGAGCAGAGCGCACCCGTACTCTTCTCGGCCCGGCCGACCCGGCCCGAACCGCCGCCGTCGAACCACCGCTGGTCTCGGCGCGCGAGCTGATCGACCGCGCCGGCGCTACCGACACGGCCGCCGGGCATCGTCGCGTACGCCCGACCCGCCGGCTGGTCCTGACGGCCGGGACGCTGGCTGTCGCGGCCGGTGCCGTGGCGGTGCTCCAGCCGCTCGGCGAGGGCGCACCGGACACTCCGGGCGAACCGGCGGCAGCGGGGTTGGTGCTCGTGCCGGTCGCGTACCAGTTCGACGCGGATCCGCCGGCCGCCGGCCCGCAGCTGCGCATGCTGGCCGACAAGATCAAAGACGCGGCGTACGACCACCAGAGCGGGCGCTACATGTACCACCACACGAAGGTGTGGGGCGATCCTGTGATGACCTCAGCCGACGGCCGCCACCACGTGGCCTTCGCCAGCGAGACGAAGCTCTGGCAGGCCGTCGACGGGACCGGTAACCAAGTCAGGACCCAACTGGAGCCGCAGTACCCCGACCAGGAGTCTCGGGACTACTGGCAGCGCGAGAGCCTTGGGCGACCAGCAGCCACCGGCACCCCCGCACCGAGCGTCATGCCGCTGCCGCCGGAGGAGCTCAGGCAGCCGTCGGCCGACCCGTCCGAGCTGCGGGAGCGGCTGAAGGTCGAGTACGGCGCGGGGTCGGCGAGCAAGTGGGTCGGCACGCTCTATGGGCAGTACGTCGTGCCGCGTGCGACCCGAGCGGCGGTCCTGCGGGTTCTCGCCGACGTGCCCGGCTTCCGCTGGCGAGGGCAGGTCACGGACCGCGCCGGCCGCAATGGAGTCGCCGTCACCTTCGACGACCGCGAACACGACCAGCAATCTCTTCTGATCTTCGATCCGAGGACGGGCGAATTGCTCGCCCATGAGCTGTTGACGCTGTCGCCCATGCGGATCAGCTCGTACGAGGTGATCCTCGATGCCGCCTGGACAAATCAGCCCGGCTGACCACCGACTCGCGGGGCCGCTCCGCTCGGGAGCGGCCCCGCTGTCTTCACCGCAGCGGCGGTAGCTGCGCAGCTGCCCGCGCTCGTAGCAGATCAACTGTCTCAGCGGAGGTTTTCCACAGGCCACCAGGTTGTCCACAGGCGACGGCATCGGGGCGGCTCGTGGGGCGGATTCCGAGCAGGGTCGGCGGCATACCAGAGCCCGACCGCTGGAGGCCGCGATGCCACCCCGTACCACGGTTCCGCCGATCCGCCGGCTTCCGCTGGTCGTCACCGGCGACGACGATCTGCTCGATGATGTGCTCCGGCTCGCCGCCGTCGGCGGGACGGAGGTGGAGTTCGCCCGCGACGCGGCGGCTGCCCGTACCCGTTGGCTTCCCGCACCTCTGGTGCTGCTCGGCGCCGACCAGGCGCAGGCGTGTCTGCGGGCTCGGTTGCCGCAGCGGCCCCGGTTGGTGCTGGTCGGCCGGGCCGGTCAGCTCGACCCCGGCTGGCAGGTGGCGGAGCTGATCGGGGCCGAGCACGTCGCCGTGCTGCCGGCCGCGGAGCCGTGGCTGGTGGATCGGTTCGCCGAACATGATCCGGACCGTCCGGCCGGCGTCGGCGCTCGGGTCGTCGCGGTTCTCGGTGGTCGGGGCGGTGCGGGCGCGAGCGTGCTCGCCGGTGGCCTCGCGGTGACCGCCGCCCGGGCCCGGCTGCGCACCCTCCTCGTCGACGCCGATCCGCTCGGTGGTGGCCTCGACCTCGTGCTCGGCTGGGAGCAGTTGGAAGGCCTGCGCTGGCCGTCGCTGACCTCCGCCGACGGACGGGTGGACGCGCCGGCGTTGGTGCGGGCCCTGCCCAGTCGGGGTGATCTCGTGGTGCTCTCCTGGGATCGCGGCGAGATGCTGGCATTGCCGGCGACCGCGATGGCGGCGACTGTCGACGCCGCCCGGCGTGGGCGGGACTTCGTGGTGATCGACCTGCCCCGACAGCTCGACGACGCGGCGGTGGTGGCGTTGCAGGCCGCCGACCAGGCGTTCGTCGTCGTGCCGGCCGAGTTGCGCGCCACTGCGGCGGCCACTCGGGTGGTGGCCGCAGCCGCCCCGCACTGCGCTGCGCTCTCGGTGGTGGTGCGTGGGCCCGCCCCGGGGCGGCTGCGGGCGGCGGAGGTGGCACGCGCGTTGGGCCTTCCGCTGGCCGGCACGCTGCGCCCCGAGCCGGGGCTCTGCCGTGGGCTGGAGCGGGGTGAGGCGCCGGCCGCCGGGGGAAAGGGCCCACTGGCAGCACTCTGCCAACGGATCGTCACCGACCTGACCGGCGTGCCGGCCACTGGTGCGGCATGACCGGCCGGCCGGAGGACGGCACGCTCGCCGCCCGGGTGCGGCAGCGGATCGCCGCCGCCACCACCCCGGTCACCGCGGCGGCGATCGTCTCCGCGGTACGGGCCGAGCCAACCGCCGCGGTGCTCGGTGACACGGCCATGCTGCGCATCGCCGACCGGGTACGCGACGACCTCGTCGGCGCTGGGCCGCTGGCGCCGCTGCTCGCCGACCCGGAGGTCACCGACGTCCTCGTCAACGGCGCTCGGGTCTGGGTCGACCGGGGTTCGGGGCTGCATCAGGTCGCCGTTCCGTTGGGCTCGGTGGACGACGTCCGCCGGCTGGCGCAGCGGCTGATCGCCAGCGCCGGGCGGCGACTCGACGACGGCTCCCCGTACGCGGACGCGCGCCTTCCCGACGGCACCCGACTGCACGCCGTGCTGCCGCCGGTGGCCACCGAAGGTCCGTACCTCTCCCTCCGTACCTTCCGGCATCGGCCGTTCACCCTCGACGAGTTGGTGCGCCAGGGGACGGTGCCGCGACCGCTGGCACCACTGCTCGCCGCCGTCGTCGCGGCCCGGCTGGCGTACCTGGTGACCGGTGGCACGGGCTCGGGCAAGACGACGTTGCTCAACACGCTGCTGGGGATGGTGCCGGCCACCGAACGGATCGTGCTGGTGGAGGACGCCGCCGAGCTGCGTCCGGGGCATCCGCACGTGGTGGGGTTGCAAGCGCGTACCGCCAATGTGGAGGGCACGGGCGTGGTCAGTCTCGCGGACCTGGTGCGGCAGGCGTTGCGGATGCGCCCGGACCGGCTGGTGGTCGGGGAGTGCCGGGGCGGTGAGGTGGTCGACCTGCTGGCCGCGCTCAACACCGGTCACGACGGGGGTGCCGGCACGCTGCACGCCAACACACCGTCCGACGTGCCGGCCCGGTTGGAGGCCCTGGGCATGTTGGGTGGGTTGCCCCGCGCCGCGCTGCACGCCCAGGTGGCGGCCGCGTTGCAGGTGCTGTTCCAGGTGCGACGCGGCGATCAGGGCCGGGTCCTGGAGTCGGTCTGCCTGCTGCTGCCCGAGGGGCCCGAACGGATGGTGACAGTGGTGCCCGCCTGGGTGCGCGGCGGTGGGCTCGGGCTCGCCGCCCGTGCCCTCGGGGCGCTGCTGCGGGAGCGTGGGGTGGCGGTGCCGCCCATCCTCAGCGAGCCGTGGCCCGGATCGGCGGGTCCGGCATGACCGCCCGGACGATCCTGGTGGCGGCGCTGCTCCTGGTTGCCGCTGCCCTGGTGGCATGGCCCGTACGGAGCGTGCGGGCCCGTCGACGTCGCGTGCTGACGCCGGGGCGGAGGGCCGGCGGTCTCGATCCGGATGACGCCCTGGTGCAGTGGATCAGGGAACTGGGCAGCACTCCGGACTTGCTGGTCGACCGCACCGGCGCTGCCCCGACCTCGGGTCATCCGGTCCGGATCACCGATGAGCCGGGTACCGCTGCCGGTGTCAACGGAAGGCGGACGGCGCTCGGCTGGCCCGACCGGGACGTCATCCGCAGCCCGAGGTGGCCGGGCGCGAAAGGCGGCTTCACCCGTCCGGAGGGCCCGACGCGTCCGCCGGCCCGTCGAGATCCCCGACGTCCGATCGGCAGCGCCCGGCCGGAGGAGGCCACCACCATGCTCGACGTGGAACAACGGCCTGCGTCGGCGGCCACGGTCACGATCGGTGTCAGCGACGGGGACGGGGACGGTCCGCCCGGCGTCCCCGGCCCGGCAACCGCCGACGGGCACGGCGACCTGGATGCGGGTTGTCGGGGCGACGTGTCCGGTGCGGCGGCGGCCGGCGGATGGGCGATCGCCAATCGCCACGACGACCTGCGCGTCGGCCCGACCGGCAGAACGCCGGGTACGCCACCGTCGGTGCGCATCTCCCGATCGGCGACCCGGGTGCTGCCACTGGTCGGCCTCTTCGGCGGCGCTGTGGGCGCCGTGGTCGGTGGTCCGGTGGCGGCGGTGGCGATGGCCGGGTACGGCACGCTGGCAGTGCGCGCCGTGCTGCGTTGGCGACTGAACCGGAGCGCCGAGCGGACCCGACGGCGTGGACTGGACCAGCTCTGCGGCCTCGCGGCGGACCTGCGGGCCGGGCTGCCCGTCGCACGTGCGCTCGACGTCGCGACCGTGGAGCGTGACGGGGCCGGCCGGCTCCGCCAGCTGACGTCGGCGGCGGTGCGGTTGGCCGACCGGACCGGCGCGCCGCTGGCGGAGCTCGTCGAACGGATCGAGGCGGACGCCCGGGCGACCGATCGGGGCCTGGCCGCAGCGGCAGCCCAGGCGGCCGGTGCGCGGGCTACCGCCTGGCTACTGGCGGCGCTGCCGATCGGCGGGATCGGCCTGGGCTACGGCATCGGTGTCGACCCCATGGCGGTGCTCCTGCACAGCACAGTCGGAGGTGCCTGCGCCGTTGCCGCGGTCGCTCTTCAGGCGGTGGGTCTCCTCTGGGCGGAACGGCTGGGCGCGACCCCGGGGCGGGCCGGATGACGGCCCGGCGCCCTGCCGGCCAGGCCGGCCCAGCAAACCAACGCAGGGGCCAGCAGGTCTCAAAGGGCCAGCAGGTCTCAGCGGTCCAGCCCAGTGCAGCGGGCCGGCCCAGCACAACGGGTCAGCCTGATGCAGCGGGCCAGCCCAGTGGAGCGGGCCAGCCCAGTGGAGCGGGCCAGCCCAGCTCAGCCCGTCGGCGGCGGCCGGACGCGATCCGGCTCGTGGCGGTGCTGGGTGGGCTCGCCGTGGCCATCGTCGTCGGGGGCTGGTTCGGGCTGCTCGGTGCCGTCCCGGCCGCGTTCCTGCTCGATGTCCTGCTGCGGCGGATCGAGTCGCCCGCTGCGCGCAGGCGGCGGCAGCAGGAGGCCGCCGACCTGCCGCTCGCCGCCGACCTCCTGGCCGCGGCGATGCGGGCGGGCGCCCCGGTGGACCGCTCGGTGCTGGCCGTCGCCGAGGCGTTGGACGGGCCGCTCGCCGGCCGGTTGGCCCGGGTGGGCCGCACGCTGCTGCTCGGTGGTGGTCCGGCGGAGGCGTGGTCCGCCCTGGACGGAGTGCCCGGCGCGGATCGGCTGACCTCGGCGGCGTTGCGCTCAGCCAACAGTGGTGCCGCCCTGGCCGGCGCACTGACCCGGCTCGCCGACGACCTGCGCGCCGACCGGGCCACCGCCGCCGAGGCGTCGGCCCGCCGGGCGGGTGTGCTCATCGTCCTGCCGCTGGGGCTGTGCTTCCTGCCGGCGTTCATTCTCGCCGGACTCGTGCCGGTGATCGTCGCCGTTCTCGGCGACGTGCTCTGACCCATCGAGAAGGGAAAACAGTCATGCGCAAACTCATCGCTCGCCTGCGCGGCGATGCCGGAATGAACACGGCCGAGTACGCCGTGGGCACCCTCGCCGCGGTCGCCTTCGCCGGGATCCTGCTGAAGGTGCTGACCTCCGGCAACGTCCAGTCGGCGCTGACCGCTGTCATCGACCGGGCACTGAAGTGATCAGGCGCCGGCGGGCTGGCCGTCGGTCAGGATCGAGCGTTCCCGGGCTGGCGGCAGGCGGCGGGCGCAGATGTCGCCTCCTCGTCCGGGCCGCTGGTGGGGACCGGGGGTCCTTCACCGCCGAACTGGCGGCCGGCCTGCCGGCGCTGCTTCTGCTCCTGCTTGCCGGCCTGACCGCGGTCAACGCCGTCAGCGCGCAGGCGGGCTGCCTGCACGCGGCCCGGGAGGCGGCGCTCGCCGCCGCCCGGGGCGCGGACGGCGACGCGGAGGGTGGCCGTGCGGCGCCGCCGGGGGCGGCGGTGTCGGTGTCAGTCGAAGGCGACCGGGCGCACGCGACGGTACGGGCACCCGTCCGGACGCTGGGCGGGCGGCTACCCCGCATCACCGTGGTCGCCACCGCCGTCGCCGCCGTCGAACCGGGTGCAGACGAGGGGAGTTGGTAGTGCCGCGAACTGAGGATCCGTCACGGCACGCCAGTGACCCACCGGCTGCCGGAGGCCCTGTTGCTCGCCGGCGGGACCGGCAACGCGGTGGCGCGACAATCCTGCTGCTGGCGATGGGGCTCGTCTTCGTGCTGTTCGGGACGTTCGGCGCGGCCATCGTCGCCGCCGGCATGGCGAGTCAGCGGGCGGCTGTGGCAGCCGACCTCGGCGCGCTGGCCGGCGCGGCCCGGGCGCTCGACGGCGACGCGGTGGCCTGCGCGTCCGCGTCCGACCTCGCCGGTCGCAACGACGGCCGCCTGGTCAGCTGTCACCTCGACGGGCTGGACGTGCTGGTGACAGTCGAGGTGGCGTTCACGCCGCTACCCGGCCTGACCCGGGTGGCTGCGGCGAGCGCCCGTGCCGGCCCGGTGCGGGGCTGACCCTCGCGGTGGCGTCTCTACTAACCACCGCGGCCAGCGCAGGGCGCGTTCTGTGGAGGGCGGGCGCGGCCTGTGGAGGGAGGGGTTTGGCCCGCATCGCGGCGTCAAAGGGCCGCCGCCGGTGCACTACGTCGGCAAGACCGCCACGTTCCGAGCGGAAGCCCGGGCTGACGCATGGTCGAAGGAACCAAGGGTCCTCGTCGGATTGGTGGGTGCTTGGAGCTGAATCGCATACGACATCAAGGGCGATGCGTTTACGGCATCAGCTCCAAAGGGGCGACCAGACCAGTCAGGGGGTCGAGTCACCAGCGGCGGGCCGTCTGGGGCAGCGCGGTCCGATGGCCTGCCGGCCGGCGGCAGTGCGGTTCAACGCTCTGCCGGCTGGGGGCAGTGTGGTCCGATGGCCGGCCGGGGCAGTGCGGTCCAACGGACTGCCGTCCCGGGAGTGCGGGCCGGCCGGGACTGGTCGAGGTCCAGGTCCCGGCCGGCAGCCGAGGATGGGTGGCCACGACGGCGACCGCTGAGGGCCATCGCACTGCCCTCGTCCGGGCCGGGTGCGTCAGCGGGACTGGAGCGCGTCGAGGGCGACGGCCATCGCGATGACCAGGCGACGGTCGATCTGCGGGTGCTGCACCTCGACGACATACTTGTCGCGCAGGCCCCACTTCTTGATCACGGAGAAGACCGGCTGGCCGCCCACGGTGAAGTCGAAGTGGTACGGCAGCCAGGACAGCGAGTCGACGAATCGACGCAGCAGCGCCACCGGCATGCTCCGCTCCTGGCCGGTCACCTGCGGCAGACCGGCCTGCTCGACGTGCCACGTGGAGCGCAGCAGCGACTGGGCGAAGTCCTTACGGAACAGGCCGATCGGGTTGCCGGCCGCGTCGGTGACGTCGTACGTGGCCCCGAGGTCGATGCGCTGGCGGGCCTTAAAACCGAGCAGCGGCTGCTGCTTGGAGTCATCCGTGTAGATGGTCACCTGCTCCTTGAAGGCGAGCCGCTTCTGCTGCGCGAACGCCAACAGCTCACCCTCGCTGCCGTCCGGGGAGACCGCCCGGACCTCGTACTGGTTGACCATCATGCGCAGGCGCTGGCGAATGTGGAACTGGTGCTGGCCCTGCAAGTTGTCGAGCTGCATCTGAACTCCTCTGGGGTTGGTGCGCCGGAGTCTCGCACAGCCCGACAACCGTCGCTCCCCCTGCGGTCCATGATCAGTTGCTGCTGGGTAGTCGTCGAGCCCGTCGGACGACTACCCAGCCCGGAGTGATCACTGGTGCCCTTGCAGGATCACCCCGGCAGACCTCAGCGACTGTCGACGGAGGTCGCGGCCCGCAGCGCCCAGGTGTTGAGCACCTGGTGGATGCCGCGCAGCCGCTCGTTGATCTGTTCCAGCCGTTCCGCCTGGGCCAGGGCGGCCAGTGCCGACCCCAGCGCGATCTGCTGGTCGAGGGTGAGATTGTCCTGGTCGATGGTGTAGAGCAGGTCGACGGTCTCGGCGATGGTGTCGGCCACAGCTTCTCCTCGGGCACGGGGGGCGATCAGCAACAAAGGCATCGATGGAAGCGCTCCCACATCATTGTGCCCCGTGCCATGCCGGTTCATGCAAGCTGCTCAGCGCGGCAGGTTGGCCAGCACCACGTCGAGCACCCGGATCGCGTCCGGTTTGGAGAGGGGGTTGTTGCCATTGCCGCATTTCGGTGACTGCACGCAGGATGGGCATCCGGTCTCGCAGCCGCACTCCGCGATCGCGTCCCGGGTGGCCCGCAGCCACGCCGCCGCCGTCCCGTACGCCCGCTCGGCGAACCCGGCGCCACCCGGGTGCCCGTCGTAGACGAAGACGGTCGGCGCTTCGGTGTCCGGGTGCAGTGCGGTGGAGAGCCCGCCGATGTCCCAGCGGTCGCAGGTGGCCATCAGCGGCAGCAGGCCGATCGCGGCGTGTTCGGCGGCGTGCAACGCACCCGGCACCTCGGCCGGCTGGACCCCGGCGAGGGTCAACGACTGCGGCGACAGGGTGAACCAGACCGCCACGGTACGCAGCTCCCGAGTCGGCAGGTCGAGCGGCCGGGTGTCGATCACCTCGCCGGTGGCGATGCGCCGCCGCTGGTACGACACCACCTGGCTGGTCACATCCACCTCGCCGAGGAACATGCCGACCGGCCCGGCGTCCACGTAGGAACGCACCGACACCACCGACAGGTCGGTGACGTCGCGGGCGTGGGTGGACCAGTCCGGCTCCTCGGCGTGCACCAGCGCGCACCCGTCGACGAGGTCGAGCTGGTCGACCACGTACGAGACGCCCTGGTGCAGGTAGACCGCGCCGGGGTGCAGCAGGAAGTGTGAGGAGCCGCCGTCGACGGTGCCGAGCAGCCGGCCGGTCGACGACTCCACCACGGCGACCGGGGCGCCGCCCTCGCCGCGCAGGTCCACCTCGGGTCGCTCCCGGTGCCGCCAGTACCAACCGGTGGGCCGTTGCCGCAGTGCCCCCGCCGCGACCAGCTCGTCGACCGCCTCCTTCGCCCCGTCGCCGAAGAGCGCCAGGTCGGTCGGGGTGAGCGGTGCCTCCGCCGCCGCGCAGGCGAGCTGCGGGGCCAGCACGTACGGGTTGGCAGGGTCGAGCACCGTGGCCTCCACCGGTGCCCCGAAGATCGCCTCCGGGTGGTGCACCAGGTAGGTGTCCAGCGGGTCGTCCCGCGCCACCAGCACCGCCAGGGCCTCCTGCCCGGAACGCCCGGCCCGGCCCGCCTGCTGCCACAGTGACGCCCGGGTGCCCGGGTAGCCGCAGATCAGCACCGCGTCGAGCCCGACCAGGTCCACGCCCAGCTCCAGCGCGTTGGTCGAGGCCAGGCCGAGCAGGTCGCCGTGCAGCAGCGCGCGTTCCAGCTCGCGCCGCTCCTCCCGCAGGTAGCCGCCCCGGTAGGCGGCCACCCGGTCGCCGAGCCCCGGCACCGCGTCGTCCAGCGCCCGACGCGCGTTGGCGGCCACCACCTCGGCGCCCTTGCGGGACCGGACGAACGCGAGGGTGCGTACCCCTTCGGCGACGGTGTCGGCGAGCAGGTCCGCAGTCTCGCGCAGCGCCGACCGGCGGACCTGCCGGAGGTCGTCGTGGTCACCGCCGCCCTGCGGCGGCACCGACCGGGAGGGGTCGTCGCCGGTCGCCTGCGGCGGCACCGGGGACGACGAGGCTGGTGGCACCGGCGGGGACGAGCCCGCGTCGGGTGGCAGCAGCGGCGGCTCCCAGAGCGCGAAGGTCACCCCGCCCCGGGGGGAGGCGTCCTCGGTGACCGCCGTCACCGGCAGGCCGGTCAACCGCCCGGCCGCGGTGGCCGGGTCGCCGGACGTCGCCGAGGCGAGCACGAACACCGGGGTGGCCCCGAACCGGGCGCACTGCCGGCGTAGCCGACGCAGCACGTGCGCGACGTGCGAGCCGAACACGCCCCGGTAGGTGTGGCACTCGTCGATCACCACGTACGCGAGGCGGCGCAGGAAGCCGGACCACTGGGCGTGCCCGGGCAGGATGCCGTGGTGCAGCATGTCGGGGTTGGTCAGCACGAACCGGGAGTGCCGGCGGATCCACTCCCGCTCGGTGCGTGGAGTGTCGCCGTCGTAGCAGGCGGGGCGTACCCCTTCCAGTTCCAGCGCGGCGACGGCGCGCAACTGATCCGCGGCGAGCGCCTTGGTCGGCGCCAGGTAGAGCACTGTGGCCCGGGGGTCGGCCAGCAGCGTGGCCAGGGCCGGCAGCTGGTACGCCAGGGACTTGCCGGACGCGGTGCCGGTGGCGACGACCACGTGCTGGCCCTCGTACGCCAGGGTGGCCGCCTCGGCCTGGTGCTGCCAGGGCGCGACCACGCCGCGCCCGGTGAACGCCGTGCGCAGTTGCGCCGGTGCCCACGACGGCCAGGGTGCGGGCACTCCGGTGCGGGCCGGCACCCGCTCGACGTGGGTGACCGGGTCGGCGGCGCCCCGGGCGCGCAGCCGGCGCAGCAGGTCGACCGGCGCTGGCCCGGGGCCGGGACCAGCGGATACGGTGGCCGCGGACGACGACTCCAGGTCGTCGCGCGGTGCGTGGCGCGCGGAGCTGAAGTCGTTGGAGGTCACGCCCTGCACTCTCGCACTGGTGTTCGGAGATGAAAAGTCGGACGCCGGGGTAAGGGGAAGCCTCCGCTGGCGTCCGCAGGCCGCCCCGGCGGTAGTGGTTAGATGCCCACGAGAGTTTACGGCTCTGGCGAGGAGGACCGATGGAGCTGTCACTGGCGACCCGCACCGTGGGCGAGCACACGGTGCTCGAGGTCGGTGGTGAGGTGGACGTCTACACCGCACCCCGGCTCCGTGAACGGCTCCTCGAGCTGATCGACGGTGGGGCGCGTCACGTGGTGGTCGACCTCGGTCGGGTGGACTTCCTCGACTCCACCGGGCTGGGTGTGCTGGTCGGCGCGCTCAAGCGGCTCCGTTCCGCCGGCGGTTCGTTCGCGTTGGTCTGCGACAAGGAGCCCCTGCTCAAGATCTTCCGGATCACCGCACTGGACCAGGTGTTTCCGCTGCACCCGACTGTCGACGCGGCGGTCAGCGCCGACTCGGCGGGCGCCGGCGCGTGATGGCGACAGTCAAGCTCTCGTTCTCGCCCGCGCCGGTGCACGTGCGTACCGCCCGTCTGGTCGGCGTCGCCGTCGCCCGACGGGCCGGGGTCCGCGAGGACCTGCTGGACGAGGTGCGCCTGGCCATCGGTGAGGCGTGCACCCGCGCGGTCGCCCTGCACCGGCAGTACGGCCTGGCCGACCCGGTGCTAGTGGAGATGTCCGACGGTGGCTCGTACGCCGTGCGGGTGGTGGACCGGGCGCCGATCGAGGCGGGCATCGGTCTGACCGCGCTGCCGCCGGACGAGCTGGCCAACGAGTCGCTGACCGACGAGGCGCTGACCACCGGCGTGGGCTTCGCGCTGCTCGCCGGTTTCGTCGAGGACCTGCAGGTGCGCCCGGTCGACGAGGGCATCGGCACCGAGGTACGGATGGTGTGGCCGGTCGGCCGCTGAACGGTTCCGCTGCGTAGGTCGCGTCCCCAGCTGGGGATGCGGCCTTCTTTGCATGGACCGGGCCCTATATCAGATTTCGTTTCATAACACAGCGACGAAGATCATCGCGACACGGTGCCACCTGGGTGTGACCTCCAACACTGAGGAGGGCTACAGTACCCGGGTTGTCAGCAAGTGACCCATCCCGCAGCCAGCGGGTATGGGTGGTCATCGCTGGTCCGCTGGTGGGTTGGCGCGCGCTTGCGAGTCCGCATCCAGGCGTCGGTCAGTGCGTCTCCACTCACCGGCGCGATTGTTCGGTAACAGGAGGACACAGATGTCCGAGACCTTGGCCGCCGACGGCGGCGGGCTTTCCCTTACCGGAAGCAATGTCACCTACGTCGTCATCGCCGCGGTCGTCGCGCTGGTGGCGCTCGGTTTCGCTGCCGCCCTGACGAAAACGGTGCTGGCCGCTGGTAAGGGCACCGAGAAAATGCAGGAGATCTCGGGGGCGGTCCAGGAGGGCGCCTCGGCCTACCTGCTCCGTCAATTCCGCACCCTGGCGATCTTCGTCGTCATCGCCGTCGTGCTGCTCTTCCTGCTTCCGGTGCACGACACCGACGGCAGTGAGCTCGCCGTGAAGATCGGCCGCTCACTCTTCTTCGTGGTGGGCGCCCTGTTCAGCGCGTTCATCGGCGGCGCCGGCATGTGGTTGGCCACCCGTGCCAACCTGCGCGTGGCCGCCGCCGCGAGAGAGCGAGCAGGTGGCCGCGAGGCGGCCATGAAGATCGCTTTCCGCACCGGTGGTGTCGTCGGCTTCTTCACCGTCGGCCTCGGCCTCTTCGGTGCCGCGCTGGTCGTCCTGCTCTACCGGGGTGACGCGCCGACCGTGCTGGAGGGCTTCGGCTTCGGCGCCGCGCTGCTCGCGATGTTCATGCGGGTCGGCGGCGGCATCTTCACCAAGGCCGCCGACGTCGGCGCCGACCTGGTCGGCAAGGTCGAGCAGGGCATCCCCGAGGATGACCCACGCAACGCCGCCACCATCGCCGACAACGTGGGCGACAACGTCGGTGACTGCGCCGGCATGGCCGCCGACCTGTTCGAGTCGTACGCGGTGACGCTTGTCGCCGCGCTGATCCTCGGCCGTGCCGCGTTCGGCGAGGAGGGCCTGGTCTTCCCGCTGATCATCTCCACCATCGGCGTGCTGATCGCGATCGTCGGTGTCTTCATCACCCGGCTGCGCGCGACCGACCGCAACGCCCTGACCGCGATCAACCGGGCCTTCTACCTGTCGGCGGTGCTCTCCGCGGTGCTGGTGGCGATCGCCGCCTACGCGTACCTCCCGGCGACCTTCGGCGAGTTCGACAGCGGGCTCACCGACGCGCCCGGCAACCCCCGGCTGGTCGCCATCGGCGCGGTGGTCATCGGCATCGTGCTGGCCGCCGCGATCCAGGCGCTGACCGGCTACTTCACCGAGACCAACCGGCGCCCGGTGCAGGACATCGGCAAGAGCTCGCAGACCGGTGCGGCGACGGTGATCCTGGCCGGCATCAGCATCGGCCTGGAGTCGGCTGTCTACTCGGCTCTGCTGATCGGCGCCGGCGTCTTCGGGGCGTTCCTCCTCGGCGGCAGCTCCATCACGCTGTCGCTGTTCGCGGTGGCGCTGGCCGGCACCGGCCTGCTCACCACCGTCGGCGTGATCGTCGCGATGGACACCTTCGGGCCGATCTCCGACAACGCCCAGGGCATCGCCGAGATGTCCGGTGACCTCGACGAGCACGGCGCTCGCACGCTCACTGAGCTGGACGCGGTCGGCAACACCACCAAGGCGATCACCAAGGGCATCGCGATCGCCACTGCGGTGCTCGCCGCGACCGCGCTGTTCGGTTCGTACACCGACTCGCTCCGCAGCGCGTACGCGACGGCTGGCGTGGGCGACGTCGGGACGGAGATCCTCAACTCGCTGAACGTGGCGAACCCGCGCAACCTGGTCGGCCTGATCATCGGCGCGGCGGTGGTGTTCCTCTTCTCCGGGTTGGCCATCAACGCGGTGTCCCGCTCGGCCGGTGCCGTGGTGATGGAGGTCCGCCGGCAGTTCCGTGAGCTGCCCGGCATCATGGACGGCACCCAGCGCCCGGAGTACGGCAAGGTCGTCGACATCTGCACCCGGGACGCGCAGCGCGAGCTGATGACCCCCGGTCTGCTCGCCATCCTGGCGCCGATCGCTGTCGGGTTCGGCCTCGGGCCCGGTGCGCTCGCCGCGTACCTGGCCGGTGCGATCGGTGCCGGCACCCTGATGGCGGTGTTCCTGTCCAACTCCGGTGGGGCCTGGGACAACGCCAAGAAGTTGGTCGAGGACGGCGCGTACGGCGGCAAGGGCTCCGAGGCGCACGCCGCCACTGTCATCGGCGACACCGTCGGTGACCCGTTCAAGGACACCGCCGGCCCGGCGATCAACCCGCTGATCAAGGTGATGAACCTGGTCTCGCTGCTGATCGCGCCCGCCGTGGTGGCCTGGAGCGTCGGCGACGACCGCAACGTCGGCCTGCGCGTCAGCATCGCGCTGGTGGCGACGCTGATCATCGTGGCGTCGGTGGTGTTCAGCAAGCGCAAGGGCATCGCGATGTCCGACTCGGACGCCGATGGCAACACCGGCGCGGGCAGCACCGATCACCGTCCGGAGACGGTGAACGCCTGACCCAGGAACGGCCCGGGGTCCCCGGTCGACGCGCTCCGTCGACCGGGGACCCCGGCCGTCCGGCCCGGTGCCACACCTGGCCAAAGGCCGTACGCTGCAACGCATGCGTACGTGCCGGGCGTCTGCCGCCGGAAAGCTCACGGTGGTCCTGGCCACGATCGTCGTCCTGGCCGGCTGCGGCGGCGGCCCCAGCCCACGGGCCTGGGCGGCCTCGGTCTGCGGCGCGCTCACCCCGTGGCGCTTGGAGATCAACAAGCTGACCAGCAGCACTGATGAGCAGATGACCGCGCAGACCACGCCGGCGCAGGCCAAGGAGAACCTGGTGCGGCTCTTCGACGGGGCGGAGCAGGCCAGCGAGGCCGCGCGCCGCAAGGTGGAGAAGGCGGGCATCCCGGAGACCGACAACGGCGAGGCCATCTCCGTGGGTTTCCGCAGCTCGCTGGGGAAGATGCGGGACGCGTACGGCCGTGCCCGGGACACCATCGACGGCCTGGGCACCGGCGAGCCGACCGTCTTCTACGACGGCGTGCGGGCCGCGGTGGAGACGCTCAACAAGGAGTACGACGCCAGCGCGCTGGACACCAGCAAACTCAACTCCGAGGAGTTGAAACAGGCATTCGACGAGGTGCCGGAGTGTCGCTGAGCGGGCTCGGTGACACCGGGAAGGCGCAGCCGCCCCCGGCGCTGTTCCCCGCGCCCGAGTCCGACACGCCCACTCCCGGGCGACGCCGTGGCGGCGCGCCGCGGAACGGCCCGTCGCAACACGGCTCCCCAGTGAACGGCCCGGCCCCGGGTGACGACGCGGGCCGGCAACTTGTGTTCTTCGGCGCGGACGCTGCCGAACCGGCCGTCGCCGACCTCGCCGGGTTGCTCGCCGGGCCGGCTGAGGTGGTCCGGATGGGCGGCACCGCCCGGCTCTCGGTGCGGGTGGACGCCGCGTGGCGGGTGCACGTGCTCGTCGCCGAACTGGCGTCGCGCGGGCTGGCCGCCAGCTGGGAGCCGATCGAGGGCGAGCGACACGCCGTGCGTACGTCGTACACCCGGGTCTTGAAGCCGCTCGCGGCCGCCTGGCTGAACGGTTCGACGAAACGCCCGCCGGCGGCCTTCCACCTGACCGGCCGGCGGTTGCGGCTGTGGCTCGCCGCCGCCGGGACGCCGGAGCCTCCCGACTGTTACCTGTTGCGGCTGGGCCCCGACGACCAGGAGTGTTGGGAGTCGATCGGCGTCGCGCTCGCGGCGGCCGGGCTGGCCGGGACGCTGGTCGGCCCGGCGGAGGGTGGCCCGGCGTACCGGATCGCCGGACGCCGCCGGTTGGCCCGACTCGCCGAGCTGGTCGGCGGACCGCCGCCTGCGGCACCGGTCGACGCCTGGCCCGCTCGGCAGTGAACCGGTCATTTCGCCCAGGTCGGCGGCGGCGTCCGGGTGTCCGGTGCCGGACAGCCGGCGGGTCGATCCAGGCGGAAAACGGGCGGGTCGGACCTCGGTCGTGAGTCCGCCATCGTCACAGTGACCCGCTTCGAGCCCTACTCACGGTGTACGGTGGCGCCGTCCGGCAGTGCCGAGCGCGGCGGGGCGGTGTCGACCGCCGCGTCGAAGCGGTTTGCGGCCCGCGAAACCCGAATCGCGGGCAACGCGTTACGTTGGACATCCGGACCGCCGGTGCTACGGCGGGGTCGAAAGCGGTCGCTGTCCGGGCGCCGGCAGGCCACGAGCAGGAGTGAGGTCGGGGAGAGACGTGCCGAGCAACGCTGGAACCACCCGTCTGGTCATCGTCGAGTCACCGGCGAAGGCCAAGACGATCTCGGGCTACCTCGGCCCGGGGTACGTCGTGGAGGCCAGCTTCGGTCACGTCCGCGACCTGCCGCGCAACGCCGCCGACGTGCCGGCCAAATACAAGAAGGAGCCCTGGGCCCGGCTCGGGGTGGACGTCGACAACGGCTTCCACGCGCTCTACGTCGTCTCCGCCGACCGCAAGCAGCAGATCAGCAAGCTGGTGAAGCTGGCCAAGGAGGTCGACGAGATCCTCCTGGCCACGGATGAGGACCGCGAGGGCGAGGCGATCGCCTGGCACCTGGTGGAGACGCTCAAGCCCAAGGTGCCGGTCAAGCGGATGGTCTTCCACGAGATCACCAAGCCGGCGATCCAGGCGGCGGTGGCCAACCCCCGGGAGATCGACCGCGATCTGGTGGACGCCCAGGAGGCGCGCCGGATCCTCGACCGCCTGTACGGCTACGAGGTCTCCCCGGTGCTGTGGAAGAAGGTCATGCCGCGGCTCTCGGCGGGCCGGGTGCAGTCGGTGGCGACCCGCATCGTGGTCGAGCGGGAACGCCAGCGGATGGCCTTCCGCACCGCCGAATACTGGGACATCCTGGCCACCCTGGCGGTGGCCAACGCCGGCGAGGGTCCGCGCAGCTTCAATGCCACCCTGATCGCCCTGAACGGCGACCGGATCGCCACCGGTAAGGACTTCGAGCCGACCACCGGTCGCGTCCGGGCCGGCGCCGGGGTCGTGCACCTCGACGAGAGTGGTGCCCGGGGTCTCGCGGCCCGCCTCGACGGGCGGCCGTTCACCGTCACCCGGGTCGAGGAGAAGCCCTACCGTCGTCGCCCGTACGCGCCGTTCATCACCTCGACCCTCCAGCAGGAGGCGGCCCGCAAGCTGCGCCTGTCCTCGCAGCAGACGATGCGCACCGCGCAGCGCCTGTACGAGAACGGCTACATCACCTATATGCGTACCGACTCGGTCAACCTGTCGGAGACCGCCATCTCGGCGGCCCGTCGACAGATCGTCGAGCTGTACGGCGAGCGCAGCGTTCCGCCGGAGCCGCGCCGCTACACCGGCAAGGTGAAGAACGCGCAGGAGGCGCACGAGGCGATCCGTCCGGCGGGGGACAACTTCCGCACCCCGGGCGAGGTGGCCAAGGAGCTGTCCGCTGAGGAGTTCAAGCTCTACGAGCTGATCTGGCGGCGCACCATCGCCTCGCAGATGACCGACGCGGTCGGCTCCAGCGTGTCGGTGCGGATCCGGGCGGTCTCCACCGCGCAGGAGGAAGCCGACTTCGGCGCGACCGGCAAGACCATCACCGACCCGGGCTTCCTGCGTGCGTACGTCGAGTCCAGCGACGACGAGAACGCCGAGGCCGAGGACGCCGAGCGCCGGCTGCCCACCCTGGCCAAGGACCAGCCGCTGACCGCCGACGAGCTGGCCGCGCAGGGCCACCACACCCAGCCGCCGTCGCGCTACACCGAAGCGTCGCTGGTCAAGGCCCTGGAAGAGCTGGGCATCGGCCGCCCGTCCACCTACGCGTCGATCATGCAGACGATCCAGGACCGGGGATACGTCACCAAGCGCGGCCAGGCGATGATCCCGACCTTCCTGGCCTTCGCGGTGATCGGGCTGATGGAGCGGCACTACCCCCGCCTGATCGACTACGACTTCACCGCCACCATGGAGAACGAGCTGGACGAGATCGCCGGCGGAGACCACGCCGCCGTCGACTTCCTGACCGCGTTCTACTTCGGCAGCTCCAACGGTGCCGGTGACCAGGACATCGCCCGTTCCGGCGGGCTCAAGAAGCTGGTCACCGAGAACCTCAGCGACATCGACGCCCGCAGCGTCAACTCCATCCCGCTCTTCACCGACGACGACGGTCGCGAGGTGGTGGTGCGGGTCGGCCGCTACGGGCCGTACCTGCAACGGGAGCTGCCCGGCGGTGAGCAGCCGGCACCGGCAGCGGGTGAGGGCGAGGAGGGCGGCAGCCAGGGTGACCGGGCGCCGATCCCTGAGGGCCTGGCCCCGGACGAGCTGACCCCGGAGAAGGTGCACGAGCTGTTCCTCGGCGGCAGCGGCGAGCGCAAGCTCGGCGACGACCCCGCCACCGGCGAGCCGATCGTGCTCAAGTCCGGCCGGTTCGGCCCGTACGTCTCCAGTGGTGAGCGGAAGTCGTCGCTGCTGCGTACGCAGACACCGGACTCGTTGACCCTGGAGGAGGCGCTCAAGCTGCTCAGCCTTCCCCGGCTGATCGGTGTCGCGCCGGACGGCGTCGAGGTCTTCGCGAACAACGGCCGGTACGGCCCGTACGTCAAGCGGGGCGAGGAGTTCCGTTCGCTGGAGTCCGAGGACCAGATGTTCACTGTCGGCCTCGACGAGGCGCTGGCTCTGCTGGCCGCCCCGAAGGCCCGTGGACGGCGAGCCGCGGCACCGCCGCTGCGCGAGATGGGCGTGGACCCGGCGACCGAGAAGCCGCTGGTGATCAAGGACGGCCGGTTCGGCCCGTACGTGACCGACGGGGAGTTCAACGCGTCGCTGCGGCGCGGGCAGACCCCGGAGGCGCTGACCCTGGAGGAAGCCTCCGAGATGCTCGCCGAGAAGCGGGCGAAGGGTCCGGCGCCGCGGAAGAAGGCGGCGGCGAAGAAGGCGCCCGCGAAGAAGGCCACGGCCACCAAGAAGACGGCCGCGGCGAGCAAGTCCACGGCTGCGAAGAAGACGACGACGGCCAAGGCGACGACGGCGGCGAAGAAGGCCCCGGCGAAGAAGGCCGCCCCGCGCAAGGCCGCCACCAGCAGCGAGTAACCCCGGCGCGAGCCAACCGATCGGTGCCCGCGCCGGTCCGACTCCCAGACCTTGGACAGTTTCCGTTCCGACAGAGCGGAGACTGTCCAAGTCCTACGTGGCTCCGCCTGGGCGTGCCGTCAGGCGCCGAGGACGTGGTTCAGGTGGGGGCTGGCGAAGACGCGGTCCGGGTCGAGGCGGTCGCGGACGGCCTGGAAGTCCGGGAAGCGGGGGTACGCGGTGGCCAGCGAGGCGGCGTCGCGGTAGTGCAGCTTGCCCCAGTGCGGGCGACCGCCCAGCCCGGCGGCCACCTTCTCGAAGGCCCGGAAGTACGGCTCGTACGGCATGCCGACGTACTGGTGCACGGCGATGTAGGCGTTGTCCCGGCCGTAGCCGTGCGACAGCCAGATGTCGTCGGCGGCGGTGAACCGCACCTCCACCGGGAAGAGCACCTTGAACGGCAGGCCGTCCACGATGCGCTGGAGCGCGGCGAGCGCCTCCGGCAGCGCCTCGCGGGGCAGGCCGTACTCCATCTCCACGAAGCGGACCCGGCGCGGGGTGCAGAAGACCCGGTCGGAGCGGCCGGTGTACTGCCGTTCGGTGAGGGCGCGGGCGGAGACCGCGCTGATCCCGGGGGCCAGCGCGGGCACGGCCCGGCCGAGCCGGCAGGCCCCGGCGAAGACCCGGTTGGACAGGAAGTCGTCGTCCATCCAACCGCGCCAGCGCGACAGCGGCCGGTCGTTGGCGGGTACCCGGTCGTTGGCCTTGACCTGGACCCGGGACGTGTACGGGAACCAGTAGAACTCGACGTGGTCGTGCCGGCCGATCAGCTCGGGCAGTTCGCCGAGCACGTCGGCCAGTTCGGCCGGGCGTTCGTGGGCGCGCAGGACGAAGGCGTCGACGCAGCGCAGGGTCACCTCGACCAGGACACCGAGCGCGCCGAGTGACACCCGGGCGGCGGCGAGGACGTCGGGATTCTCGTCGACGGAGCAGCGCAGCACCTCGCCGGCACCGGTGACCAGTGTGATCGCCTCGACGAAGGTGGAGAGGCACCCGTAACCGGCGCCGGTGCCGTGGGTGCCGGTGGAGATCGCCCCGGCGACGGTCTGCGCGTCGATGTCGCCGAGGTTGGGCAGCGCGAGGCCGTGCCGGGCGAGCAGGCCGTTGAGCGCGTGCAGGGTCATTCCGGCCGGAACTGTGACAAGTCGGTGGGCGACGTCCACGCTGACCAGGGTGTCCAGCTCGGACAGGTCCATCCGCCGGTCGTCGGCGAGCGCGACGGCGGTGAACGAGTGGCCGCTGCCGGTCACCCGGATTCGAGCGCCGTCGGCCACTGCGGATCGGACGGCTTCTGCGACGTCGGTCGGCGAGCCGGGGCGCAGGATCGTGCTGGCGCTGCCACGCTGGTTCCCGGCCCAGTTGGACCAGCCAGCCCGGGGCGGTGCGATGCGAACCATGCGCACTCCTCATTCATGAATATGAACTGACTTCATATCAGGAACGTTGTAGCTGGTAAATACCGCAATTGCGATCCGCTCGTTGTACCGGTAGTCACGGACTCGTGACGTGGAGATATGTTCATCCGTCGAAGGGGGGTGGCGCAGAGTGTCCACACCAGCCGCCACGACCGGGCCGCTGCGCCGCGTACCGGTGCAAGGTCGAAGTGTCGCGCGGGTACAGCGCATGTTGGATGCCTGCGCCGAACTCGTCGACGAGGTGGGGTACGAGGGGCTGACCACCACCCTGCTCGCCGAGCGGGCCGAGGTGGCGATCGGGTCGGTCTACCAGTTCTTTCCGGACAAGCGGGCGATCGTGCAGGCGTTGACCCTGCGGACCATGGAGTCCTACCTCCAGCGCCTCGACGAGCGGTTCGCCTCCGACGAGATGACCCACTGGTGGGACGGCGTCGACGCGGGCATCGACGAGTACATCACGATGCACCGCACCGTCCCCGGCTTCCGTACCCTGCACTTCGGCGACGTGGTCGACCTGCACCTGCTCGACGAGCAGCGGGACAACAACGGCGTGATCGCCGACCAGTTGGCCCGGGTGCTCACCGAACGTTTCGGGCTCACCGACGTGCCCCAGCTGCGCTTCGTGCTGGAGATCGCGGTCGAGGCGGCGGACGCGCTGATCAAGCTCGCGTTCCGCCGGAAGTCCGACGGCGACGAACGGGTGCTGCTGGAGGCGAAGGCGCTGATCCGGGAGTACCTGCACCGCCAGGTCGACGGCCCGGACAATGGCCGGTCCGCCGCCGGGAAACAGGCCGAGGCGGCCCAGCCCGTCTGAGTCGGCGCGGGGCGCGGGCTCCGGCCGGCGGTGGGGCGGCCCTCCGGCGTCAGAGGAAGGCCCGCCCCTCACCCCGGTAGGTGGGGACCGTCGCCACCACCGCGTCCCCCTCGATCAGGTGCAGCTCGTTGACCCGTTCACACAGCTCACCTGCCTTGGCGTGGCGGAACCACACCCGGTCGCCGACGCGCAGGTCGGCCGCGGCCGCTCCGGACAGCGGCGTCTGCACCTCGCCGGCGCCCTCGGTGCCGACCAGCTTCAGCCCCGCCGGTAGCCACGGCCGGGGCAGCCGGCTGTCGGCGGCCGGGCCGGAGGCGATCCAGCCGCCGCCGAGCACCGTGGCCAGCTCCGGCGTCGGCCGGCGGACCACGGTGCAGGCGAAGAAGGCCGCCGGGGTGGGCCGCCAGGCGCGGTACGCGTCGAACAGCGTCGGCCCGTACAGGCCCGATCCCGCGGTGACCTCGGTGACCGCGGGATCGGCGCTGGTCGCGGCCACGCTGCCGGTGCCGCCGCCGTTGACGAACTCCAGGTCGGCGTGCTCGCGTACCGCGGCGACCGCCGCACCACGACGGGCCAGCAGCTCGCGGTACGACCCGCGCTGGGCCAGCCTGATCGCGCCGGCCAGCAGCGTCTGCCCCGGCGGCGCGTCGCCCAGGCCGGCGATCTGCGCCTCGTACGACATGAGCCCGACCAGCCGGAAGCCGGGCCGACCGGCGACGGCCGCGGCGAGCGCTCCGGCGGCCCGCGCGCTGTGCACCGGTGAGCGGCGGACGCCGACGTGCACCCGGCCGCGCAGCGGTCGCCAGGAGGCGTCCAGATCCAGGCACAGCCGTAGCTCGGCGCGCTGCCCCGGTGCCGCGACGGCGTCGATGAGGTCGAGTTGGCCGGTGCCGTCGATCATCAGGGTGATCGCGGCGGCGAGCGTCGGGTCGGCGCCCAGCTCGGCGAGGGCGGCCCGGTCCCCGCTCGGGTACGCGACCAGCACGTCGTCGCTGACGCCGGCGCGGACCAGCCAGATCGCCTCGGGCACTGTGAACGCCATGATGCCCTGCCAGCCGGGCCGCCCGAGAGCTCGGCTGATCAACTCCCGGCTGCGGACCGACTTGCTGGCGAGGCGGACCGGCTTTCCGGCGGCGCGATCGGCCAGGGCGGCCGAATTGGCGTCGAAGGCGCTGAGGTCGACCACCGCGTACGGGGGGTCGAGATGGGCAGTCGCCCGGTCCAGGCGCTCGCGAAGTTTGTCGCTTTCGATGGCCACGTGTGCACGCTAACTGTCTGACGGAGAATGCGAAATACCCTCGCGTACGTCCGGGCTGCGGCCGGTACCTCCGGCGGCCTAGGCTCAGCGAGCAGGAGAATGTCGCCCGGAGGGTGGCCCCCACCCGGGTCTAGAGTGTTGCACCGGAGGTGCCCAGCGATGGGCCGGCACGTGGAGGTACGGCCATCGAAAGCCAGAACAGCGGCGAGTCGCCCGGCGTGTCGCGATCGAGCGACCAGTCGGGCAACGCCGCCAACCCGTCCAGCGGTGGTCAGGTAGATCCGTCCGGTTATGCCGCCATCCGGTCCGTGCTGCGCATCCAGCCGTTCCGGCGGCTCTGGATCGTGCTCGGCGCGGCCTCCTTCGGCGACTGGCTCGGCCTGCTGGCCACCGCCCTCTTCGCCGCCTCGCAGGTGCAGGGCAGTACCGCCCAGGGCGCCGCGTTCGGCGGGGTCACCGCGATCCGGCTGCTGCCCGCGCTGGTGCTCGGCCCGGTGGCCGGCGTCTTCGCCGACCGGTTCGACCGGCGCTGGACGATGGTCATCTGTGACCTGCTGCGCTTCGTGCTCTTCGCCTCCATTCCGCTCTACGCCCTCAGCGGCGCCGCCGGCGGCCTGGTGGTCGGCTGGGCGCTGATCGCCACCTTCCTGATCGAGTCGCTCACCCTGCTGTGGATTCCGGCCAAGGAGGCCGCGGTCCCGAACCTGATCCCCCGGGCCCGGCTGGAGGCGGCCAACCAGCTCACCCTGATCACCACCTACGGCCTCACCCCGGTCGCCGCGGCCATCGGCCTTGCGGTGCTCGACCGTGGCGTCCGTGGCGCCGTGGGCGGCGACCTGCCCTCCTGGGCCGAGCCGGCCCAGCTCGCCCTCTGGTTCAACTCCTTCTCCCGGCTCGCCACCGCGTTGGTGGTGGCGTTCGGGATCAAGGAGATCAGCGAGGCGCAGCGCGGCGAGGCGGAGCGCGCCGAGCAGAGCATGTTCCGGCAGTTCTCCGAGGGTTGGAAGTACATCGGCCAGACCCCGCTCGTCCGGGGCTTGGTGCTGGGCATTTTCGGCGCGTTCGCGGGCGGCGGCATCGTGGTCGGCACGGCCAAGTTCTTCGCCAACTCGTTGGGCGCCGGTGACGCCGCGTTCTCACTGCTCTTCGGCGCGATCTTCGTCGGTCTGGCGCTCGGCATCGGGCTCGGCCCGATGGTCGTCAAGGAGATGTCCAGGCGTCGCTGGTTCGGCATGAGCATCGTGCTGGCCAGCGCCGCCGTGATGACCCTCGCCTTCGCCATCCACCTGTCGATGGCGATCGTCGGCGCGGTGCTGGTCGGCGCGGGCGCCGGGATGGCCTTCCTGGCCGGCACCACCCTGCTCGGCGGCGAGGTTGCCGACGAGGTGCGCGGCCGGGTCTTCGCCGTGGTGCAGATCGGCACCCGGCTGGTGCTGATCCTGGCCATCGGGCTGAGCAGCGTGTTGGTCGGCGTCGGCGGCTCGCGCAAGCTGGAGATCGCTGACCTGGGCCTGTCCATCTCGTCGACTCGGCTGCTGCTGCTCGCCGCCGGTGCCGCCGGCATCTTCGCCGGGATCAGCGCGTTCGGCCAGATGGACGACAAGAAGGGCGTCCCCGTCCTCGCCGACCTGTGGGGCTCCATCCGGGGTCGTCCGCTGATGCCGGCCGAGCCGTTCGTCTCCGCCGGGCTCTTCGTGGTCTTCGAGGGCGGCGAGGGGGCGGGGAAGTCCACCCAGCTCACCGCGCTCGCCGAGCGGCTGCGCGGTCAGGGCTGCGACGTCGTGGTCACCCGCGAGCCGGGGGCCACCGGCGTCGGCCGGCGGATCCGGTCGCTGGTGCTGGACACCTCCGGCGACGACGCGCCCTCTCCCCGGGCCGAGGCGCTGCTCTACGCCGCCGACCGGGCGCACCACGTGGCCACCGTCGTCCGGCCCGCGCTGGTCCGGGGCGGTGTGGTGATCAGTGACCGGTACGTCGACTCGTCCCTGGCGTACCAGGGTGCCGGCCGTACGCTGCCCGTCGACGAGGTTTCCTGGCTCTCCTCCTGGGCCACCGGTGGGCTCAAGCCCGACCTCGTGGTGCTGCTCGACGTCGAGCCGCACACCGGCCTGTCCCGGGTGGCCTCGCGCAACACCGGCACCGACCGGCTGGAGGCCGAGTCGATCGCCTTCCACGAGCGCGTCAGGTACGCGTTCCTCGACCTCGCCGCCGCCGACCCGAAGCGCTACCTGGTGCTCGACGCGTCCCGGCCGGTCGACGAGATCAGCAAGCTGGTGGTCCGACGGGTCGAGGAGATGCTCGGTAAGCCGGGCGGCATCGTGCACCCGCGCCCGGCGCAGGGCCCGGACACCTCGGTGCAGCCGGAGTTATCCGACGCGGAGCTGGTGACGATGGAGCACAAGACCTGATGCCGGACGTCTTCGCCGACCTGGTCGGTCAGGACGAGGCGGTGGCGGAGCTGCGCCGGGCCGCCGCCGCGGCGGCGGCCGTGCTGCGGGCTGGCGTGGCCGACCGGGCACCCGCGTTGGTCGCCGCCGACCCGGCCAGCGGCGACGAGTCCGCGCTCGCGGCCGGCGACGCCGCGCCCGGTGCCGTGGACCCGTCGACCGGGATGACCCACGCGTGGATCTTCACCGGGCCGCCCGGCTCCGGTCGCTCGGTTGCCGCGCGGGCGTTCGCCGCCGCGCTGCAGTGCCGGCACGGCACCGGCTGCGGTGAGTGCCCCGGCTGCCACACCACGATGGGCGGCACCCACGCCGACGTGCGGATGGTGGTGCCGGAAGGGCTCTCCATCGGCGTCGGCGAGATGCGCGCGCTGGTGCTCCGCGCGGCCAGTACCCCATCCGGCGGGCGCTGGCAGGTGGTGATCATCGAGGACGCCGACCGGCTCACCGAGGCCGCCGGCAACGCGCTGCTCAAGGCGATCGAGGAGCCCCCACCGCGAACTGTCTTCCTGCTCTGCGCGCCGTCCACCCACCCGGACGACATCTCGGTGACCATCCGGTCGCGCTGCCGGGTCGTACCCCTGCGGCAGCCGCCGGCCGCCGCGGTGGCCGAGGTGCTGGTTCGTCGGGACGGCATCGCACCCGACGTGGCCCAGTGGGCGGCGGCGGCCGCGCAGGGCCACGTGGGTCGAGCCCGGCGGTTGGCCCGCGACCCGGAGGCCCGCAAACGGCGTGAGGCGGTGCTCGCGGTACCCCGCCGGTTGACAGGTGTCGGCGCGGCGTTCGACGCGGCGTCCGCGCTGATCGAGGCGGCCGAGGCGGAGGCCGCGGCGTCGGTCACCGAGGCCGACACGGCCGAACGGGCGGCTCTGGAGACCGCGCTCGGCGCGGGCGGCACCGGCCGGGGCGCGGCCGGCGCGATGCGGGGCGCCGCTGGGCAACTCAAGGAGCTGGAGAAGCGGCAGAAGTCCCGGGCCACCCGGGCCCAGCGCGACGCCCTGGATCGGGCGCTCGTCGACCTGGCGGGCTTCTACCGGGACGCGCTCACCATGGCGCTGCGCGCACCCGTCGCCCCGGTGCACACCGACACGGCGGCGCTGGCCGGTGCCGGCGCCCAGAAGTGGGACGCCGAGGGGGCGCTGCGCCGGCTGGAGGCAGTGCTCGCCTGCCGCGCGGCGATCGAGGCGAACGTCAAGCCGCGGATCGCTGTCGAGGCGATGATGCTCGCCCTCTGGAAGGGCTGACCCGCACGTCCCGGCGTTGTCCACAGGCATCGACAGGTTCGATTGCTGTGCGGTACGGTCCGTGTGCCGTGGTGACGGTGGCAGCACACTGAGTGATGGATCGCCCGGGAGGAGTCGGCCGATGCCGCGGGGGGAGATCGACGAAGCCTGGATCGAGGAGGCGGTGCGACGCTACCGCCGGATCGAGTCCCTCCAGGCCGAGTTCGACCAGGCGGTGTCGACCGTCGAGGTGACCGTCCGGTCGCCGGACGGTCTGGTCGAGGTGGTGGTCACCGCCGGTGGGCGGATCACCGACGTCCGGTTCCTCGGGCCGCTGCACACCCGCAGTCCGCGCGACGTGGCCGGTTCCGTGCAGGCCGCGGTCACCGCGGCGGCCGACGCCGCCGAATGGGCCCGGGAAAAGCTGCACAACGAGACGTTCGCCGCCTACCGACCGCTCGCGGGGGCCTGAGATGGACACACTGCGCGCGCTCTCCGCCCGACTGGACGAGGCGAGCGCCACCCTCACCCTGGTCTCGCACACCGTCACCGCCAGCGATCCGGCCCAGGCCGCGTTCGGCGCCGACGCGCCGGGCCGACCGGGTGAGATCGGTCGGGCGCTGCACCGGCAGTGGACCACCGCCACCGACGACCGGGCCCGGGAGGCCCGCGCCGCCGCCGGTCGACTGGCCGCCGCCGCCGCCGCGGTGCGGGAGGCCGCCGACCGCTACGCCGAGGTCGACCGGGCGGCCCGCCGCCGACTCACCGGGGAACCGTGATGGACGCACTGGACCGGCTCGCCGAGCCCGGCCTCGACCTGCTCCGCCGGGTGGACACGCTGATCGCCGCCGGCGTGCCCGAGGGGCACCGGGTCTGGCCGCTGCTGCGCCGCATGCAGGTGCTGCCGGGCGACGCCGTCCGCAGCTTCCTCGACCTGCACCCGGTGCCGCTCGCCAGCGCCGGGCACGCGGTGCGCCGGCTCGTCCGGGGGTACGACGACGTCTGCGCCGCGCTCACCGACTCGGTGCTCTGGTCCGGCCCGGCCGCCACCGCGTACGGGCAGCAGCGGGCCGCGCTGCTGCGTCACCTCGACGAGGGGCCGGACAGCCTGGTCGGGCGACTCGACTCCACCGCCGGATACGCCGACGCCCTCGCCGACTGGGTGGAGGGCAGCCGTCTCGCGCTGGCCCGCACGTTGGCCGACGTGCTCCGCTCGGCCGAGGCGGTCGCCGTGGTCGCCGCCACCGCCACCCGCGCGCCACTGCGCCCCGGGCCGGTCGGGCCCGGCGTCGCCGACGCGGCCGAGATCGCCGCCCGGGTGCTGGCGGTGCTGTGCGTCGCGTACGACGGTGCGGAGACGCTGCTGCGACAGTGGGCGCCGAGCCTGGCCGAGACCGCGTGGCGTCCGCCGACGGACGGGCGACCCCGCTACGACCAGCCCACCCGGGTCGGCTGGTAACCCGAACCTCGGGCCCGCGCCGCCCCGGACAGGCCACGGCGTCGCTCGCGGGCACCTGACCTGAGCCGGTGCCCACGGCGACGCCGTGGTCTTCCCCCTGCACCCCCCGCAGGTCTGTCTCCACTCAACGCCGTCGCGGCACGTTTTGTCTCCTGCCCGGCCCCGGATTCAACCGTCCGGGCGAGGAGCAACGGCACGACGGGACGCCCGGCAATGGGTCGAGTCGACGGCGATGAATGGCAGCGGGGCGTAGCCGGCCGGTGCGCCCTGCGCCGCGACCCGTCGTAGGGTGGGGGGATGGGCATGCTCTGCGCGGTCAGCTTCAACCGGTACGGGCGGCTCTACTACCTCGACCCGGGTGACCTGCGTCCGCAGGTGGGCGACCGGGTGTTGGTGCCCACCGATGACGGGCCCGAGGTGGCGGAGTGCGTGTGGGCCGCGCAGTGGGTGACCGAGGACACCGACGGCTTCCCCCGCCTGGTGGGGCTCGCTGGCGACGACGACCTCCGCCGGGACGAGGTGTTGCGTCGGCGCAAGGCTGAGGCGAAGGTGGCAGCGAAACGGCTGATCCGCTCGCACGGCCTGCCGATGAAGGTGGTGGCGGTCGACCACGTGCTCGGCTCCGCCGAGAGCGGCGGCGAGCGCAGCACCGTCTACTTCACCGCCCCGCACCGGGTGGACTTCCGATCCCTGGTCCGCGACCTGGGCGCGACCCTGCACTGTCGGGTGGAGCTGCGTCAGCTCTCCGCCCGCGACTCGGCGCGGGTGCAGGGCGGCATCGGCTCCTGCGGTCGGGACCTGTGCTGCGCCACCTTCCTCACCGACTTCGAGCCGGTGACCATCCGGATGGCGAAGGACCAGGACCTGCCGCTCAACCCGCTGCGCATCTCCGGCGCGTGCGGCCGGCTGATGTGCTGCCTCAAATACGAGCACCCGCTGTACCAGCGCTTCCAGGAGACCGCCCCGGCGGTCGGCAGTCGGGTCTCCACGCCGGAGGGTGACGGCCGGGTGGTCGGCCACAGCGTCCCGAGAGACGCGGTGACAGTACGTCTGGACGCGGACGGCTCGCGCTCCATGTGCTCCCGTGCCGACGTCTGCGGCTCCCGTCAAGCCCACGACCAGCGCTACACCCCCTAACCCCACCCCCGACCCACCCACTCCCGCCGATCCTCGTTGATCAAGAAGTTTGCGTCATGTCGGGCGCGGTTTCTGACGCAAACCTCTTGATCAACACGGCTGTGTGTGGGGGTGGGTGGTGGGCAGGGGGGTGGGGTTAGGGGAGGACGGTGGGGGGTTCGGTTAGGTGGGGGGTTAGGGGGGACTTCGGGGTCAGCCAGCTTCTGGTGGGGGACTGGTCGGGGTTCACCTGCCAGTCGCGGGAGACGCGATCCACCCCGATCGGGTAGATGGTCAGCGTGCCGTCCGGGTCGATGCGCAGCCGCAGGAACGACTTGGAGTCCTCAATGCCCTGGCCGGCGAAGAGTTCGTTGACGTTCACCCCGAACGAGCTCGCCACCAGCAGGTACGCGGCCACCAGCTGGCTGGCGACCAGACCGATCACCGGGCCGTAGAGCACCGCCGCGGCGACTGCCGGAAGCGGCCACGGCCAGTCGTAGAACGGCAGCGCCAACCAGACCCAGGTGCCGGCCGCCCCCAGGGCCACCTGCGCGACGCCGTGGCCGACGCCGAGGATCCAGTGCCGCGCGTGGCGCTTGCCGCTCGCGCTCGGCGGCTTGGCGAACAGGGCCGCCGCCACCACCGTCACCAGCACCATCGCCACCAGCGGGACGGTGAACAGCCGCTGGTCGGTGCTGTCGGCCCAGTTCGCCGTCGCACCCGCCATGGCCAGCATCAGCAGGGTGTGCAGGGTGCCGAGCAGGGTGGTGAAGCCGGGATTGCGCAGCGGCAACCGGGGGAAGATGCCCCACCCGTAGCGACGGGACCGCGCGGCGTCCGGGTAGCGGGCCACCAGGTCGTACGGCTGGGCGGAGCTGGCCTTGCGGGTCGGCGTGTCCCGCGGTGGCACCTCGATGCGCTCGGGCAGCTTGTGGGTGGGATAGAGGTACGCGCCGCCCCCACCGCAGGTGATCAGCTGTCGGTCCGCCCCGGAGTAGCGGGCGTAGTGGTGCAGGTCGCCGGAGAGCAGCAGCCGCACCCGCGCCCCGGTCGGGTCGATGATCGTACGGATGAAGTAGTCGATCGAGTCGTACGCCGTGGGGTTGTCGACGGCCTTGACCCAGGTCGGCGCCGGCGCCGCGATGATCACCTTGGACTCGGGGCCGAGCCGCCGGGCCACCTCGTCGAAGTAGGCCAGCTGCGGGTCGTCGAGGTACGAGCCGGACTGGTCGTCCACGCCGAGCAACCACCAGTCGGCCGGCAACTCCACGGCGAAGTACGACCGGGACTGCCCGGTGCCCCAGCCCGCGAAGTTGCGGTCCCGGGAACGGACGAACAGCCGCAGGAAAGCGGTGAGACCGTCGTACCAGTCGTGGTTGCCCGGAACCGCGAAGAGGGTGGGCTTCTCGGCCGGCGCCACCGGCAGCGCGGCCTGGTACGGCCCCTTGCACCGGTCCTCGTACGCGGCGTAGGCCGCCGACGGGTACACCTGGTCACCGCCCATCACCAGGGTCTGCGCCCGGGGCAGGCGGTGCCCGTCGACGGTCAGCTCGGGCTGCGCCAGCAGGTACGCCACCGAGTAGGTGGCGTTGAAGCCGTCACCCAGGTCGGCCACGTAGTCGAGCCACAGCCCGCCGTCCGGCCCGACCTGGCGGAAGATGCCGTC
Source organism: Micromonospora parva (assembly GCF_040649675.1). NCBI lineage: Bacteria > Bacillati > Actinomycetota > Actinomycetes > Micromonosporales > Micromonosporaceae > Micromonospora > Micromonospora parva. Next base: position 40,052 of record NZ_JBEZFX010000005.1, on the reverse strand, counting down.
GCCGAACGCGTTCTGCAACTCGCGCTTGTCGAGGTACGCCCCGAAGAGCACCGCCAGCAGCGTCCGGATGCCGGTGCTGATCAGCAGGAACGGTGCCAGCCACGGCACCGGCTTGCGGGGTGTGAAGCCCAACTCCAGCGGGTCGGTGCTGCGCGGCCGGTGGGCGGCGCGTTCACCGGCCGGCGGGCGGTCGGGACGCTCCGGGCGGGGGGAATCGTCGCGTTCGTCGCTCACCCGCCGCAGCGTAGTGCCGAGTCCGATCATCCGCTGTCCGGTAAACGTCCAGATGGCGGCCGATGTCCGGTTGGTGCTGGCGGATGCGCCGGGGGTATCCGATTCGGTCGCTGCCGCCGGGTGCCGTACACTTGCTGATCGTTGCCGCCTTAGCTCAGTCGGCTAGAGCGACGCACTCGTAATGCGTAGGTCGACGGTTCGATTCCGTCAGGCGGCTCGGTACGGAAGCCCAGGTCATCGGCCTGGGCTTCTGCCGTTTCTAAGGTCGACCACTCAACCTGCTCACCGGACCACAGCACCCCCTCCCTCCAGCCGGGCATCAGCTTCCCGATCAACCTCGGGGCCACCGAGAGTGACGTTGATCTGAGAGTGATCGAGGATCTCTGTGACGACGCGGACGCAGTCGGGGCCATGAACGACGGGTCGGAGGCACCCGGCCTGGCGGCGATGCCTTACGGCTGTCACCACTGCTCATCGAGGGCTGCGATCTGCCTACGGAGGTTTCGGGCATCGGTCGGCGGCAGGACCGCAACGGCGACGTCCAGGACCCAGCGCAGTTCGGGCGGGTTCGGACAGCACTCCATCACCCCGCAGCCGGCGCTCTCGTCCCACAAGCGATGCCATGGGTGGCGCACAAACCATGACCAGGTGCGTAGTGCATCAGACACGGCCTGGTTCCAGAGTCGCGTGCGTTCGAGGGAGGCGATGACCTTCAAGCCCCGGGCCGAGAGTCCAGGGATGACCGAGGTTGACCCGTCAAGAGGTCGCCGGTAGATGAAGTCGGCACGCAGTTGCGCGGGGCGCCTACGCGGCATTGCCCTTTCGTGGAGTCGACATGCCGATCATCGTTGCACACCGGCTTTCGGCACAGAGCTTGTGAGCGAGATACCGCCGTAGTCTTACGCCCGTGGGTCCAGATCGACCAGATCCCCGTCCGCTGTCACCAGAGGAGGCCGCGGTCCTGCATGCGTTGCTGTCGCAGGATTTCCCCGGCGCGAGCGAACTCCGGATGCAGTCGCGGAACGTCCTGGCTCAGCCGGGTTGTGGCTGTGGCTGCGGCACTATCTGGCTTTGGCCGCAAGGCCGACACCCACCGGCCTCCGGTGCGACGAGTCCGGTACCAGCCGAAGGCATCGTGGTCGACGATCAAGGCAAGACGGTTGGCGGCCTCTTGCTGTTCGTTCAGGAGGGCCAATTGGCGGACCTCGAGGTGCACTCGTACGACGAGCCACTGCCGATGCCCTCGGCGCACCGGGTGTCGTGGTTCCTCAGAGACCGTCTATGAGCGAACCGTTCGTCCTTGAGAGGTCTGGCGACCAGCGGTGGCTTGTTCATCGGCCGCACGATCCGTACGGCGACGGCTACGTCTACACGATCGCGACGGAGTTGCACGAACTCAACATGACAGCGTCCACAGTCGCCAAGATCGATGGACTCTACGCCTCCCCGGACACGACGCTGCCCGGGTTCGTGGAGAGGCTCGCGGCCGATTGGGAGGGTTGGAGCGGCACCCGTACCTGGACATCGATGGAACGCGAGCTGGTGATCGACGCTCGGCACGACGGTCGAGGCCACGTGTCGCTGGGTGTGACTCTTCGGGCTCCCGGCCCCGACTGGGACGACACGGCCTGGTCCGCCAGAGCGGTCTTCGTCCTCGAAGCGGGAGAGGAGCTGACCCGCTTCGCCGGCGACCTCACACACTTCCTCCGTGCATAGCAGCGGTCGCTCTTACCGCAGCATGTCCGCGTCGCCCGTCTCCTGATCGACAGCCACACGCAACGGCCATCCAAAACTCACGACATGGCAACGCCGCACGCCGGTCACAGTCGCTACCTGCTCGACCCGGCCATCCACGGACTGTCGCATGGTCATATGTTCAGCAGGCCGCCGTTGCGCTGGGCGTCATCCTTGATAGCGATGAGATTCGCGGAGACGTACGGGATGTTGTGTGTCTTGTGCCATTCGCTCGGGAAGTACGTGACCAACCGGGACGCCTGAAATCGGCATGTGATTTCAGGTACGAACCGAGAATATTTGACATCCGTGAAGTACCAGAAGGAGTTTTCGTTGTAGAAGGCCACATGCGTCGGATCCTGGTAGGCACCTCGACCGTCGGTGCTAGGGGTCAGCGACAACAGCATCCCGTTCGGTGCGAGCAATCGGTACAACTCGTTGAACAGCGCGACCTTGTCCGGGATGTGTTCCAGGAAGTCCACCGCCCGAATGACCCCGACGCTGTTGTCCGGCAGGTCGACACCCTTCGTTATGTCGCAGACGATGTCGACACCCGAAGCGGCGTGGTAATCCAGACCGAGATACCCTTCCGGCTTGTTGTGGGCGGCGCCCAGGTCGAGTGCCAGGAGTCCCTGCCGCCGCGACCAGGCCAGCACATTGTGTTGAATGTTCCGGTCGTAGATCTCCACGGTGCGCTGCTGGATGCGGGCGTTGACATCCGGAATGCGCTGCGTGTTCTTGGCGTGCATGCGCTGGAGGTACAGGCATTTCTGAATGTGATGGAACTCGCTCACCTGGTACATCCGAGCCATGAGGTCGGCGTCGTCCGCGACGTCGAGCGACTCGTCGTACCCGCCGACCTTCTCGTAGATGTCCCGGCGGAACGCCCGTACGTGGTTGGGCGCGTACCAGATGTAGCTCACGTTGTGCGGGGTCGGCGGCATCGCCCGGCAGACCAGCACCTCGCGGCCGTCCACCTTCTCGTCGTAGTGCCGCCAGCCGAACGAACTCGCGAAACGGTCCTCGGAGCGGCCGCCGTCCTCCTGGATCTGCGCGGTGTCGCTGTAGACGAACCCCACCTCCGGGTTCGCGTCGAAGGCATCGACGATCTCTTGCAGACAGTCGCTACTGAGCAGATCGTCGTCGTCCAGCTCGACCAGGATGTCGCCGGCAGCCTCGGCGCAGGCGTACCCCTTCACAGCGCCGACGCCGTTCAGGTTGTCCTGGACGATGAGCCGAATGCGATCGTCATGCCTCTCGGGCCGCCAACGCGACCCCTGATTGAGGATGACCACCCATTCCCAGTCGGTGAAAGTCTGGGCGACGAGCGATTCGAAACACTCGTCGATGAAGCGAGTGCGGTTGCTCCCCGTGAAGACCGTTACGCGAGGTGTGCGCATGGAGCCAATCACCTACCTGCCGGCGTCGAGGACCGCGTGGTAGGGGGCGTGCGGTACTTCGCAGGCACGGCTGAGCTGAGCCCCTTGTCCAGGCGGATCGCCGTCTTGAAGGCGTCCCGCGCCGCCGCGTCCTCACCGGACTGGGACAGCAGCATGCCCAGTCGTAGGTAGGCGGTCGACGACTTGTTGTCGATCGACACGATCTTGCGGTAGATGTCCATCGCCGTCGTCGGTGCCTTACCTTCCAGGGCGATGGCCTTGTTGTAGAGGGCCGGCTTGTAGTTGGCGTCGGCCGCCAGTGCCTTGTCGTAGTTGCTGATCGCCTCGTCGGCCTGATTGCGCGACTGGGCGATGTAGCCCAGGTTGAACCAGGCAAACTTGTTGTCGGCCTCGGCGTCCAGCAGCTTCTCGAAGGTGGCCTTCGCCGCGTCGAAGTCGCCGGCCTGGCCCTGCTCGAGACCGAGCTTCAGCAGATCAGCCGGCGTTTCGGTGCCACCGTTCGTCTTGTCGGTGTTGCCGGCGTTGTTCGTCTGTGGCTTCTCGGCAGGCTTGTCGCTGCATGCCGTGACACCGGTCAGCAGGACCGCACCGCAGGCGAGCGACCCGAGTATCTGACGCATGTTCATTTCTCCTCCTCGACGACAACGGGGCGGTTCGGCCTGCTGTTCGTCCGGTTGGCCTCGCTACTGTTGGACGTCGCGCGGTCCGACGTCTCGGACGGAGCCCCCAACATCAGCGGTGTGGCGAGTGAAATGCAGGAGACCCAGATGTCGGCGCCCCCGCCGGTAAAGGTGAACTGGTAGCCGCTGGTCGTGAGTGGCTGGATGAGCACGGGGTTCACTCCTGCACCCGATAGCTGATATCCGGTTCCGACAGCGATATCTCCCGGCTCACAGCCGAAATCGACGGGGGTGTCTGCGATCACGGTCAGCGGACCCTGGATGTAGGCGGCCTGGATTCCGTTGCCCGCCACGCCCTGCGCGCCTTGGGCGCCCTGCGCGCCCTGCGCACCTTGGGCGCCTTGGAAACCTTGAGCGCCGGTGGCGCCTTGGGCGCCTGTGTCACCTTGTGGGCCTTGGGCACCGGTGGCGCCTTGGAAGCCCTGGACCCCTTGGGCCCCTGCGTCGCCCTGTGGGCCTTGGGGGCCGGTGGCGCCTTGGGCGCCTGTGTCACCTTGTGGGCCTTGAGCGCCGGTGGCGCCTTGGAAGCCCTGGACCCCTTGGGCCCCTGCGTCGCCCTGTGGGCCTTGGGGGGCCGGTGGCGCCTTGGGCGCCTGTGTCACCTTGTGGGCCCTGAGCGCCGGTGGCGCCTTGTGCGCCTTGTGCGCCTGCATCGCCCTGTGGGCCTTGGGGGCCGGTGGCGCCTTGGGCGCCTGCATCGCCTTGCGCGCCTTGAGCGCCGGTGGCGCCTTGAGCGCCTGCATCGCCCTGTGGGCCTTGAGCGCCGGTGGCGCCTTGAGCGCCTGCATCGCCTTGCGCGCCTTGGAAGCCTTGTGCGCCTGCGGCTCCCTGTGGGCCTTGGGGGCCGGTGGCGCCTTGGGCGCCTGCATCGCCCTGTGGGCCTTGAGCGCCGGTGGCGCCTTGAGCGCCTGCATCGCCTTGCGCGCCTTGAGCGCCGGTGGCGCCTTGAGCGCCTGCATCGCCTTGCGCGCCTTGGAAGCCTTGTGCGCCTGCAGCTCCCTGTGGGCCTTGGGGGCCGGTGGCCCCCTGTGCGCCTGCATCGCCTTGGGCGCCTTGGGCACCTGCGTCGCCTTGTGGGCCTTGGGGACCGGTGGCGCCTTGAGCGCCCGCGTCACCTTGAGCGCCGGTGGCGCCCTGTGAACCCTGAGCGCCGGTGGCGCCCTGAGCCCCTGCATCGCCTTGGGGGCCGGTGGCGCCTTGTGCGCCTGCGTCGCCTTGTGCGCCTTGGAAGCCTTGGGCGCCGGTGGCACCTTGGGCGCCCGCATCACCCTGAGCGCCTTGAACGCCTGCGTCGCCTTGGGCACCGGTGGCGCCTTGGAAACCCTGAGTACCTTGGGCGCCCGAGTCGCCCTGTGCGCCCTGTGCGCCTGCGTCACCCTGCGGGCCTTGAGCCCCGGTGGCGCCTTGAGCGCCTGCGTCACCCTGAGCGCCTTGAGCGCCCGGCACGCCGGTGGCGCCCTGAGCGCCTTGGAAGCCTTGAGCGCCTTGGGCGCCTGTGTTGCCCTGGGCGCCTTGGGCGCCTGTGTTGCCTTGAGCGCCCTGGCTGCCCGCTTCGCCTTGGAATCCCTGTGCGCCTTGAGCGCCTGCGTCGCCCTGGGCACCCTGAGCACCGTGAGCGCCCGCGTCGCCTTGAGCGCCCTGAGGGCCTTGGGGGCCTTGCTTGCCGTGCGGGTAGTCGTCCTTGTCCTTGTCGTGACCGCCCCAGGGGCTCTGCCAGCCCTGCGGACCGTAGTCCGGTTGCCCGTCGGGGTACTGGTCCCACGAATCGTCGGGCCCGTCGCTGTCTTGGCGGACCGTTGACCAGGATGAGGGCCACGCGCCGAGTTGGCCATGCGGGCCGGGCGTACCGATGTGTACGTCCTGTGCGGACGGCTTCGCTTCCACCGGTTGCGCTGCGGCTGCGGGCCCACCCGTCATTCCGACTACCAGTAGGGCGGAACTCAGCCCTGAAGCCGCCCGGGCATGGTTCAGCCGCCGCCGCCGCAGCCGTCGGTTGTTGCTCATGACCCCTCCAGAGCCACCCCGGATACACCCAGAGCTACCTACTAGTCACTCGCCGCTATTGGCGGGCGAGTTGTAGCGTATTCGACCCATTGGTCGGTCGAGGGGGGTTTTGGTGGCACCTAGATACATTTAGAAGAATGCGGAACTTACTTACGATCAGGGCATAGGCCCTGGCCACCGCGTTGCGGGCCGCCCATTCCAAGGACTCGTCACGTCGGGGGCGGCTCACCGCCGCACCCGCAGGTCGCGGTAGGCGTCACGCTCCTGCTGGGGAAGCGCCACCGTGCGAACGACGTCGCGAGGAGGCCTCGGCGTCAGCCTCGCGTCTCTCGCCCCGGCGTTGACCCCGCGAGTGCGGCGGCCACCCGGAGCGCCTCGCGTCGGCCCTGGTCGCGGGCTGCGGCTACGAGCGCGGGCACGACGGATCGGTCCATCACGCCGGTCCCCTGCGCTCGTCTGGAGGCTTGGTCGCGAAGCAGCAACTCCACCCGGCGGCCCGTGCCCAGCGCGGCTCGCTGCTTCTCGATGCGCGCCCACGGCCCGATCGCGGCGGTGCTCGGCGCGAGGGCGATGACCGGGCCGTTTCCGGGGGCGAGGTCGAGGTTGAGGGTCGACCGCATGCCGCCATCCATGTAGCGGTGGGCGCCGATGGCAACCGGGGCGGCCGAGATCGGCATGGCGCAGCTCGCGGCGACAGCGTCCACCAGGGGTACGCCGTCGTGCCTGGTGAATGTGCGGCTGGCGCCCGTCCCGGTGTCGACGGCCACGATGCGAAGGTCGGCGTCGTCCCGCCAGGCGTGGTCGGGCAGTCGAGCCTCGGCTATCCGGCGCTGCCGGGACGGGTCGTCGATGCGTGCGGCGAGGGCGAGCCGGCCGAGGCGGCGAGCGGCCTGCTCGGGGCTGCGCGCGAACAGTTGTGCCCGGGCGAGCCGAAGCAGGTCGAGCAGGCGCAGGGCGGGTGAGGTCTCGTGGGCGACGCCGCCGCGCTGTCGCTCGAAGAGTTCCGCCAGGGGGGTGCCGCTGGCGATCTGGGCACCCACGACGGCACCGGAGCTGGTGCCGATGAGGACTGCCTCCGGGGTCACGGTCACCCCCTCGTCGGCAAGCCCGGCGAGGATGCCGACCTCCCAGGCGATGCCAGCTACTCCACCGCCACCGAGCACCCAGACAGGCCGCGCGTCGTCCGTCATCAGTCGCCTCATTCGGTGGAATACTGCTAACGCTGTACGCAGTTGAGGCTAACAGTGGTGACTGTGGATCGACAACGGGTGCGGTGCTCAGGGTTCCCGTCGGCCGACGATGGTTCCGCCGAGTCGGCTCTCCGCCGAGGTGACGGTGGTCTGCGAGTCGACGGTGAACCCGTGCTGACGTAGCCAGGCCGCTACCTGGGCTGGCTGCCGACGATGGACGTGCACGTTCATCGGGTGGCCGCCGTAGCCCTCCGTCTTGAGGGTCGTCTCGTCGCCCACGTGGAACCCGAGCAGCAGGGGGCCACCGGGGCGGATCACCCGCCGGAAATGCGCGAACACGGAGTCGATCTGGTCGTCGGGGATGTGGATGAGGGAGTACCAGGCGACCACGCCAACGACCGAGTCATCGGCCAGGTCGAGGTCGGTCATCGAGCCGACCTCGAACCTCAGCTCAGGGTGATCACGGCGGGCCACCTCGATCATCCCGGGCGAGAGATCGATCCCGAAGGCGTCGACGCCGAGCGTGTGCAGGTGGGCGGTGATGCGACCCGTCCCGCAGCCCACATCAGCGACCGGCCCGCCGCCGGCAGCCCGCACGAGATCGGCGAACGACGTCAGCGCGGCTCGTTCGTGCGGTGCCTGGGCCAGCAGGTCGCGTACCAGACGCGCGTAGCTGACCGCGACCGTGTCGTAGGAGGTGCGGGTCTCCGACAGCCAGTCGTCTGCGGTCACCACGCCAACGCTAGTTGAGCTACACACTGATGGCTGGCCGTGCCCGACCGACAGTTTGGAGGCGTCCATGACTTCCGCACCGGTGATCCTGAGTCTTCCCATCTCGGACCGCGCTACCTCCTACCGCTTCTATCGCGACGGACTCGGCCTCGACGCCGTGGGCGAGTTGGCCGACGACGGCATTCCCGAACCGTTGCAGTTCGTGGTCAACGACGGGCTGCGGCTGATGCTCATCCCGACCGGCGGCTTCGGCTGGGTGATCGGCCGGCACGAGGTCGCCCCGAGGGGTCAGAGCGAATGCCTGCTCAACCTCGGTGTCGCCTCGCCGGCCGACGTGGACGCGCTCGTCGGGCGGGCGCGCACCGCCGGTGCCGAGATCATCACCGAGACGGCAGCGCATCCCTGGGCGTACGCGGGCGTCTTCGCGGACCCGGATGGTCACTTGTGGATGGTGACCGCCGACTCGGAGTCCTGAAACCGTCGGTGGTGGTGGTTACGGTCCGACGGTGACCGTGACCACCGATGCCCCCGGGACGCTGCCCACCCCTGCCGACGAGGCCCGACTGTGGGCACTCATCGGGGCGGCCTGGGCCGAGTTGGGCGCCGAGCCCCTGGCGCTGCGGCAGGCCCTCATCCACCGCGACCCCGCCGATGACGACGACGGCGACGGGCCGGCCTACGCCATCGACGCCTGGCTGGACGCGTTCCTGGACCGTCTCGGGCACCTGACCGCCGAGCTGACCGGGCAGGAGCTGACCGATCTCGACCGGGTGGTGGAGCGCAAGCTGCACGACATCGACCGGGAGGACATCCACGAGGTGACCGACGGCTCCGACGACGGTTTCCTCTACGCGCGAGGGTTCATCGTCGCCCTGGGGCGGGCGTACTACGAGGCGGTCCGCGCCAACCCCGCGATGGCGCTGCCGGACGCCGACTGCGAAGGGATGTGCTACCTGTTCGCGCACCTGCACAACGATCGGTTCGGTTCGTGGCCGGAGACCGGCTCCGGGATCTCCCGGGAGTCGTTCGGCAACCGGGCCGGCTGGTCGGCCTGAGCGTCATCGTCGGAATAGGCCCCGGTCCGGCCACACCGGTGGGAGATCCGCCTGCACGAGACGGCAGGTGGCCCTGAGGCGCGGTTAGCATCCGTCCATGACTACGGGGGTTTCAGCAGCGACGGTCCGACCAGGGCGGCGCGTCGTCGTCGCGTCCAGCGTGCTGCTGGGGCTGAGTGGTCTCGCCCGGCTCGCGCAGGTGGCGGCCGAGGCCGTTCGGGAGAACACCTACCTGAGGGCACACGAGCAGGTGGGCACGCCGAGTGGCTTCGCTGCCCCGCCGATGGTGTTCCTCATTGGTGTCGGCCTGGTCGTGGCGTTGACCGCCCTTGTCGTGCTGGCGCTGGCGCTGGCCAATCTGGCCGGTCGGAACTGGACCCGGATCGTCACCTGGGTTGTCGGCGGCGTGACGGTGGCGGTGTCGGCCGGTTGGCTGTTCATCTTCACCGTTCCGGGCGGCGACGATATCCCGCAGAGTCCTGACGCGAGTCGGGTCGAGGAGGTCGCCGCTCAACTGATGCCCGGGTGGGCCGAGCCGCTCAGCACCGCGGCGGGGTTCGTGGCGTCGCCCGCACTCCTGATCGCCCTCGTCCTGCTGGCACTCCCACCCGCCAACGCCTTCTTCCGATGGCGTGGCGGGGTGCAGGATCCGCCGTATCCGGCCGGGACCACCCGGCCTGACGGCGGGCGTGTTCCCCAGCAGGTCTAGGTCGGCGGCGGGATCAGACGTAGATTTTCGTGGCGTACTCCGGGCCGTAGTGCCGTTCCAGGTCCTCCAGGGTCTCCGCCGGTGCCTCGACCTCCTTGATCAGGCGGGCGCGGGACGGCAACACCTCGGGCTGCCAGGTCTCCGGCCGCCACAGCTCGGACCGCAGGAACGCCTTCGCGCAGTGGTAGAAGATCTGCTCGATCTCCACCACCACGGCGAGCACCGGCCGGTGCCCCTTGACCACCATGTCGTCGAACCAGGGCGCGTCGCGGACCAGGCGGGCCCGCCCGTTGATCCGCAGCGTGTCGGTCCGGCCGGGGATCAGGAAGAGCAACCCGACGTGCGGGTTGTCGAGGATGTTGCGGTAGCCGTCGGCCCGCCGGTTGCCGGGCCGCTCCGGCAGCGCGATGGTCGTGTCGTCCAGCACCAGGGCGAACCCGGCCGGGTCGCCCTTGGGTGAGACGTCGCAGGTGCCGTCCGCGCCGGCAGTGGCCATCAGACAGAACGGCGAGGCGCCCAGCCACTCGCGGTCCCGTTGGTGCAGGCGGGGGCGGTCCTTGCTGGCGGCCCGTGGGTGCGGCACGCCGAGCAGCTCGCGCAACTCCTCATGAGTGGTGATCTCCACCGTCACGTCGATCCTCCCTCGACCGTTGAGCCGGTGGCGGGTACCACCATTCGTCAGCCTAGGCCGCCGTGACCAGCGCGAGGTTTGCGCCGGACAGCGTTGGGTACGGCCCGCCGTACGAGAGCGTCGCGCAGTGCAGCCGATCAGTGGAGGCCGGGAGATGGAGAGCCGACTCAAGGTGCTGGGCCACCCGGTCCACCCGATGCTGGTCATGTTCCCGGTCGCGCTGCTGGCCACGGCGGTGCTCTTCGATGTGGTGGACACCGTCGGTGGTCCCGACTTCCTCGGCGAGGTCGCGTACTGGAACATCACCGTCGGTCTGATCGGCGGCCTGCTCGCCGCGGCGGCCGGCTCGTTCGACCTGCTGGCGATCCCGACCGGCACCCGCGCCAAGCGGGTGGGTCTGCTGCACGCTGGCGCCAACGTCGCGGTGATCCTGCTCTTCGCGGCGATCTGGGTGGTCCGGCTCAACGCCGATTCCCGCGCCGCTGGCGGCGCGTTGCTCGTCGTCGAGGTGGTCGCGCTGGCGATCCTCGGCATCAGTGCGTGGCTCGGTGGTGAGCTGGTCGACCGGCTCGGTGTTGGCGTCGACAGCGACGCCGGCCTGGACGCGTCCAGCTCGCTGCGGCCGCCGGCGGCCACCCAGCGGATCGGAGAGGTGTGATGAGTGAACAGCAGTTCGGCGGCTTCGGTCGGGGATGGCGGGGCGGACGGCAGCAGGGCTGGGACCCGATGGGGGAGCTGCAGTCGCTGCGCGCCGAGTTGAGCCGCCTGGTCGGTGGTCGCGCCGGGGCGTCCGACGTCGAGTTGACCGAGACCTCGGACGGCTGGGAGGTCGTCGTCCGGCTGCCCGGGGTGGCGCCGGAGGAGGTGGCGGTCGAGTTGGACGACCGCGAGTTGTGCGTACGGGCCCGCTCGGAGGCGGAGGTCAACGCCGACCAGGGCATCCCGGGCGGCTTCGAGACGCGCGGCTTCGAGTACCGGGTCAACCTGCCGGCGCGGGTCGACCCGGATGCCATCGACGCGGTGATGGACCATGGTCTGCTGCGGGTCCGGCTGCCTCGGGCGACCCGGCCCGCGCCGCGCACCATCACCGTGGGTCGCACCGGGCCGCGCTCCGGCGACCTCCTGCCGGGTACGCCGATGCCGGCCGACCCCGCCGCGGACCGGGAGCTGCACCGCCCGGACACCGCTGACGAGATCGACCGGCCGTAGCGGGCCGCGTGGTCAGCCCTCCCGTGCTCGGCCCGACCGCCGAGCGCCTTCCCGACGTGCGGCGGATCGCCGTGCTGCGCGCCAACGCGCTCGGCGACTTCATCTTCGCCCTGCCGGCGCTGGACGCGTTGCGCGCCGCGTACCCCTCGGCGGAGATCGTGTTGCTCGGCGCGCCGTGGCACGCGAAGCTCTGGCGCGACCGGCCCGGCCCGGTGGACCGGGTGCTGGTGGTGCCGGCGGCGCCCGGCATCCGTACGGCGGAGCCGGGCGAGCCGGAGTCGTCGATGGACGACTTCCTGGCCGCTGCCGCCGGTGCGGAGTTCGACCTGGCGGTGCAGATCCACGGCGGGGGCGCCAACTCCAACCCGCTGATCAGTCGGCTCGGTGCCCGGTTGACCGTCGGCCTGCGCACCGAGGACGCGCCGCCGCTGGACCGGTGGCTCCGCTACGTCTACTACCAGCACGAGGTGATCCGCTACCTGGAGGTGGTGGCGCTGGCGGGAGCGCCGGCCACGACTGTCACGCCGAGGCTCGCGGTGACCGACGCCGACCGGGCCGAGGCCGCCCGGGTGCTGGGCCCGGTCGATCGTCAGCGGGTGGCGCTGCATCCGGGTGCCACCGACACCCGCCGCCGCTGGCCCGCCGAGCGCTTCGCCGAGGTGGCCCGTGCGCTGCACGCGGACGGCTACGAGGTGCTGGTCACCGGCACCCCGTCCGAGCAGGAGGTGGTGGACCGGGTCGTCGCCGCGGCGCAGGTGCCGGTGCGCCCGCAGGTGGGCACGCTCAGCCTCGGTGGGCTGGTGGGTTGCTACGCCGACTGCGCGGTGGTCGTCTCGAACGACACCGGCCCGCTGCACCTGGCCGCCGCGGTGGGCGCTCCCACGGTGGGGATCTTCTGGGTCGGCAACCTGATCAACGGGGCGAGCCCGCTGCGGGGCCGGCACCGGCCGATCAGCTCGTGGACTGTGCACTGCCCGGTCTGCGGGATCGACTGCACACCGGGCATCTACCCGCACCGGCCGGGCGACGGTGAGTGCCCGCACCGGGACTCGTTCGTGACCGACGTCCCGGTGATCGAGGTGCTGGAGGCCGCCCGGGAGGTGCTCGGCCGGTAGGTCACGCCAACTGCGGGGTGTCCTCGTCGGCGAGGACGACCTCCCACGCCTCCACGTCCCGGTCGGTGACGGTGGTGGGGGACTCCAGGTGGTACGCGCCGCTGGGCAGGATGCCCGCGCCGCCGTAGCGGGACATCACGGCGAGCTGCGCGGCCACGTCCTCGCCCTGGTGCTTCTCCTGCACCCGACGCCAGAAGTCGAAGCCGCCGGCGTCGACGAGCTTGGCCCGGTCGTAGAGCACGCACCCGCCGATCCAGGAGACCTTGTAGGCCCGCCACGCCCCCGGCGGCAGCGCCAACTGTTCGGTGATGTGCAGCAGGTTCGCGGCGGAGTGGATCCGGGCCCGGTTCCACTGCGGGGTGTCGGGTCGGATCCGCTCCGGTGTGGGCGGGCCGGCCCACTCCTCGTAGAGGCCGTGCGTCTCCGGCCGCACGTCATCGGTGTACGACAGGCCGTGCACACCGTTGCCGACGAACCCGCAGCCCAGCTCGCCGATAGCGGTGACCAGTCGGTGCAGCGCACCCGGTGCCAACCAGATGTCGTCGTCGAGGTTGAGGACGTACCGGGCGGCCGAGGCGGCGAGCAGGTACGCCCGGTGTTCGGCCAACCCCCGCCGTGGCAGCCGGCGGGTCAGCAGCACCGGGTGACCCCGGTGGCGCAGCGCCCGGACCATGGTGGCCGCGGCGGGGTGCGCGTACGCCGGGTCCCCGTCGGACTGATCGCTGACGACCACGCCGAAGCCGGGCAGCCCGTCCTGGGCGGCGAGCCCGCTCAGCGTGACGGCCAGCTCGGTGGGCCGGTTCCGGGTCGGAATCAGCACGTCGAGCAGCCGGTCCGCCCGGAAGGCCGCCGGGGTGCCGAGGTCGAGAGGGCGGTTCACGACGCCTGGGTGTGGGTGCGCAGCGATGGGTCCGGCTCCCGGTCGTCGACGTGCGGCGACAGGTCCTGGCTGTGCGACCGGATCCGCTCGATGATCGCGGAGGTGGACCGGTCCGGCACGTACCCGAGGGTGCGCACCTGGCCGCCCAGCCGGCGCACCAACGGTGCCTCCGGCACCAGCTCCGGCGGATAGTCGCCGCCCTTGACGTACACGTCCGGTCGGACCGCCTCGATCAGTGCGGCTGGTGAGTCCTCCTCGAAGACCACCACGTGGTCCACGCAGGCGAGCGCGGCGAGGAGGGCACCCCGGTCCTCGACCGGGTTGACCGGCCGGTCCGGGCCCTTCAGCCGTCGTACGCTGCCGTCGGAGTTGACCGCCACGATGAGCAGGTCACCCAACGCGCGGGCCTGCTCCAGGTAGCGCACGTGCCCGCGGTGCAGCACGTCGAAGCAGCCGTTGGTGAAGACGATCGACCGTCCCGCCTCGCGGTGTTCGGCGACGATCGTGTCCAACTCGTCCCCACCGACCAACGCGGGGTGGCCCGTGGTGTCGGTCGGCTGGTCGAGCGCGGCGAGCAGGTCGTCGCGTCGGCACACGCAGGTGCCCGTGTCCGAGACGGTGATGGTGGCCGCCAGCTGGGCGAGTTGGGCGGCGGTGGGCAGCGGCGCGTCGGCGGCCAGGGCCAACGTCATCGCCGCCAGGTACGCGTCGCCGGCACCCACGGCGTGACTGGCCGGCACCGGGGTGCTGTGGCTGCGTCGTGGCTCCCCGTCGGCGCCGCCGACCACCGCGCCCTCGGTGTCCAGGGTCACCGCGACCACGTCGGCGCCGGTGTGCGCCCGCAGTTCGGCCAGCCGCGATTCGGCCAGGACAGCCCGGTCGACGCCCTCACCGGCCCGGGTGTTCACTGTGACGCCGGTGCCGGTGACGCTGAGCCCGTCGCCGGTGAGGGCCACCCGTCCCTCGCCCGGGGTGGGTTCACCGATCGGCCCCGGGTGCCCGGCCCGCGCCGGCTCGGCCGTGGCGTCGTCGGCGCGTACCGCGCCCGGGGCAGCGCCCGCTGTCATCTCGGACGGCCCGTCGGCCAGGCCGTTGTCCGGGTGCTCCAGGTGCAGTTCGGTCCCGCCGGCCGGTCGGGTGGTACCGCCCGCACGGGCCAACAGTCGGGTCGCCTCGGCGAAGCTGGGGGTGACCACTGTCGGCGCGAGGCCCCGCCAGTCGGCCAGGTCGTGGGCGTCCAGCGCGACGGTGGCGTACCGCTCGCGGTTGTCGACCAGCCACGCGCGGACCGGCGCGGGCAGCGCGCCCAGGCCGTAGTCGCAGACCACCAGGGTCGGGGCTTCCCCACCGGCGGCGGCGCGCAACTCCTCGGTGGCACAACTCAGGGCGGTGAGCAGTCGGGCCACCCCGTCGTGGTCCAGAGCGTCCTCCGGGTCGCCGGAGTCCTCGCGCAGGAGGATCTGGTTGCCGGCCAGCATCCGCCGCTTCACCGGGGTGGGCCGCCCGGGCTGGTTGACAGTGCGGTCCCAGACGCCGGCCCGGTCCAGGCAGTCGTGCAGTTCGTCCCCGGCGACGTCGGCACCGACCGGTGCCACCAGCACCGCCCGGCCACCGAGGGCGGCGACGTTGACGGCGGTGTTCGCGGCCCCACCGGCGGCGGAGATCCGCCGCCGCAGGGTGAGGACGGGGGCGGGCGCCTCCCGGCAGAGCCGGTCGGAGTCGGCGAACCGCCATTCGTCCAACATGGCGTCACCGACGATCAGGACTGGGCGTTCGAGCCAGCTCTCCACGACGGTGGCGAGCCGGCGCTGTTCCGCTGCTGCTCCTGCCATGCCCGTCCGGGTCCCCAGCGGCCTGGCCGACAAACCTGGCTGACGGCCGGTCCCGCCGCTGGTCATGCCACCTTCGGTGGCGCCTGGCCGGTCCGCACCGGTCCCTACCTGTCCGACCTGTTTCGGGTGTTCGGCGGCGGGAAGGGAACTGGGGTACCCCCAGAGAGGAGATGTACGAGATGGCAGCGACATTGCAGGGCAAGCGGATCGCCTTCCTGGCCGCCGACGGCGTCGAGGAGGTCGAGTACGTCCAGCCACGCGAGGCGGTGGAGAACGCCGGCGCGACGGCGGAGCTGGTCTCGCTCAAGCCCGGTTCCATCCAGTCCTTCAACCACCTGGACCAGTCCAAGACCTACGACGTGGACGTGACAGTCGACAAGGCCGACGCCGCCGGGTACGACGCGCTGGTGCTGCCCGGCGGGGTGGCGAACCCGGACTTCCTGCGCGGCGACCCGGACGCGGTGCGGTTCGTGAAGGCGTTCTTCGACGCGGGCAAGCCGGTCGGGGTGATCTGTCACGGCCCGTGGACGCTGATCGAGGCGGACGTGGTGCGGGGTCGGCGGATCACGTCCTGGCCCACCCTGCGTACCGACCTGACCAACGCCGGAGCAACCTGGGTGGACGAGGAGTGCGTCACCGACGGCAACCTCACCAGCAGCCGCAAACCCGACGACCTTCCCGCCTTCTGCGCGGAGATCACCAAATCCTTCACCACCCCCTGACCCCGACCTCCCCGGTTGATCATGAAGTTGTTGCCGCCTTGCGCGGGTCTCGTGGCAATAACTTCATGATCAACCCTGCTGAGGTGGGGGTTCGGCGCATGTTCTGCGGGTGACGGGATAGAAGGGCACATGACCACGGAAGCCTCCGACGCGCCGGTGCTGAACCGTCAGCAGATCCGGCTGCTCATGCTCGGCCTGATGACCGGCATGCTGCTGGCCGCACTCGACCAGACCATCGTCGGCACGGCACTGCCGACCATCGTGGGCGAGTTGGGCGGGATCAACCACTACTCCTGGGTGGTCACCGCGTACCTGCTCGCCTCGACCGCGTCGACGCCCCTGTACGGCAAGATGGCCGACCTGTACGGGCGTCGACCGGTCTTCCTCTTCTCGATCGGCACGTTCCTGGTCGGGTCGTTGCTGGCCGGGCTGTCGCAGAACATGACCCAGCTGATCGTCACCCGAGGGATCCAGGGTCTCGGCGCGGGTGGTCTGCTGACGCTGGCCTTCACCATCATCTCGGATGTGGTGTCACCCCGTGAGCGTGGCCGCTACCAGGGTCTGTTCGGCGCGGTCTTCGGGATCTCGTCGGTCGCCGGGCCGTTGGTGGGTGGTTACTTCGCGGAGACCGACTGGCGATGGATCTTCTACATCAACGTGCCGTTGGCGATCCTGGCCATCGTCGTCTGCTACCACGTGATGCGGTTGATCCCGTTCGAACGTCGGGACCACTCGATCGACTGGCTCGGCGCCGGTCTGCTGGTGGCCGGGGTGAGTTCCCTGCTGCTGGCGCTGAGCTGGGGTGGCAACGAGTACCCCTGGGGCTCTGGCGTGATCATCAGTCTCTTCGTTGTCGGTGCGGTGCTGGGGGTGCTCTTCGTCCTCCAGGAGGCCCGGGTGGCCGAGCCGATCCTGCCGCTGCGGTTGTTCCGCAGCGCCACCTTCGCGCTGGCCAACTCAGCCCTGCTCATCATCGGTCTGGTGATGTTCGGCTCGATCATCTTCATCCCGCTGTACCTGCAGATCGTCAAGGGCGCGTCGCCGACCCAGAGCGGTCTGCTGATGCTGCCGATGATGGCCGGCATCATCATCACCTCGATCCTGACCGGTCGCGCGATGACCCGGATCGGCCGGTACAAGTGGTTCCCGGTGGCCGGTTCGGTGACCCTCCTGGCCGGCATGTTCCTGTTCACCCAGCTGGCGGTGAACACCTCGCTCTGGGTCGCGTTCGGGTACATGGTGGTGATCGGCATCGGGTTGGGTCTGTGCATGCAGTCGCTGATCCTGGCGGTGCAGAACGCGGTCTCCGTACGCGACCTGGGGGCCGGCACCTCCTCGGCGACGTTCTTCCGGTCGCTGGGCGGTTCGTTCGGGGTGGCGATCCTCGGCACGGTGCTCTCGTCCCGGCTGACCGGCGGGCTCGCCGACCGGTTGCCCGGCGCGATCGCGCAGCTCCCGCCGCAGGAGCAGGCCGCCGTGGCGGCGAGTGGTGGCACCAACATCTCGATCAACGATCCGGCCACCATCCTGGCCCTGCCGGGGCCGGTCCGCGCGGCCATCCAGGGCGCCTTCGTCGACGCGCTGGACATGGTCTTCCTGACCGCCGGCGTGATCGCGATCGTGGCGGTGGTGGTCACCCTGACGCTGCCCAACACCCAGCTGCGGGGTGCCGGTCCGAAGGGTGCCACCGGTGGTGCCGACCCGCTCGGCGGCGAGGCCCCGGCCCCGGGTGGCAAGCCGCTGACCCGCGAGTCAAAGGAGGAGGCGGCCGCCGACATGGAGGCCAAGTCCCAGACGATGATCTGAGTGTCTCGCCGACGTCGACCGCCCGGACCACTCCGGGGCGGTCGGCGTCAGCGGGTCAGGCGGGACGGCGGTAGGCGCCGTACCACCAGGTCGCGGCCAACTCCCGGGCCGCTGCCGCGTCGGTCTCGGGGTCGGCCGAGGTGGTGCTGACGTGGTCGGCCAGGAAGCGGTCGCCGCCGATCACGATCAGTCGGCCCGCGGTCTCCGCGTCGACGCCGGCGGGGGTACGTCCGGCCTCCTGCTCGACGCGGAGCGCCTGCACGGTACGGGCCACGAACCGCTCCAGCCCCGCCGCCCAGTACTCGCGGACCACCTCGTCGTACGCGGCCACCTCGCTGACCGCTGCCAGGACCGGGGCGTACGTCCGGTAGATCCGGATCACGTCGGCGAAGACGTCGGTCAGGGTCGTGAGCGGGTCGCCCGGCCCGGCCGGACTCCACTCGCCGGTGCGGCCGAAGGAGGTTTCCCGCATGGTGCCGGCGAGACGCATGAGCAGTTCGGTCTTGTCGCGGAAGTGGGTGTAGAAGGTCGACCGCGCCACCCCCGCCTCGGCGGCGATCCGCTGTACCCCGAGATCGGTGAAGCGGATGCCCTCCCGCAGCAGGCGCTCGGTGGCCGCCAGCACCCGCGCCTCGACGGCGGCTCGTCCGTCGGGGTTGCGCGGGCGGCGGCGGGTGATCGAGGGCATAGCCGGAATCCTAGGTGGCCGGGGGCCGGATCGGCGACGTACGCTCGTTGCCGGACACAGTGTCCGACATAGTGACCAGGGAGGGCCTGACCTCGGCCTCCCACCCACCACGAGGAGCAACACACGTGAAGTACCGACTGCTGGGCGCCACCGGGGTGTACGTCTCGGAGATCTCGCTCGGCGCGATGACCTTCGGCGGCAGCGGGCACCCGCTCTGGGGCACCCTCGGTGGGCTGGCGCTGCCCGAGGTGCAGCGGCTGGTGGACACCGCGCTGGACGCCGGCGTCAACTTCGTCGACACCGCCGACGGCTACAGCGACGGCGAGAGCGAGGAACTGCTCGGCAAGGCGCTCGGCAAGCGGCGTCGCGACGTCGTGCTGGCGACGAAGGTGCACTCCCGCACCGGGCCCGGCCCGAACGACGTCGGCACCTCCCGGCTGCACATCATGCAGAACCTGGAGGACAGCCTGCGCCGGCTGGGCACCGATCACATCGACCTGTACCAGATCCACAACTTCGACCACATCACTCCGATGGAGGAGATGCTGCGCGCGCTCGACGACGCGGTCCGGCAGGGCAAGGTCCGCTACATCGGGGCCGCCAACTTCGCCGCCTGGCAGATCTCCAAGGCGCTGGGCATCTCCGCCCGGGAGAAGCTGGCCGGGTTCGTCTCGGTGCAGGAGTACTACTCGCTGCTGGGCCGGGACGTGGAGCGCGACGTGGTGCCGATGGCGCTCAACGAGGGAGTCGGGCTGACCGTCTGGAGCCCGCTCGCCGGTGGTTTCCTCTCCGGCAAGGTCAGCCGGGACGGGGCCGTCGCCGACAGCGGCGCGCGCAGCGCCCAGCCCGGTTACGCCAGCTTCACGCCGTTCGACCCGGAGCACGCCTTCGGGGTGGTCGACGTGCTCAAGGGCGTCGCCGAGCGGCACGAGGTCAGCCCGGCCCGGGTGGCGGTCGCCTGGCTGCTGTCCCGGCCCGCGGTGACGAGCGTGATCGTCGGAGCCCGCAAGCACGATCAGTTGGTGGACAACATCGCCGCCTCGGACCTCACCCTGACCGAGCAGGACCTCACCGAGCTGGACGAGGCCACCAAGCTGCCGGTCGCGTACCCGAACTGGATCCAGGAGGGGTACTTCGCCGGGGTTCGGCTGCCCCAGTGAGGCACGGCCCCGGAGTCGGCAGACTCCGGGGCCGACCTACTTGAGGATCAGTCGGTTCGTCTGCTCGAAGACGTCCAGGTCGGCCAGGGTCTCGATGACCGATGTGGAGAGCGGGGCGGGGAACCGGTCCCGGGCGAAGAAGCCCGCGTCGGTGGTCTCGTCGGTGACCCGGGCCAGTTGCCCGTCCCACTCCTCCACCTTGAACGCCGTCGTGAACACCTGGTACGTGTGGCCGTACATGTTGGTGCTCGTCCGGTCGGGGCCGGTGTAGAGGGCGAACGCGCAGACCCGCAGGGCCCGCAGTCCGGTCTCCTCACGGACCTCGCGGACCGCGCAGTCGGCTATCGACTCGCCCAGCTCCATCGCGCCGGCCGGCATGGCCCACTGGCCGTTGTCCGAGCGTTTGATCAGCAGAATGCGTCCGGCGTCGTCGTTCACCACGGCACGGGCGCCGACGAACATCAGCGTCCGGTCCCCGGCGAGTGCGCGCAACTGCCCCACGTATGAGTCGGCCCAGGAGATGCTCACCTGCGACAACTTACGGGGGTTCCCAACGTGTGACCCGCGACACTAGCTTGTTACCCATGCGTAGCACGATGATGGACGCCCCTCTGCAGGTCTCCCGGATCCTCGAGCACGGCGCAGGAGTGCACGGCACGGCCGAGGTGGTGACCTGGACCGGCGCCGAGCCCCGCCGGATGACGTACGCCGAGGTGGGGCGCACCGCCGCCCGGTTGGCGCACGCGCTGCGCGACGAGTGTGGGGTGACCGGTGACGAGCGGGTCGCCACCTTCATGTGGAACAACAACGAGCACCTGGTCGCCTACTTCGCGGTGCCGAGCATGGGCGCGGTGCTGCACACGCTCAACATCAGGCTCTTCCCCGACCAGGTCGTCTACATCGCCAATCACGCCGAGGACCGGGTGGTGCTCGTCGACAGCACGCTGCTCCCGCTGCTGGCCCGGGTGATCGGCGAGCTGACCACGGTGCGGCACGTCGTGGTGGTCGGCGGCGGTGACCCCGCGCCGCTGGTGGCGGCTGCCGGTGGCCGGATCACCGTGCACCACTGGGACGCGCTGCTCGCCGACCGGCCAGAGGTGTACGACTGGCCCGAGGTGGACGAGCGCGACGCCGCCGCGCTCTGCTACACCTCGGGTACCACCGGGAACCCGAAGGGTGTGGCCTACTCGCACCGGTCGATCTACCTGCACTCGTTGCAGGTGTGCATGCCGGAGGGTTTCGGTCTCGGGCCGACCGACCGCGAGTTGGCCATCGTGCCGATGTTCCACGCCATGTCCTGGGGTCTGCCGTACGCGGCCTTCCTCTCCGGCGCGTCGCTGATCATGCCGGACCGGTTCCTCCAGGCCGCGCCGATCGCCGAGATGATCGCCGCCGAGCGGCCCACCCTGGCCGGCGCGGTGCCGACCATCTGGACCGACCTGCTGGCCTACCTGGACACCCACGACGTGGACACCTCGTCGCTCGGTGAGGTGATCGTCGGCGGGTCGGCGTGCCCGCCGGCGTTGATGCACGCGTTCGGCGAGCGGCACGGGATCGAGGTCATCCACGCCTGGGGGATGACCGAGATGTCTCCGCTGGGGTCGGTCTCGCGTCCGCCCGCCGGTGTGACAGGTGAGCAGGCGTGGCGTTACCGCTACACCCAGGGGCGGGTGCCGGCGGGCGTGCAGGCGCGGATCGTCGGCCCGTCGGGTGAGCCGATGCCCGCCGACGGCACGGCGGTGGGCGAGTTGGAGGTCCGTGGGCCGTGGGTGACCGCCCGGTACGTCGGTGACGACGCCCCGGAGGAGGAGAAGTTCCGCGACGGTTGGCTGCGAACCGGCGACGTCGGCACCCTCTCGCCGGACGGGTACATCACGCTGACCGACCGCGCCAAGGACGTGATCAAGTCCGGTGGTGAGTGGATTTCGTCGGTGGAGCTGGAGAACGCGCTGATGGCCCACCCGGCGGTGTTGGAGGCGTGCGTCGTGGGTGTCCCGGACGAGCGATGGGACGAGCGGCCACTGGCCACCGTGGTGGTCCGGGAGGGCGCGTCGGTGACCGCGGAGGAGCTGCGGGACTTCCTGGCCACGTCGGTGGCGCGCTGGCAGTTGCCCGAGCGCTGGGCGTTCATCGACACCGTGCCGAAGACGAGCGTGGGCAAGTTCGACAAGAAGGTCGTCCGTTCGCGGTACGCCGGGGGTGAGCTGACTGTCCGGGAGCTGACAGCCCCGTAACGTTTTGCCAGGCACTGTCGCCTGTTGGGGCGGGAGTACTCCTGCAACAACCCTCCCCAGGGGCGGCCCCGGCGTTCGCACCGCGCCGGGGCCGCCCGCTCCACGCGGGGTGACCCGCACCATCATTGTTGCGAAAGTTATTCGCTTCTGTCCTGCTGACGGGGAAATCGGGCGATCGGCGACCCGATCAGGCGTCGCTGGTGGTGATGAGCACCTTGCCCACCGTCGAGTCCTCCACCGCCTGGTGCGCCGCTGCCGCCTCGGCCAGGGGGTAGTAGTGCAACGGCAGCCCGGCGTCCGCACCCACCCGGATGCCGCCCTGGCTGGCCGCCGCCGCCACGTCCTTCACGCCCAGCGCCTTGGCCGCCTTCGGCTCCGTGTAGACAAGCACGAACTGCCAACGGGCGTTCGGCGCCATCATCGCCCGGATCGGGATGCTGACCTCGCCCCCACCGTCGTCGGCGTACATGCAGACCGCGCCGCCGTGCCGCAGCACCTGCGCGTCGATCGGGGCGTTACGGGCGGGAGAGACCTCCACGATCGTGTGGACCCCGTCGGGGGCGATCTTGTGGACCTCCTCGACCACGTCCTGCTCCCGATAATTGATCACAAAGGAGGCACCGGCCGACGCGGCGAGCTGCGCCTTCTCCGCGCTGCTCACAGTGGCGATCACCGTGGCGTCGGACCACCGGGCGAGCTGGATCGCGGCGTTGCCGACCGCTCCCGCGCCGCCCTGCACCAGCACCGTGTGATCCGCCAACGCGCCGGCCCGCAACGTGTCCGGCATGAACTCCCCAGCGGTCAGACAGCGGTGCGCGGTGAGGAACGGAATGCCCAGGGCGGCGCCCAGCTCGAACGGGGCGTCGCCGAGGCGTACCGCCTGCCGGACCGGCACCAGCGTGTACTCCGCCGCCGTACCCCACTGTCGCTGCCAGGCCGCTTCCCAGATCCACACCCGCTCACCGATCAGGTCGGGATCGACCCCCGCGCCGACCGCCTCGACCACCCCGGCGCCGTCCTGCCCGGGAATCTGCCACCCGTCCGGCGGTGAACTGCGGCGGGACTTCCAGTCGGTCGGGTTCACCCCGGAGACCGCCACCCGCACCAGGACCTCGCCCGCACCCGGTTCCGGCACCGGCCGGTCGACCAGAGAAAGCACCGACGGGTCGCCGGTGCGCTCGTACACGATGGCCTTCATCCGTGGTCTCTACCCCGCTCGGCCCCGGTCAACCCAGCTCGTCCACCAGCTCCGGGGTCAGCGCACCGATCGCGTCGAGCGTCACCACCGCCAGCCCCGCGGCGTCCGGATCGAGCGGGTACGAGCCGTGCGGCACCGCCACCACCCGCATCCCCGCCGCCGCTGCCGAACGCACCCCGTTGGACGAGTCCTCCACCGCCACGCAGCGGGTCGGGTCGACGCCCAGGCGCTGCGCCACGCTCAGGTACACGTCCGGCGCGGGCTTGCCCCGCTCGGTCTGCTCGGTGGAGAGGGTCGCGCCGAACGCGTCGGTCAGGCCGGTCGCCGCCAGCGCCGCCTCGATCAACCGGGTCGGCGACGAACTCGCCAGCCCGAGCGGCCACCGCGCGGCCAGCCGGCGGACGACCTGGTCGGCACCGTCGATGAGGGGTACGTGCTCGCGGTAGCGGCGGGTCATCTCCTCGACCACCTCGACGGCGACCTGCTCGGCGGTACGCCCGACGCCCAGCTCCCCGCTGAGGTAGTGGGCCCACTCGCCGGTGCTCATCCCCATCAGTCGGCGTTGGGTGTCCGGCTGCCACGTTCCGCCGTGCGCCGCCACGTACGCCCGGCGGACCTCCTCCCACACCGGCTCGGAATCCACGATCACGCCGTCCAGGTCGAAGACCACCGCATCCGTCACGGGCCCATCCTGCCCGACCGGCGGGTGCCCGTCAGCCGGGCAGCGCCGGCAGCCCGACCGGGCTGCCCTCCGGGACCAGGGTGTGGCAGGAGCGGGCGATCGGCTCCAGCAACTCCCGGAGCCGGTTCGTGTCGTCCGGGGCGAACGCCCGCCACGGGTGCGCGGCGGCCCGGTCGGTGGCGTCCTCGACGGCCTGGAGCCCGGCCCGGGCATCGTCGGTGGCAGCGCCGTCACCGGTCAGCCAGCCCTGCTCGGTGAGCCGCTCACGGGCGGCCTGCCACTGCTCCTCGGACCAGCCCCGGCCCAGCAGGTACTGCGGCGGTGAGCCGTCCAGCGCCACCCGCGCGGTCAGGGTCTCCACCGGGTCCAGCCCGGCGGCGACCAGCGCCGCCACGTGCCCGTCACCACGGTGCTCGCGCAGGGTCGTGGCGGCCTGCCACAGCCGGGCCAGCGGGTACTCGCCGGCCGGGAGCGCCGCGTTGGCCGCGCCGAGCACCCGGCCTGCGGTCTGCGCCGCCGACGCCGCCCGCTCCAACAGGTCGGCCGCCTCCACCAGATGCGACTCCGGCAGCTCGTAGGTCAGCTCGGCGAGCGCCTGCACCGCGCCGGTCAGGCGGGCCCGCAACGCCTCCTGCGGGGTGGCCAACCGCCACACCGCGGGCAGCGCGCGGGCCACCATCGGCGGTGCGAAGGTGAAGAAGGCGGCAGTCACCGGGGCCGCCTCGGTGGCGCCCAGTGGCGCGGCCCGGCCGGCGAAGTAACCGCGCCAGTAACCGCGCAGCCCCACCGCCTCGTACGCGGCACGGGCCCGGGGGTGGAGGTAGGTGACAGCGTGCACCGGCTCGAAGTACGCCCACATCGACCGGGCGGTCCGCCCAGGCTCGTCCAGCGCCGTCACATGCACCTCCGCGTCCGGTTCCAGCTGGGGCACCCCGGACGGCGAACCGCCCGGGGTGACGCCGAACCTACTGCCGCTGGGTGACGGGCCGGAAGCCCCATGTGAACAACCCCATCGCGTCCCGGCGACAACCGGGACGATCCGGGCAGGTCACTGGGCGGCGAGCACATCCACCACGAAGCGCAGCGGACCGGTCGGACGTCCACCGGCGGCGGCCTCGTCGTTGCCGTACGCCAGCTCGCCCGGAATGTCGAGCTGCACCCGGCTGCCCACCGTCACCCCGACCAGGCCCTGGTCCCAGCCCGGGATCACCTGGCCGACGCCGATCGGGAAGGTGGCCGGCTGGCCGGCCTTCCAGGAGGAGTCGAACTCCTTGCCGTCCTTGTAGAACACCCCCACGTAGTTGGTGGTGATGTTCTGGCCCTTCTGCACTGCCGGCCCGGTGCCCTTGATCAGCGGCGTGACGACGAGCTTCTTGAGCTCACCGGTGCCCGGCGTCACCGTCGGCTTGCTGCCCAGCGCGGGATCGGCGCCCTCGGGCAGCTGCGGCGCGGGAGGTGCGCCGGCCTCGTCGGCGGCCGGGGCGGAGGCGGACGGGGTGGAGTCGGCCGAGTTCTTGGGCTTGTCGTCGCCACCGCCGATCGTCACGAAGACGCCGATCAGCACCCCGACCACGGCGACGGCGGCGAGGCCGCTGGCCCACGCGTTGCGCTTCCGCCTCGCGTCGGCGGCCTTCTTCGCCGCCAACTGGGCGGCCAGGCGGCGCCCCGACTTGGTGGCCGGGCTCTGGTCCTGGCCCGCCGACCGGTTCTGCTGCGTCCGCTCGCTCACGTCGTCGACTCCCTGCTGCGAAGTGTGGCCGGCACACCCGGTGCCGGGGGGAAAGCCGACGCACACGGTACCCGCACCGCGGCCTACCGTGCCCGCCGCGGACGCCCCGGATCGCCCAGCGCGACAGTTCCGGGGCGTTCTCGGGCGGCTATTCCGGGACGACCATGAAGTCGGTCACGAACGAGGTGACCCGGCCATCGGCGGCCCGACCGATCCAGGTGCCGTAGCAGCCGTCACCCCAACCGCTCGCCACGGTGACCACGTTCGCACCGCTGACCTCGTCCACCACGGCACTGATCAGCCCCGGGACCGGGGACGAGGGCAGCTCGGCGGGGATGAAGACCTCCTCGACCCGATCGGAGTCCCAACCCTCCAGGACGGCGAGCGCGCTCGGGTCGGCGAAGGTGCCGACGCCGGCGTCCACCCCGTACCCGAAGTAGTCGTCGGCACCGAGCGTGGCGACGTCCTGGTCACCCGCGACGGCCGGCTCCCAGCGGACCGTCGGCTCGGCGGAGACGACCAGCTCCAGCGCGGCAACCCGTCGGTCCACCTCGGCGTCCTCCCGGAGCACCACCGCCACCCAGGCGCGGGCGGGATACCGCCCCGGGGGCACGGTCACCGTGAACGGCTCCGCCTCCGGGCAGACCAGCGGGTCACACCCGACCACGCGGCCGGTCGGCAACACGATGTCGCCCACCGGCTGGACCTCGATCAGGTATCCGCCGTGCTCGTCGGTGAAGCGGGCGCCGGGCGTCAACAACCGGTCCAGATCAGGGGTGTACGGCATGGGGGCTCCTCCGGTCGCCAGCGGCCGGCGGAGCGTACCCGGCCCGACGGACACCGCCGTCGGGGCCGTACGGTCAGGCGCTCTTGCGGGGTGCGGTCTTGCGCGCGGCGGTCTTCTTCGCCGGCTCCGCCTTCTTCGCGGCGGTCTTCTTCGCGGCCGTCTTCTTCGCCGGCTCGGCCGCCTTCTTCTCGGCCGTCTTCTTCGCCGCGGTCTTCTTCGCGGGCGCCTTGGCCGCCTTCTTCTCCGCTGCCTTCTGCGCGGACCGGGCCGACGAGATGGGCGTCGGCTCGCCAGCACCGCCACCCGCGCGGGCGGGCTGCTCGCCGCGAGCCGCCTTGGCGCGCTCCACCGACGCCTTCAACGCGGCCATCAGGTCCACCGCCGCGGCCGGGGCCTCCTCGACCTCCTCCGGCTGAACGACCTCGCGACCCTCCACCTTGGCGTCGATGACCTCCTGCAACGCGGCCCGGTAGTCGTCGGTGAAGACGTCCGGCTCGAACTCGCCGGTCATCGAGTCGATCAGGGAGCTGGCCATGGCCAGCTCCGGCGGGCGCACCTTCAGGTCCTCGTCGAGGAAACCGAAGTCCGGGGTACGGATCTCGTCGGGCCAGAGCATGGTGTTGAGCAGCAGCACACCCTCGCGGACCCGCAGCGTGGCCAGCTGTTCCCGCTGGCGCAGCGCCACCTTGACGATGGCCACCCGCTCCGAGTCGATCAGCGCGTCGCGCAGCAGCACGTACGGCTTGGTGGCCGCGCCCTCCGGCTCCAGGAAGTACGCCTTGTTGTAGAGGATCGGGTCGACCTGTTCGGCCGGGACGAACTCCAGCACGTCGATGGCGCGGGAGCTGGTCAGCGGCAGGTCGGCGAAGTCCTCGTCGGTGAGGATCACCATCTCGCCGCCGCCGATGTCGTAGCCCTTGGCGATGTCGTCGTAGGTGACCTCCTCGCCGCAGACCGAGCAGGTGCGCTTGTAGCGGATGCGACCGCCGTCCTCGCGGTGCACCTGGTGGAACCGAATGTCCTTCTCCTCGGTGGCGGAGTAGAGCTTCACCCCGATCGAGACGAGCCCGAACGACACGGCTCCCTTCCAGATGGCACGCATCCTGCGCTCCCTTCCCCGGTATCGACCATGCTCGCATCCGAAAGAACCGGACGCGAGGTGTTCGGCCTGCTACTACAGTCGGGTCGTGCCCGGCGCGCCGCTCAAGCCGATGCTCGCGATGACCGGGCCGCTCCCGGCGGGTGACGGCTGGGCGTACGAGTTCAAGTGGGACGGCGTCCGCGCGCTCGCCGACATCTCCGGCGGCGACCAGCACCTGTATGCCCGCTCCGGCGTGGAGATCACCGCCGCGTACCCGGAGCTGGCCACCCTGCCCGAGCAGGTCGACGACGCCCTGCTCGACGGCGAGGTGGTGCTGCTCGGGCAGGGTGGGCAGCCGTCGTTCACCGCGCTGGCCGAGCGGATGCACGTCCGGGACCGGAACAAGGCGGCCCGGTTGGCAGCGGTCATGCCGGTGACCTACATGATCTTCGACCTGCTGCGGCTGAACGGCGACGACCTGACCGGTTGGCCGTACGAGCGCCGCCGGGAGGCGCTGGACGCGCTCGCCCTCGGCGGCCCCCGGTGGGCGGTGCCGCCGATGTTCGCCGACGGGCCGGCCACCTACGAGGCGGCCGGTGAGCACGGCCTGGAGGGGGTGATGGCCAAGCGCGTCGGTGCCGTCTACCGCCCGGGGGTGCGCTCGCCGGACTGGGTGAAGGTCAAGCTGGAGGTGACCGGCGACTTCGTCATCGGCGGTTGGCGACCGGGCGCCCGTCGGATCGGTGGGCTGCTGGTGGGGGTGCCCGGCCCGGACGGCCGGCTGATCTACCGGGGCCGTGTCGGTGGTGGGATCGGCGCCGCCATCGAGCGGCAGCTCCTCGCCGAGCTGGAGCCGCTGCGCTCCGGCGTGTCACCGTTCGCCGCGGGTGTGCCGCGCGAGGATGCCCGGGGCGCCATCTGGGTAGAACCCCGGGTGGTGGTGGAGGTGAAGTACGGCCAGCGCACCCCCGACGGCCGGCTGCGCTTCCCCCGGGTGCTGCGGTTGCGCCCGGACAAGCCTCCGGAGGAGGTCGACGATGCCGGCTGAGCGGCTACGGGTGGACGTCGAGGGCCGCTCGCTGGAGCTGTCCAATCTGGACAAGGTGCTCTACCCGGCGGCCGGGTTCACCAAGGGTGAGGTGATCGACTACTACACCCGGATCTCCCCGGTGCTGCTGCCGCACCTGCGGGACCGACCGGTCACCCGGATCCGCTTCCCCAACGGGGTGGACGACAAGTCGTTCTTCGAGAAGAACACACCGGCCGCGACCCCGGACTGGGTGCGGGTGGAAAACCTGCCCGCCCCCGGGTCGACGAAGGGCCGGGAAACCATCGACTACGTGGTCGCCGACGACCTGCCCACCCTGGTCTGGCTGGCGAACCTGGCCGCGTTGGAGCTGCACACGCCGCAGTGGAAGGTCGGCGAGCACCCGGACATGATGGTCGTGGACCTGGACCCGGGGCCGCCGGCCGGGCTCGCCGAGTGTTGCCCGGTGGCGGTCCTGATGCGCGACCGGCTCGCCGACGACGGGATCGAGTCGTACCCGAAGACCTCCGGCAAGAAGGGCATGCAGCTCTGCTGCCCGATCGCCGGCACGCAGTCGTCGGACCTCGTCTCCGACTACGCCCGCCGGATCGCCCAGGAGTTGGAGAAGGCCCACCCGAAGCTGATCGTGTCGAAGATGGCGAAGAACCTCCGGCCGGGCAAGGTCTTCATCGACTGGAGCCAGAACAACGCGGCGAAGACCACTGTGGCGCCGTACTCGCTGCGGGCCCAGTCGGTGCCGTCGGTGTCGACGCCGCTGACCTGGGACGAGGTGGAGGCCGGCGCCCGCGGTCGGAAGCCGGCCGTCCGCCAGTTCACCGCCGCCGAGGTCCTGGACCGGGTCGAGGAGTACGACGACCTGCTCGCTCCACTGCTCGACGGCGGCCCGGAACTCCCGGTAAAGGGCTGAACCTGGCTGGGCCGGTCGGCGGTCACCGCCGGTCACCTCCGTCGGGTCGGATGTGGCAGTGAGCGGTATGCCTCAGAAACATCAATATGACTCTGAGGCATACCGCTCAACAGCACATCGACCTGGCGGGCCGGGTCGCGCACGGCCCGTGCCGGATCAGCGGTGTCCGAAGACCTTCCGGCTGGAGCCGAGGCGCAGCAGCACGGTCTCGCCGGTGGCGTCCTGGACGGCGTCGTTGTCGGTGATCGCGTACACCTCGCCGTTGCCGGCGACCGTCAGACCCTCCAGCTTCTCCTGGGTCCAGCCGTTGGTGGCGCGCAGCGCGGGCAGCACGTCGACGGCGAGGGTCTTCGGCAGCACTGTCAGCGGGCCGGTGGCAGCCGCACCGGGCAGCGGCACCGTGTAGACCCGCTTGACGGTCGCGGCCGGGCCGTTCAGCTTGTCCCGCTCGATGACCGCGAGCCGGTCACCGACCACGGTGATCTCGGAGAGGCCCATCCAGTCGCCGGGCACGCTGGTGGCCCCCACCTGGTAGCCGAACCAACTCCAGGTGCCCGCCGCGACGTCGTACCGCCCAAGTCGGACGACGCCGGCCGGATCGGTGCTCAGCTCCCGCTGCACGGCCACCCAGACGATCTCCCGACCCTGCCGGTCGGTGGTCGCGGTGACCCCCTCCAGGCCCTGCTTGCCGAGGCCGGTGGCGACCTCGGCGGGCAGCGCGACGGTCTGCCGGGTGACCCCGGCGGCGTCGAGCCGGACCAGCTTGTTCTCCGCGCCGGTGGCACCCTCCACGGCGAGCCAGAAGCCACCCTGCGGGCGGGCGAAGACGCCCTCCGCGTCGTAGCCGACCGGCGCGCCGGCAGCGTCCCGCACCGGCAGCGCACCGGTGATCACGGCCGGCGTCCGCTTCGCGTCGATGGTGAGGATGCGGGTCTGGCTGTACGCGGCGTCGGTGACGCTGTAGAGCTGGTCCCGCTTGCCCGGGACCGCGCTCAGCGCGCCGAGCGCGCCCCAACCGATCGGGGCGCCCGCCCGGTCGGTGCCGGAGACGATGCTCGGGAAGGCCGGGGTGCCAGTGCCGAGCCGGAACAGCGACACCGAGGCCCGGACGTTGACCGAGGCGTCGTCCTCCTCGCTGGAGACCGCGAGCAGCCCGCGCGACGGGATGGGCAGCAGCCCCTCCGGCCCGTTGGTGGTCGGCAGCACCTGCCGGAACACCGGCCGGGTGGGGTCGCTCAGGTCGTAGACGGCGACGAAGTTGCTCCGCTCCGAGCCGACGAACGCGTACCGCACGCCGTCGTACTCGGCGACCGCCACGCCCTCCGGCTCGGTGCCCTTCTTGCCGGCCCGGTCCTCGTTGTGCAGGCCGTAGGTGACGGCGAGCCGCTCGAAGGAGTTTCCGGCGTCCCAGGCGACCCGTCCGCTGCGGCTGTCGAAGACCGACCAGCCCCGGGTGCCGCCGCGCCAGTCACCCTCGTTGGCCGTGGCGAGATAGCGGTCGTCGATCCAGGCCACCGCGTCCGGCTCGCGCGGCACGTCGGTGATGCTGCCGGTCAGGTCGATGACACCGTCCTTCCTGGTGTCGATGCCGCTGATCGTGGCGGTGCCGGCGCTGAACACTCTGGTGATCCGCCCGGTGGGCAGATCGACCACCGCGACGCCGTTGTTCTCCTGCAGCGTCACTGCCAACTGGTTACGGCTGTTGATCGAGACGTACTCCGGCTCGGGGTCGGTCGGCGCGGCGAGACCGGCCCGCACCAGCGCGGGCAGCGCACTGCCGTCGGCCCCGGTCAGCGCTACCGGCCGCAGCCGCCAACCGGCCGGGGACTTCCCGGTCAGGTCGACGATCTGCACGAAACCGGCGGGTGCCTGGGGCAGGTCGCCCTCCTCTCCGCCGGGCGGGGTGGCCTCCTCGTCGCGCTCGTTCTCGATGGCGATCGCGGCGTACCGCTTGTCAGCGCTGATTGCGATCGAGTCGGGCTGACCGCCGAGGTCGAAGCTGGCCACCCGCTGCCGGCTGGCCAGCTCGATCACGTCGAGCCGGCCGGACGGCGCGGTGTAGCTGGCGCTGGTGTTCACCACCACCAGCACGTACCTGCCGACCACGGCGACCGAGGTCGGCTCGTCCTCGGCGTCGCCGAGCTGGGCCAGG
This sequence comes from Micromonospora parva, assembly GCF_040649675.1. Lineage (NCBI taxonomy): Bacteria > Bacillati > Actinomycetota > Actinomycetes > Micromonosporales > Micromonosporaceae > Micromonospora > Micromonospora parva. The sequence continues at coordinate 8,453 of NZ_JBEZFX010000005.1, read as the reverse complement.
GAGAGCGTGCCGAGGCCGCGCGGCCGGTCGGTGCGGGAGATGTCCAGGAAGCCGATGCGCCGGGCCAGCGCGTCGGTGTGGATCAGAGTGCGACCGTCCTCGCTGACCGCCGAGATCTCGGCGACCGTCGCTGTCGTCGGATCCTCACCGGCCGGGCGGTTCTGGAAGACCGGGTACGTGGCGACCCGGTCGAAGGCGAGCGACCTGGCTGGGTGGTGGTGCCCGCCGGCCGACGCGGGGGTGGCCCCGGCCAGGCTGGCGGCGGCGACACCGGCTGCGGTGAGCGCGGTGAATGCTCTTCTGAGAGTCAAGGACTTCCTCCGTTAGGTCGTACCCGCACGGAGGCTGACAGCTGTTGGGGAGCATCAGCTTGCGCCGACGTGAACAGTCGGCGAAGCACGGCGCAGTCGCCACCAGGCGCCGCCGATTAGGGCCACGGTGATGACGGAGACCGCGATGTCGCCGGCCAGGGCCGCCGTCGGGTTCCCCGGGGAGTACGGCGGCACCAGGTAGGCGAACGCGGCGGCGCTGACCACGCTGGCCGTGCCGGCCGCGAGCACGTGCCGCTGCCTCCAGTGCACGCCCGACGACCAGTAGGCGATGGCGGCCCCCATGATGGCGGCGAGCCCCAGCGCGATGGTCACCCCCGCCCAGCCCGGCGCGAGGTCGGCGCCGAGCCGGACGAGGACGACCAGCAGGCCCAGCCACAGCGGGTGCGGCAGCCGGCGGGTCCGGCGCGGAGCGGGGCGACGCCAGCGGGGCAGCACTGCCGTCGCGACCAGGGCGAGCACGACCACTGCGGCGAGGGTCAGTTGGAGGGGGCTGGCCAGGAAGTTCTTCCGGCCCCCGTCGGACGCGAAGATCAGCAGACTGCCGAGCAGGTACAGCACGGCGACCACGGCCAGCCCGGGTCGGCCGAGCCACGGCCGGAGCCGGCGGCCCGGTCCGAGGAACGACTCGACGAGCACGATCGGCGCGCAGATGGTCAGCACGATGTGGTTGCCCACATAGTCGAAGGCCTGCCGGAGGCTGAATTCGAGTCCCGGCACCAGCGACGCCTCGGCCGCGGCACGGGTGTCGGCGTACTGGGTGTCGTCGAGGTAGTGCGGGTTGAACAGTGACTGGTCGACCAGGCCGGCCTGGAGTACGCCGAACGCGGCGGCGAGCAGCACGATCGTCGGCCAACCCGCGCCGAGGTGCCGGGCGGTCTCCCGGATCAGGATCGCCGCCCCGCCGTACATCGGGCCGAGGAATATCAGCACCGGCAGGAAGTCGTCGATGGCGAAGCCACCCCACGAACACTCGGCCGCCCACGGCGCGAGCAGCAGCAACGCGATCACCGGTAGGAGCCGTCGGCGCAGCGGAAGACGTGCGGCGGCGACGGCACGGGCGTTGGTGGGGCGGTCTGCGGTGGCTGGGCGGTCTGCGGTGGCTGGGAGGTTGGCGGTGGCTGGGCGGTCGGTGGGCTGGGGTTCGGGCGGCACGGGCGCTCCTCGGGCAGCGCTTTCGGGTTCACCTCGTACGGTGCCCGGGCCTCCCGGCCGGCCGCTACGGCCATCGGCCGACGACAGCCGCGACCAAAGTCGTTGAGTAGGGTGACTTCGTCGTCGTCACCGGGGAGCGTGGACATGCAGCCAACCGTCACGGCCGATCTGTCGCTGCGGCCCGCCGATGTCGAACGTCCCCTGCTCAGCTACCGCGACGAGGCGACCGGCGAGCGGGTCGACCTGACCGCACAGCAGGTCGGCTCGTGGGCGGCGCGCAGCGCCAGCCTGCTGCGGGACGGCTGTGGACTTGGCCCCGGCAGCCGCGTAGCGGTCCTGCTGCCGCCGCACTGGCGTACCGCCGCGGTGTTGTTGGGCGCGTGGGCCTCGGGCCTGGCGGTGTCGTTCCGGCCGCGCGCCACGGCGGGCCTGCCGGTGCTCGAACCGGGCGGTGACCGGCCGTTCGACGCGGTCTTCGTGACCCCGCAGCGGCAGGACGACTGGCTGGAGGACGTGCCGGACGCCCCGCACCGCTACCTCGTCGGCACCGGGGCGGGTCGGCTGACCGACGTGCCGTTGGGCTGGCTGGACTGGTCCGCCGAGGTGCTCCGCCACTCGGACGTCACACCCGACCACACCGCCATCCGCCCGTCGGACCCGGCCAGCGCGGACGGCACCACCTACGGCCAGTGGGGGGCGCTCGCCCGGGAGGTCGCCGCGATGATGGACCTGCGGGCCGGCGACCGGCTGCTGGTCGACGCGGTCGAGACCGAGCAGCCGCTGAAGTGGTTGCTCGCGCCGCTGTCGGCCGGCGCGTCCGTGGTGATCAGCGCCAATCTCGACCCGGCGCGGCGGGACGCGGTCGTCGCCGCCGAGCAGGTGACCCGGGTCCTCTGAACCCCGCCGGAGCGCCCCAAACAGCGCTGACCGGTCCGGTTCCGTTACATCGTCATCTGCCCTGCTCAGAGGGGCTTTTGTCGATGTCGTCGGCGTGTTCTCATACCGAACAGCGACGCCATCGACCCGGCACCGCCTCCCTCACGAAAGGTGCACCGATGCGCAGAAGATCGACCTTCCGACTCGCGGTCCTCACCGCCACCGCCGCGACGGTCCTGGCTTCCGGCGGCGCCTCCGGGGCGCTCGCCACGGCCGCGCCCGCGACCGCCTCCCCGGGCGTCGCCGCCTGCGAGCCGGGTGCCGACGCGCACGGCGCGGCCCGGGTCGCCAAGGGCGCCACCGTCCAGGAGCCGGCGCTGTACGCCAAGAACGAGGCCAACGCCTACGGCGTGATCAAGGACGCGCCGCGCCTGCCCAACGGCAGCGTGACCATCCCGACGGTCTTCCACATGATCTCCGACCATCCGCTCACCGCAGCCGAGACGACCAGGTGGAACACCCTGATCGCCGCGCAGATGACGGTCCTCAACGACTCGTTCGCGGGCCGCACGGCCGGCGACGCCGCCAACACCCCGTTCCGGTTCTCGCTCGTCGACACCACGTGGACGGTGAACAGTGCCTGGTACACGGTCGTGCCCGGCAAGAACGAGCGGGACATGAAGAAGGCGCTGTACACCGGCGACTCCGAGACCCTGAACGTGTACGCGGCCAACATCGGCGGCGGGCTGCTCGGCTGGGCGTACTTCCCGAAGGGCTACAACAACGGGCGCGACTACATCGACGGCGTGGTGATGCTCGACGAGTCGATGCCGGGTGGCACGGCCGGCAAGTACGCCCTGGGTGACACGCTGACGCACGAGGTCGGGCACTGGCTGATGCTGGAGCACACCTTCGCGCACGGCTGCTCCGCGTCCGGCGACTTCGTCGCGGACACCCCACGCGAGGCGGCGCCGCAGTTCGACTGCCCGGTGGGTGCGGACTCCTGCACCGCCCCCGGGCTTGACCCGATCCACAACTTCATGGACTACACCGAGGACTCCTGCATGAACATGTTCACGCCGGGTCAGGCCGACCGGATGAGCGACGCCTGGGTGGCGTTCCGGGCCGGCGGCGCCGGATAGCCCACTGGAGGTCCGGGCCGGTGGGTCGCTCTGCGGCGACCCGCCGGCCCGTCTGCTTCACCCGTCCGGCGGAGCCCTGCCAATCCCTCGATCCGCACGTTGCCGACCCCCGACGTCGTGACCGGTCAGCCCGGACGGGTCGGCCCGACGATCCGGGCGCGGGTCAGTTGGCGAACAGCGCCTCTGCGTCCTGGCCCGTACGCCTCGATCCCGGGCTTGCAATTGAGCCCGAGCTCCTTCTCGACGCCGACCTCGATCCAGAACCTCTGGCAGCCGTAAGTGTTCTGCGAGCGCTGGTGGTAGCCCGCGCAGCTCCCCTCGTACCGCTGGAAGACATCCTTGAGTGCCCGGCCGGGGATGTGCACGTCCAGATGGCCCCCACCGGCGAGGAACGGGTCCGGGTTCATGCCATGGATCTGCACCGGCACGCCAGCCGACAGGGGTCTGGCACACCACCACGGGAGGCGATGCCCAGCGATCGACCTATTTCGGGTGGTTGCGAGGTATTTGGGGCTAAAACTACGTTTGCCTACATCGGGTAGGCCCGCCGATATTGTGACTCCTGCGCGTCCTGGGAAGGGCTCGAGATGTGCCGACCCGTTCCGGTGGAGGGGACATGAGGGAAAACACGGAACGTAAGCCGCTGGTGAGTCCCCGGCACATCAAGGCCGCATCGGGTTTGAGCTCCGTGCTGATCGTGGCCGGCATGACCACAGGCGTCACCCCCGCTCAGGCGGCCGAGGTGGTCCACAAGGCCCGCGCCGAGCGCAGCTACCAGGGCACGCCCGGGCCGCTCGGACAGGCGCAGGCGTGGCAGCCCGGCGCAACCCTCGTGCGGGACGGCGGCCCCGACGGATGGTCCGGTCCGCAGGGTTGGCAGTGGCAGGACCAGGAGCCGGGTCGACGCCACCATGACGGCGGCAAGGTGGGTCCGCAGGGGCCGCAAGGTCCGCAGGGCGAACGCGGGGGACGTGGTCCACGAGGCCCACGTGGCTTCCAGGGTGCTACCGGCGCGCAGGGTTTCCAAGGTGAGCAGGGTGAGCAGGGTGAGCGGGGTGAGCGGGGTCCGCAGGGTTCGCCGGGTCCCCAAGGGCCGCAGGGTTTCCAGGGCCCCCAGGGTCCGCAGGGTGTGACCGGTTCGCCGGGTCCGCAGGGCTCGCAAGGTTCCCAGGGTGCGCAGGGCGAGGCCGGTCCGCAGGGCGAGGCCGGGCCGCAGGGTTCGCAGGGTGAGGCTGGCCCGCAGGGCGCGCAGGGCCCGCAGGGTTTCCAGGGCGAGGCCGGGCCGCAGGGTGCGCAGGGCGACGCCGGCCCGCAGGGCGCGCAGGGCGAGGTTGGCCCGCAGGGCGCGCAGGGTGCGCAGGGTGCGCAGGGTTTCCAGGGTTCGCAGGGCGACGCCGGGCCGCAGGGTTCGCAGGGCGAGGCTGGTCCGCAGGGTTCGCAGGGCGAGGCTGGCCCGCAGGGTGCGCAGGGTTTCCAGGGCCCGCAGGGCGAGGTCGGGCCGCAGGGTGCGCAGGGTTCGCAGGGCGAGGTCGGTGCGCAGGGTGCGCAGGGTTTCCAGGGCGAGGTCGGTCCGCAAGGTGCGCAGGGCCCGCAGGGTTTCCAGGGTGCGCAGGGCGAGACCGGGCCGCAGGGCGCTCAGGGCGCTCAGGGCGCTCAGGGTGTCCTGGCAGGCGTTCATGTCGAATCTTCTGATGTGCCTGGGACCGGCTTTCAAACCGTCAGCTGCCCCACCGGTGAAGTGGCGACGGGCGGCGGCTACACCACCAACGGGACCGTGAACGTGGACAGCCCGCTCGTAGTAGGAGGTACGCCGGTCGGATGGCAGGCCAACTTCCTCGGAACGGAACCCGGCCTCGTCTATGTCATCTGCGCGCCCGCCACATCGTGATCAGCGAAGCACCCACAATGATCGGCAGGAACGAGGAAGACAGTGAGAATGCGACAGGTGTTCGGCACACTTGCCTGCGGCTCTGTGCTGCTGGGCGGGGCGGGTGCGTGCAGTGACGACAAGACACCCGTGGCGAAGGAATCCGGCGGGACCGTCGCACCAGGGGCCGGGCAGGAGGACCCGGGGGTCCTGCTCCAGCAGGGTATCGAGCAGGGTCAGGCCGGCAAGTCCGACGAGGCGAAGGCAACCTTCGAGAAGGTGGTCGCGCTTCAGGGAGACAACAAGTTCGCCTGGTTCAACCTCGGCTACCTCGCCCAGTCGCGTAACGCGACCGGCGAAGCGATGGCGGACTACGACAAGGCACTGCAGATCGACGACTCCTACCGGCCGGCCCTTTACAACAAGGCAATGCTGTTGGAGGAGGCGAAGCCGGACGAGGCGGTCGCGCTGTATCGCAAGATCGTCGGTGCCGATGAGGGCGCTTCCACGGCGTACCTGCGATTGGGGTTGATGCTCGTCAAGCAGCACGACCGGACGGGCGCCCAGGAGGCGTTCGCGTCGGCGATCGGTGCGGATCCGAAGCTTGCGTCGGCCGTCCCCGAGGACTTCCGCCCGCAGAAGACAAGGAGGTGATCGTGTGGTGAAGGCACCACACGTCACGGTTTTCACAGGTAGCAACCGAACCCGCTTCCTGGACGATTGTCTGCAGTCCCTGCTGGCGCAGACGTACGCGGACTGGGAGTGGGTGGTCATTCTCAACCAGGGCACCCGGTGGCGCCCCGAGGCGAACGATCCACGGATCCGCCTCCTGGTGCGGGACGGGCTGTCCGGTGTCGGTGCGGTGAAGCGACAGGCCTGCGCCGAGGCGTACGGGGACATCCTCGTCGAACTCGACGACGACGACCTGCTCAGCAGCGACTGCCTGGGGGAGATCGTGGCCGCCTTCGACGCGAACCCCGGGGCGGGCTTCGTCTACAGCGACACGGCTCAGATCAGCGAGGACGGCGGCCGGGACGACTCGCGGTTCGCCGCCGCGCACGGGTGGCGCTACCGCGACGAGCGGGTCGACGGGCGTGCGGTGTTGGCCTGCCACTCGCTGGAGCCGACGCCGCACAACGTCAGCTACATCTGGTACGCCCCGAACCACGTCCGGGCGTTCCGACGGGATCTGTACGAGAAGGTGGGCGGCTACAACGAGGAACTCGACGTGGCCGATGACCTCGACCTGATGTGCCGGCTGTACCAGGCGGCCGAGTTTCACCAGATCCCCAAGTGCCTTTACCTGCAACGGATGCACGCCAGGAACACCCAGCGCGACCCTGAGGTCAACGCGCGCATCCAGCGGCGGTCCGTGGAGATCTACGACCGTAACATCCAGTTCAACACGTTGGCCTGGGCGAAACGGCGGGACCTGCTGGCCCTGGATATGGGAGCGGCACACAACAAGCCGGAGGGGTTCCTCGGGCTGGATCGCCGTGCCGGGGACGGCGTGGACATCGTCTGCGACGTCACGAAGGGGATCGACCTGCCGGACAACAGCGTCGGGGTGATCCGGGCGGTCGACTTCCTGGAGCACATCCCGGACAAGATGGGGATGTTCAACGAGTTGTACCGGGTCCTCGCCCCGAACGGGTTGCTGCTGTCCCTGACGCCCAGTTCGGACGGACGGGGCGCGTACCAGGATCCGACGCACGTCGCGTTCTACAACGAGAACTCGTTCTGGTATTTCACCAACGACCAGTACGCACGTTTCGTGCCGGAGATCCGCTGCCGATTCCAGGTGTCTCGCCTGGGCACGTACTTCCCGAGCGATTTCCACCAGGCGCACAACATCCCGTACGTCGTCGCGAACCTGATCGCGGTGAAGGACGAGACCCGCAACGGAGGTCCGTTGACGATCTGAGCCGACGGCCGTAACGCGGGTCTGCGCCCGCCGGCTAGGTGTACTGCCCAGGGAGAGGCTGAGTACGACCGCGAGCCCGTAGGCGAGGGGTGCCAGCATGGTCTGCTCCGATTACGCGTCGCCTCACCCGTCCGGTGGAGCCGAGCCGTTCCGCCATCTCTCACGTTTTGCCTGCTCGTACGCTGCGCCGAAGGCAGTTGGCACTCTCACAGCCGGCGGAGGGCAGTGGTGGCGTCGAGGCGTACACATCGGACAGTGCTGTCGGCGATCGCCGGTGGGCTGTTCGCGCTGGGCGTCGTCGCGCCCGGCCCGGCTGCGGCACCCGGCCCGGCGGCGGCGCCACTGCCCCGCGCGGCCCAGGCTGACGGCCCTTCCGTCCCCGACCCGCGCGAGCCGCGCCCACCGCTGCTTCCCGCGGACTTCCAGGGCACCGGCCGGTACATCGTGCGGGACCTCGGCATCGACGTGCCGTTCTCGTGGCAGGGCCGCGACGGCAACAGCCAGATGATCGCCGGCGGGCCGGACCACCCGATCTGGTTCACGAACCTGATCTACGAGAACACCCTCTACACGCTCACCTACAAGTGGCCGAACATCCCACTGTTCCCGCCGCGCGAATGCAGCAAGGTCCCGGGGTTCTTCAACCGGCAGATCTTCAACGACAAGCTGAAGAGCGCCCGCTACGTGGGGCCGGAGATTTTGCAGGGTGCCAAGGACCGGCACGTCGACCACTGGCGGGTCGGCGTCGTCGGCGGGTCCACAGTGCCGGGGGAGTTCTTCCGGTTCCCGCTCGCGCTCGGCGACATCTACGTCGACCAGCGCGACCCGAGCCGCTGGTGGCAGGTGTTGCAGTTCGGCCTGCAGAACCTCTTCGACCCGGAACTGGACGAGTGGTTCACCATGGACACCTTCGACCACCGCCCCGGCCAGGTGACCCTCCCCGACCGCTGCCCACCCCCCACGCACTGACCCCCCCCGGCCCAGACCCCGACCGACCGCGGTGAACCCGACCGACCGCGGTGAACCCGGCCGACCGCGGTGAACCCGGCCGACCGCGGTGATCAAGAAGTTTTGGGGGCCGGAGGGGTGGCCCGGGGGGGACACCTATAGTATGGTATATGAACACGCTGTACTACACGTACAGTGGGGGTTTTGGGGGT